>DASXFL010000090.1:0-7732 GCA_036489595.1 Solirubrobacterales bacterium
CTACCGGATGCGGAGACGGTCGGCCTCCCGGGACGGCCGGCGGATGCTGTTCGACGGCCTCCGGGTGATCGAACGCGGTTACGGCGAGGACCCGCGCCTCGCCGCCTCGCTCGGCACTCCGGTCGAGCGTGTCCTGCCGACCGCCGAGCCGCTCGCCCGGCTGGAGTTCTGCTCCTACAGCGCCGGCCTGGCGATCGCCCGCGGCGAGGACCCTGCCTGGATGCTCGACGAGCTGGGGGCGTCGCCGCTCGAGCCCGACGGCCGCGCGATCGTCGAAGCCCTGTTCTTCGCCGTTGCTCAGGGGCGCGCCAGCGTGGCGGCGGCCTGGCCCGAGTTCCCACCTGACCTGCAGGAACGATGTGAGCGGTTCGTCGACGAGGTCGAGCGCTGGACGGGTTCGCGCTGGCTCGCCTTCGTAGGGAGGCAGACCCTCGACTCACTGCTGCGGAGCTCCGACCGGCGCCGCCGGCCGCGGACGATCGGCTCCTGGTTCATCGGCTCGCTCGACTGCGCGGCGGATCCTCCGGCTGCCAACGGGCAGCCTCCTGCGATCGCCAAGGCCGAGTTCACGGTGGCGGTCGACGGCAACGAGGTGGGTCGCGTGGCGATGCCGATCTGCGACGGCACCATCCCGCCGCGCCTTCTGGCTGACCGGGTCGCCGAGCGGATCCCCTGGCAGGTCCTCGGTGCCTGGTTCGGGCGCCACGTCTACCGCGAGCTGGAAGTCGAGGAGAACGATGGGACGAGCCGGATCCTGCGCGGCGGGGCCCTGCTCGCCGAGGCCGGCGCCGCGCCGCCAAGAGGTGCTGAAAGGCTCGACTGGCTGCACGAAGAGGTCGGCTGGACGGTGATGCTGCAGGAGCTCTTCCGCCGTCCGGACTGGACCAACGCGCGGTTCTACTCCGCCGCCGCCGAGCCCGTGGAAGGCGCGGCGGTGCGGTGCTCGCCGGGTGAGCTGATCGCGGTCGAGCTGGGCGAGCCGCTGCCCGCTATCGAGTGGGACGACGAGCCGGGCGCCGTCGGCGTCTGCCTCGGCGGGGTACCGCTCGGAGCCCTGGCCGTCGGCGGGGCGCCCCGAATCGAGCCAGCCGAGCTCCGGATCGCGGTCCTCGCCGGGCTCGGCATGGAGCTCTGCCGAGCGATCGTCCGAGAGTTGATCATGGCCCCGGTGGCGCCCGCGAGCGCCCCGGTCGGGGAGATCCTCGCCAACGCCGCAAGGGCGCGCGCCGAGGCGTCGGAGCCTGGGGCGGAGGCCGGGCCGCGGTTCGTCCCAGGCTGGGAGGCCCCGCGGGCGGAGATGGGCGCGGCGCCCGAGTCGACCTTGATCGGGATGCGGTCGAGGGGCCCGCTCGGGACCTCAGCCTCCCGCTACGCGCTGCTGCCGGCGGAAGCGCGCGAGGAGGTGCTCGCGGGCGCCGCCCACGCGGGCGACCCCGTGCTCGCCTTCGAGTCCGGGGAGGGCCCGGTCGCCTACTTGCCCGCCCTGGCGTGGGACCGCGGCGAGAGCGCCGGGGCGGAGGTGCGGCGCCTGGCGCATCTGGAGTTCGACCAGCTCTTCGCCCGGCCCGACCCCTGGGAATACGACTCCTCGCCCTACGAGGAGCAGAAGTACGCCGAGACTTTGGCGCTGGTCCCCGACGGGGTTGAGCGGGCGCTCGAGATCGGCTGCGCCGAAGGCGCCTTCACGGCCCACCTCGCCGAGCGGGTCGGGAGCGTCGTCGCCTGTGACTTCTCGCGGGTCGCCCTCAGTCGCGCGGCGGCGCGCTGCGCCGATCGTCCGAACGTCGGCTTCGAGCGCTTCGACCTCAGGGTCGACCCGATCCCCGATGGCTTCGACCTGATCGTCTGCAGCGAGACCTTCTACGTGGCGCTCGACTCGAAGGAGGAGCTGGCGCCGACGATCGCGCGCCTGGTGGCGGGGTGCCGTCCCGGCACCCACCTGCTCTGTGCGAACGCCCGCGTGAGGGCCGACTCGCCCTCGCAAAGCGGCTTCGACTGGGACGAGGTGCCGTTCGGCGATCTGACGATCGACGCGGCGATCCGCGCCTCGGGATGGTTCGACACGGTCGAGGAGGTCGGCACTCCCGCCTACGGGATCCGCCTCTATCGGCGGCGGTCCAGGCGCCGCCGGCTGCGCCCTCGCCGCCGCCGGCCAGCGCCGCTCACCGCGCACGGCGAGATGGGGGCGGTCGCAGCGTCCCTGTTCCGTCCCGAGGACGGAGCGCCGAAACCCGCGGGCTTCGAGGAGCCGATGGACGCGGTCAATCCCGATCTGCCGATCCTGATGTACCACCGGATCGCCGCCGACGGAGCCGCAGCCACGGCGCGCTACCGGACCCACCCCGACCGCTTCGCCGCGCAGCTGGAGCTGCTGCGCGAGCGAGGCTATTACTCGATCACCTTCGAAGAGTGGCGGACGGCGATGAGCGGCGAACGGAAGCCGACCGGCCGGCCGATCCTGATCACCCTCGACGACGGCTATGCGGACCTGGTCGACCACGCGGTGCCACTGCTGGAGAGGTTCGGCTTCACCGCGACCTTCTACATCGTCGCCGATCTGGTCGGCGGCTCCAACGAGTGGGACCACGATCTCGGCGAGCGATTGCCGCTGATGGGCTGGGCGGGGATCCGCGATCTCGCCGCCCGTGGGTTCGAGATCGGCTCGCACTCGACCCGCCATCGGGCGCTGCCGACGCTGGGGCAGGCGGAGCTGGTCCGGGACCTGGTCCGGTCAAAGCGGATTCTGGAAGAGCAATTGGGGCAAGGCGTCAGCAGCGTCAGCTATCCGTTTGGCCTCTACGACGTGGCGGTCGAGAGCTACGCGGGCGCCTGCGGATATACATACGGCGTGACCACCGCCGGGCGCCGCGCCACCTGGGGCGACCATCTCCTCGAGCTGCCCCGACTCGAGGTCCGGGGAGACGCCTCGCTCGACGATTTCGCCGCTCTCCTCGACCGTCGTCCCTAGGAGGAAGCGTGGCGGAGACGAGCTCGAACGCGACCGCGCGGCCGCCGGGACCGCCGACCCGGATCGGCACCGCGGTGGTCGACGCGCAGGTGCCGCTCGAGGACTTCGACTTCTCCGGCGCCGAGCACTGGCACGTGCTGGTGCTCGACGACGGCCTCCCGGTGGCCCGGGTCGAGCTGCCGAGCCCCGGCGCCACCGCGGGGACGGCGCTCGCCGAGGCGGTCCTCCTGCGGCATGCCGATCCGCGGCAGGCGGAGGCGGCCCTGATCGAGAGCCTGCGGCAGCGGCTGGGGGCCACCGCGGAGCGACCCGACCGCCACCTCGGGGTCTCGGTCGTGGTCTGCACGCACCGTCGCCCCGACCATCTCACCGCCTTGCTGGCCAGCCTCGCGGGGCTCGAGCCGGCGCCGGCGGAGGTGATCATCGTCGACAACGCACCGGGGGAGGAGGACTGTCGCGACCAGGTCCTCGCTGCCGGCTTCCGTTACGTCCGCGAAGACCGCCGCGGCCTCGACAACGCTCGCAATGCCGGGGCCCGGGCCGCCCGCGGCGAGATCCTCGCCTTCACCGACGACGATTGCGTCCTGCCCGCGGCCTGGCTGGCGCCGCTCGACGAGCTCTTCGCCCATGAAGGCGTGGCGGCGGTCAGCGGGCCCGCCTTCCCCTATCGGCTCGACACGCCTTCGCAGATCCGGATGGAGCGGCAGGCGAGCCTGGCACGGGGGCTGCGGCGAGTGGTCTACGACTTCCAGGAGATCTCGCCGCTGCACGCCTCCGGCATCGGTGTCGGAGCGAACATGGCGATCCGCCGCGAGCACCTGATCGCCCTCGGGCCCGAGCCGTTCCCGCCCGAGCTCGACGCCGGCACGGCGAGCGAATCGGGCGGCGACATGTACGCCCTCGCCAAGCTCCTGCTCGCCGGGCACCGGATCGTCTATGAGCCGCGCTCCTTCGTCTTCCACCAGCACCGCAGCGACGCCGCGTCGCTGCGCCGGGCGGTCTTCGGCTACGGGGTCGGACTCACCGCGGCGCTGACCAAGTTCGTCGTCGAGGAGGGCGAGGCGACGGCCGGCCGGGTCTGGCTGTGGCTGGTGCGCCAGTACCTGGTGACGCAGAGGCGGCGGATCGTCGGCCGCGCCGACGCGGTCGAGACGCTGATCTCCTGGGAATACCTGCGCGGCGGGCTGCATGGGGCGCGACGCTGGCGACAGGCGCTGGCGGTCGAGAGGATTGCCGAGGCAACGGCGCTCGCGGCGGCGGCGGACGACCTCCGGCCGTCGGGCGACGGGCCGGAGGCCGTGACTGCGCCTGCACCGGGACCGGCGCCCGGTTCCCGCGACGACGATCCGCAGCTGACCGTGATCGTCCCCACCTTCAAACGCCCCGGCGCTCTGCGCCGCTGCCTCGATGCGCTGGCAGCACAGGACGTGACCGCCGAGGCCTTCGAGGTGGTGGTCGTCGACGACGATCCGGAGGCGAGCGCGGCCGCCGAGCTCGCCGGGGGCGCGGACCGTCCCTTCGATCTGCGGGTCGAACCCAACCCGGGGCGCGGCCCGGCCGCCGCCCGCAATCACGGCGTCGAGGTCGCCCGTGGCGCCATCGTCCTCTTTCTCGACGACGACGTCGTCCCCGGCCCCTCGCTGGTGCGGCGGCACCTCGAGTGGCACGCCCGACGCGAGCGGAGCGTCCTCGTCGGCCCCGCCCTGCCGGCCCCGGCGGTGGAGACCCTGATTGCCGCGGCGGCGCGGCTCTGGTGGCAGGACTTCTTCCGACTCCTCTCCGGCTCGCTCGGCTCGACCTTCTTCGCCGCGCTAACCGGCAACACCTCGACCCCGCGCGCTCTTTGGCTGGAGGTCGGCGGCCTCGACACCGGCCTCTCCAAGGCCCGTCGTGAGGACTGGGAGTGGGGACTGCGCCTGCTCGCCGCTGGCGCCTCGATCGACTTCGACCGCGAAGCGTGGGCACGGCACGAGTTCGTCCTCGGGACCGAGGCGCGGCTGTCGGCGGCCGGGCGCGAGGGAACCGGCGACGCGCTGATCGCCGCGAGTCACGAGGGCGCCGCCCACGCCCTGCCGCTGGCAAGCCTGCGGCCGGTGGAGGGCCCGCGCCGGCGGCTCGGCCTCTGGCTCTGGCGGCAGGACCGCTTCCGCGCATCCACCGTCCTCGTCCTCGACGTTCTCGAGCGGACCGGGCTGCGGGAGGCTTGGATGCGGCTCTTCCGCTCGGCCCAGGCGACCTCCTACGCGCTCGGCGCCATCGAGGCCGGCTGGCGCCCGGAGATGCTCGAGCGCGAGGTGGGGGAGAGCGTCACGGTCGAGCTGGACGGCGACGTGCCGATCCCGGCGCCGGGAGCGATCCCGCCCGAGCTGCGCCTGACGGCGGAGGGCGGGGAGGTCGCGCGGCTGCGACCCTTGGAGGGCCTCTGGTCGCGCAGTCTTGCCGAGCAGATCGTCGCCGCGATTCCGGGCGAAATCGCCCTGCGAATCGCCTCCCGAGAAGGTTGGATCGGCGACAAAGCCGAATCGCACAGGCGCGCCGCCGAGGTGGAAGTGATCCTCGGCCCCGCCAACCCGGAGAGCGACGCCGAGGGCCTCGGCGCGATCGAGGACGCGGGTGCGATCGTCGAGATTGCGGGCGGTGAGGTCGCCGGCCACTGGCGCGCTGTCCGCGAGGCCGCGGCGGCCGGCGAGCGACCGCTGATAGCGATCCCGCTGCCCGGCACCCGCCCAACCGCCGAGTGGCTGCAGGACGCGCTCGTCGCCTTTGACGGCGACCGCGTCGGCCTCGCATACGGCGGCTTCACCGCTCCGGGCGTGCCGCCCGAACCGCTCTACCTCCAGGATGCCGCCTCCGCCGACTTCGCCCTCGGCCTGCACGACCAGGTGCCTACCTACCTGATCATGCGTCGCGAGCTCCTCGACCTGCTCGTGGTGACCGGCCCCGAGCTGGCGCCGCTGCTCGGCGTGGTCGAGGCCGCGCGCGCAGCAGGCTGGGTCGTCGGCCATCGCAACTGCCGCGGCCTGGTGCCGCCGCTCTCCGGCGAGCGCGATCGCGGCGAGGCGTTCGGATACCTGGAGGGACGGAAGATCGGCGACGCCAGGGGTGCCGCGCGGCGCCGGGCCATCGCCGCTGGCGGCGTCCGGGTCGCAGCCAGCGTCGCCTGGATGGTGGCCCAGGAACGCGGTCGCGTCTCTCCTCGCAACCGGGCCCGGGCCAGGGCGATCGCGCGCGGCGTCCTCCGCGGCCTGACCGCCGGGCGGCACGACCGCTCAGCCTGAGTCGACGCTCCAGCGCCGCCGCCGCGGTCGGAAGATCGCCTCCGGCGAGCCCGCCCCGAGGACCTTCAGCGGGTAGACGTGCCAGTGGTAGTCGTAGGCGAACTGCCAGTCGGTCTCGTAGACGCCGACGTCGACGAGGTACTCGCCCGGCAAGAGCTCGACGTCGTCCCAGCGGAAGGACAGCTTGCGCACTCCGCTCACCTCCTCCAGCCGGACTTCGTCGATGTCGGTGCTCGCCTCGCAGGCCGGCATCTCGCTGCCGACTCGGTAGACGGAGACGCTGGCGACCGGTTCGCGGATCGGCTCGCCGTCGCGGTGCAGGGCGAACTCGACCGTCAGCGAGTGGCCCGACTCGACGATCCCCGGCCCGAGCTCGCTGTCCACCCGGACCGACTCGATCGTCATCTCCTGCGAGCCGAAGCGGTTCTCCTGCAGCACCAGGCCCGAGTCGCCGTCGCCCGCGCCCGGCCCCGGAGTGCGGGAGAAGGTCTCGGCCTGGGCCGACTGCCGGTAGGCCTCGACCACTTCGACCGACCGCCCGAGCCCGCGCACGTCGCCCCTGTCGAGCCAGACGGCGCGGTCGCATTCGCTCTCGATCTGCTCGAGGTCGTGAGAAGCGAAGATCAGGCTCATCCCGCGTTCGCGCCGCACCTCGATCTGGCGCAGGCACTTCTCCCGGAAGCGCAGGTCGCCGACCGCGATCACCTCGTCGAGCATCAACAGGTCGGGCTCCAGCTGGGCGATCGCGCCGAAGGCGAGGCGCAGCTTCATCCCTTCGCTGTAGCTGCGGACCGGCGACTCGGAAAAATCCTCGAGCTCGGCGAACTCCAGTGCGGCGTCGACCCTCTCCAGCGCCTGCGATTTGGGCATGCCCGAGAGGAGGATCGAGGTGAGGGCGTTCTCGCGCCCGGTCAACTCCTCGTCGATGCTCGACCCGAGGCTCAGCACCGAGGCGATGTTCGGGGTGGTGAGGATTTCGCCGCGGGTCCGCCGGCCGAGGCCCGAGGCAAGCCGCAAGAGAGTCGACTTGCCGGCGCCGTTGCGGCCGACGAGGCCGATCGCTTCGCCCTCCTGGAGCTCGAAGGAGACGTCGCGAAGGGCCCAGTGGGCCTCGCCTCCCCGCCGCACCGCGGTGCGGATGCGGCGCGACGCCATCGCCCGCAGGCTGCGCTTTCCCGGCAGCCAGCGCGGGTACGCTTTCCACACGCCTTCGAAGCGGGCGGCCGGCTTCGACATCAGAGGTTGTCGACGAAGCGGTCTTGGACGCGGACGAAGAAGAGGTAGCCGAGCACGGCGATTGCCACCGAGAGCCCCACCGTGTAGAGACACTGAAGCAGGCTCGGCGCCGGTTCGCCGAGCAGGAGCCAGCGGTTGGCGGTGACGATGGTCGCCATCGGGTTCAGCTTCAGCAGCAGCGAGTAACGGCTGGGCACGTTGGCGAGCCCGTAGAAGACCGGGGTCAGGTAGAAGAGCACGGTCAGGGAGA
>DASXFL010000122.1:0-1592 GCA_036489595.1 Solirubrobacterales bacterium
CTGTGGGACCCGGGCGGGGTTGACGAAGGAGGTGATCTCGATCGCCGGCACGCCGGCCGCGACCAGCTGCTCGATCAGCTCGAGCTTCAGTTCGGTCGGGATCTCCGCCGCCTCGTTCTGGAAACCGTCGCGGGGACCTACCTCGCGGATCTCGATCGGCACCGGTCCTTCCCTCCCTGTCGGCATCGGCTCAGATGACAAGTATACTTACTTGCGAGCAAGTAGTTTTCGTCGAAAGGGAGAGTTGGAGATTGGCCACGCCTGAACGCCTGAGCGCCGCCGACGCGGTGGCGACGCTCGGCCCGGATCAACACGTCGTCCTTCCCCCCGGATGCAGCGAGGCGTTGGCGATCGAGGCCGAGCTCGGCGCCCAGCGCGACCGCCTCGCCGGCATGCGGATCTCGAGCGGCCTGCTGCTCGGCGACTACGAGTTCCTCGCGGGTGACGCCTATCGCTACTCGACCTGGCACGTGATGCCGCCGGTCCGCAAGGGGGTCGAGAGCGGCGCGGTCGAGTTCTTCCCGATCCGCGGGTCCCAGGTCATCCCGTTGCTCTCCGCGGGTCCGATGAAGGCCGACGTCGCGGTGATCCACGTCAGCCCCCCCGACGCCCACGGCTACTGCAGCCTCGGCACCTCGGCCAGCTATCCGCTGAGCCTCGCCCGCCGGGCCGACCGGGTGATCGCCCAGGTAAACCCGCGGATGCCGCGCACGCTCAGCACCAGCTATCTCAACGCCTCCGACTTCGACGTGATCGTCGAGGTCGACGAACCGCTTCTCTCCTACGGCTCGCCACCGGTCGACGAGGTCTCGAGGCGGATCGGCGAGGCGGTCGCCGAGCTGATCCCCGACGGCGCGACCCTGCAGATCGGGATCGGCGCGATCCCCGAGGCGGTGCTGGAGACGCTGGCGGCGGCGGGCCGGCGGGGCCTCACCCTCTGGGGCATGGGCGTCGACACGGCCGTCGACCTGATCGAGGCCGGAGTCCTCGGCGGCGGTGGCCGGCCGGCGGTGATCACGGCCGAGATGATGGCGACCCCGAAGCTGTTCGATTTCGCCGACTCCAACCCGGAGGTGCTGCTGGAGCCCTTCGAGGTCGTCCTCGACCCGGCGCGGATGAACGCCGACGGCCCGTTCATCTCGATCAACTCGGCGGTCGAGATCGACCTCACCGGCCAGGTCAACGCCGAGTACGTCGCCGGTCGCCAGATCTCCGGCGTCGGCGGCGGCTTCGACTTCCTCACCGGGGGACTGACCTCGGCCGGCGGCCGCAGCGTGATCGCGATGAGCGCCGACACCGCCGGCGGGAAGATCTCGCGGATCGTCCCCCGGCTGCAGGAAGGGGCTCCGGTCGGCGTGCCGCGTCACCACCTGCAGACGGTCGTCACCGAGCATGGGCTCGTGCACCTCGACGGCCTCTCGCTGTCCCAGCGGGCGCAGGCGCTGATCGGGATAGCCGCGCCGCGGTTCCGCGAGGAGTTACAGGCCTCCCTGCGCGGCGCCGAGGAGGAGGTGACGGCTAATGCCTGAGAGCGGAGCCACGGAGCTCCCCGAGCTGCTCTACAAAGACCTCAGCATCGGTATGCGCTTCCG
>DASXFL010000133.1:0-6326 GCA_036489595.1 Solirubrobacterales bacterium
CGAGGCGCTCGAGCACGGCGGCTTCCACCACGGCGTCGAGGTCGACGTCGAGCTGGTCGACTCCGAGAACCTGAGCCCCGAGGCGCTCGAGAAGATGGACGGGATCCTGATCCCCGGCGGCTTCGGCGAGCGCGGGATCGAGGGCAAGATCGAGGCGGCGCGGCTGGCCCGCGAACGCGACATCCCCTACCTCGGGATCTGCCTCGGGATGCAGATCGCGGTGGTCGAGTTCGCCCGCAACGTCGCCGACATGCCCGGCGCCAACTCCTCCGAGTTCGACCCCGAGACGCCCTACCCCGTGGTCGACCTGCTGCCCGAGCAGAAGGACGTCTCCGACATGGGCGGGACGATGCGGCTCGGCGCCGACCCGGTGCGGCTGCACGAGGGGACGCGGGCGCACGAGATCTTCGACAAGGAAGTCATCTACAAGCGCCACCGCCATCGCTACGAGGTCAACGTCCAGCTGCGGCGCCGGCTCGAAGACGAGGGCCTGGTGGCGGGCGGCACCTCGCCCGACGGCCGCCTGGTCGAGATGATTGAGCTCCCGGGCCACCCCTTCTTCGTCGCCTCCCAGTACCACCCCGAGTTCAACTCGCGGCCAAATCGGCCCGAGCCGCTGTTCCGCGAGTTCGTCGGCGCGGCGGCGACCCACGCCGGCGAAAAGCCGGCCGACGGCGCCGAGCTCGAGTCGGCCGAGGAGTTCACCTCGGACTCCGACGTCGGCGTCCGCCGCACCGGCTGAGCGCGGCTGTGTCTCGTCTCTACGAGACCTTCATCCGGCTCTGCGAGATCCGCAGCCCGACCGGCGAGGAGCGCGAGGTAGCCGACACCGTCGCGGCGGAGCTGCGGGCGCTCGGGTTCGAGGTGAGCGAGGACGAGGCCGCCGGGCCGGCCGAAGCGGGCGCCGGCAACTTGCTGGCGCGGCTGCCGGGCAGCGGCGAGGAGTGGGTGATGTTCTGCGCCCATCTCGATACGGTCCCCCACGAGGGCAACGTCGAGGTGGTCGACGACGGAGGGGTCTTCCGCAGCCGCGACAAGACGATCCTCGGCGCCGACAACAAGGCCGCGGTCGCGGTCTTCATGGAGCTGGCGGCGACGGCGGCCGAACGGCAGCCGGCGGCCGGGCTCGAGCTCGTCTTCACGGTCGCCGAGGAGCAGGGCCTCCGCGGCGCCAAGGCCTTCGACGCCGCCAACCTACGCTCCTGCGCCGGCTTCGTCCTCGACCACGCCGGCCCGGTCGGCGAGGTCGTCGTCTCGACCCCGACTCAGCAGAAGATCCTCGCCGACTTCCACGGGGTCGAGGCCCACGCCGGGATCAAGCCGGAGGAGGGGGCGAGCGCGATCGCCGCCGCCGCGGCCGCGATCTCGCGGATGGAGCTGGGGCGCCTCGACGAGGGCACGACCGCCAACGTCGGCCTGATTCGCGGCGGCACCTCGGGCAACGTCGTCCCTGGCCACTGCTTCATCCAGGCGGAGACCCGCAGCCTCGACCTCGAGCGGGCGGCGGCGGTCGCCGGCACGATCGCCGACGCCTGCGCATGGGGGGCGAGCGAGCACGACTGCGACGTCGACGTGCGGATCGAAGAGCTCTTCCGCGGCTACCAGCTGCCGAAGGACTCGCCGGCGCTGGCCCTTGCCGAGGCGGGGCTGCGCGGCGCCGGCCTCGAGCCGCAGCGGGTCGCGATCGGCGGTGGCAGCGACGTCAACGCCCTGCGCCGCGACGGCTTCGACTGCGTCCTCCTCTCCAACGGCACCGACGCCGTCCACACCGAGCACGAGATGGTCCCGGCCCGCAACCTCGACAAGATGCTCGAGGTCTGCGAGAGGATCGCCGCCGCGGTCGCGTCACCGTGAGCGGGCGGCTCGCCCTGCGGCGCGGCGTCGTCGTCTCGGCGGAGCCGTTGGAAGTCGAGGTGGGAGGGGCGAGGCGGCGCGCCTGGGCCGATCGCCGATTGCTGGGGGAGATGCGCGAGGGCGACCAGGTGGTGATAAACGCCGCCGCGCTCGATCTTGGGCTCGGCTCCGGCGGCTTCGACATCGTCCACGTCAACTTGACCCGCGGCCTCGAGGGCGCCGCGCCCGCCGGCGAGCACGTGATCAAGCTCAACTACACCTCGCTCCAGCATCCGGTCGAGCCGATCGAGTCAGACCACGAGCGCCGACCGGGAAAGCCAAAGCCCTTCCGCGTTCTTGTTCTGCCCCTGCACGGCCACCTGGCGCCGGCCGCTTGGGCACTGGCGCAGGCTCGGCCGGGCCTCGAAGTCGGCTACGTCCAGACCGGGGGAGGGGCGCTGCCCGGCTCGCTCTCCCGCAACGTCCGCGAACTGCGCGAGCGCGGCCTGCTCGCCGCCCACGTCACCGCCGCGCCCGCCTACGGCGGCGACCACGACGCCCTCTCGGTCGTCGGTGCCCTCGATGCCGGACGCGACCGCGGCTGGGACGCGGCGATCGTCGGGCCCGGCCCGGGAATCATCGGCTCCGCCAGCGAGTACGGCCACGGCGGCCTGGCCGCCCTCGAGAGCGCCCACGCGGCCCTCGCTCTGAAGCTCCCGACCCTGGTCTCGCCCCGCCTCTCCTGCGCGGACCCGCGCGAACGCCACCTCCACCTCAGCCACCACACCCACACCCTGCTCGAACTGCTCCTCGCCCCGGTCGAGATCGCCGTTCCCGAGGGAGCGGTCGAAGGCATCGAGGAGGCCCGGGGCTACCTCGAGTCCGCCGCCGCGGTCAGCGACCACACCCTCGCCACCGCCCCCGTCGACCTCGACGCCTACGCCGCCTCGGGCCTCCCCGCCACCACCATGGGCCGCCCGCTGTCCGACGACCCCCTCTTCTTCGCCGCCCCCCTGGCCGCGGGCGCCCTGCTGGCGCGCTGAGCTGTTCCTTTTGCCCGACACGCGGTCATAAGGAACCGCTGGGCGGCGCACGGTCCGTTGCGTGTGGAGGCATGCCGCGTGCGGAAGCGAACAAGCGGCACATGGCAGCGATCGCGATCAAGCCGCACCCGCCCGCCGAGCCGGCGGCGCCCGGAGCCGGTGAGCGGTTTCAGGGACTCGTCCTCGACTTCCTCTCCTACTTGGAGCTGGAGCGGGGGCTCTCGCGCAACACCCTGAACGCGTACCGGACCGATCTTTTCCAGTACGGCGAGTACCTGGCGGCCCACGACGTCGACGCGCTGAAGGCGCGGCCGGCGGAGATCGCCGACTTCCTCGCCGAGTTGGCGACGGGCGAGGGGGAGCGGCCGGCCGTCTCGGCGGCGACGATCCACCGCAAGGCGGCCTGCCTGCGCTCCTTCTACAAGCACCTGCGGCGCGACGAGCTGATCGTCGAGGACCCGACCGCGGCGCTGAGCGCGCCGCGGCGCTCGAAGAAGCTGCCGCACGTCCTCAACTACGCCGAGGTGCAGAAGCTGCTGGCGGCGCCGAAGGGGAGCGAACCGACGGCGCTGCGCGACCGGGCGCTGCTCGAGGTGATGTACGCCTGCGGGCTGCGGGCCTCGGAGACGATCGGGCTCGAGCTCGGCGATGTCGATTTGCACGAGGGATTCTTGCGGGCTCGGGGCAAGGGCTCGAAGGAACGGCTGGTGCCACTCGGCCGCCAGGCGATCCTGGCGATCAACTCCTATCTGCGCGGTGGGCGACCGCAGCTGATCGGCGAGCGTCACGAGCCGCGGCTGTTCGTCAACTTCCGCGGCGGGCCGCTGACCCGCCAGGGCCTCTACAAGATCGTCCAGCGCCACGCCCGCGACGCCGGCCTCGCCGGCAAGATGAGCCCGCACACCCTGCGTCACAGCTTCGCCACGCATCTGTTGGCCGGCGGGTGCGATCTTCGCGCGGTCCAGGAGATGCTGGGCCACGCCGACATCGCGACCACGCAGATGTACACGCACCTCTCCGGGGAGCGCCTGAAGCAGGTCTATTTCAGCGCCCACCCCCGCGCGAACGAGGACTGAACGCACTTGTCCCCGGTATGCGGGGACAAGTGCACGGAGGTCAGGTAGAACTCGGGGATGCCTGAGCTGCCGGAGGTGGAGACTGTCGCTAGGCAGCTCGAGCCGGAGATCGAAGGGCGCCGGATCGAGCGTCTCGAGGTCTACGACCCGCGCTGGTCGCGGCCGGTGCCGCCGCAGCAGCTCGGCGAGGCGGTCTCGGGATCGATGATTACCGGCCTCGGTCGCCGCGGCAAGTACCTGCTGCTCGGCCTCGACGGCGACCGCACCCTAGTTATGCACCTGCGGATGACCGGCAACCTGGTCTTGGTCGAGGGGGACGACATCCTCGACCCCTCCGAGGGGCGGCTCCTCTACCAGGGCGAGCGCACGACCGAGGAACGGCACCTGCGTGCCCGCTTCGTCCTCGACGACGGCCGCCAGCTCTGGTTCACCGACCCGCGCCGCTTCGGCGAGGCCTTCCTGCTCGACGACGCCGACCTGCCGCTGCGCTTCTCGCAGCTCGGGGTCGAGCCGCTCTCCGAGGAGTTCACGCCGGAGGAGCTGGGCCGGGTCGCGGCCGGCCGCAAGGCGCCGCTGAAGTCGTTCCTGCTCGACCAGTCGGCGATCGCCGGGGTCGGCAACATCTACGCCGACGAGGCGCTCTACCGAGCCCGCCTGCACCCGCTCTCGCCCGCCGGTTCGATGAAGCCCGAGCACTGGGCGGCGCTGCGGGACGCGATCGTCGCGGCGCTGGAAGCGGGGATCGACGCCGGCGGCTCCTCGATCGACGACTACCGCGACGGCCGCGGCGAGAAGGGGCGGATGCAGGAGCGGTTCCTCGTCCACACCCGCGAGGGCCAGCCCTGCCCCTCGGGCGAGGGCGAGGTGGTGCGGATCGTCGTCGGCGGCCGCTCGACCTACTTCTGCCCCCAGTGCCAGGTGCGGTTGCGGCGATCGCCGAAACGGCGCAAAGCCGCCCGCCGCGCCAAGTAGCCGTCCGGTCCGTCTCTCATAGTCGTTTCCGTGCCCGGATCTGCGGTCAGAACCGAGGCGGTCGTCCTCCGCAGCATCCGCTACGGCGAGGCGGACCGCATCCTCCACCTCTACTCGCGCGACCGCGGCCGCCTCGGGGCGATCGCCAAGGGCGCCCGCAAACCGAAGTCCCGCTTCGGCGGCCGGCTCGAGCCGTTCTTCCGGCTCGACCTGATGCTGCACGAGGGCCGCGGTGACCTGATGACGGTGACCGGCGTCACCACCGTCGAGGGCTACCCGCGCCTGCGCTCGGACGGCGCCGCGATCGGCGCCGGCGCCCGCGCTTGCGACGCCGTCCTCCGCCTGCTCGACGCCGCCGAGCCGAATCCGCCCGCCTACAACCTCCTCTGCCGTTACCTGGAGCTGCTCGACGCGCCCGGCGAGCCGGGCGCCGCCTCGCTCGAAATCGCCCTCTCCTTCCGCCTCAAGCTGGCCCTGGTGGCAGGCTTCGTCCCCGAGCTTGCCTCCTGCGCGCGCTGCGGCGAGGCCGAGCACCTGGCCGGCTTCTCGGGCGCCGCCGGCGGCGTCGTCTGCGGCAGCTGCGAAGCCGGCTCCTTCGGCCTCGGCGAGGCCGCCCATACCTTCATGGTCGAGGCCCTGGCGCTGCCGCTCAGCGAGGCGCCGGCGGCCGAGCCGGCGGCGCTGCGCCAGGTCGAGCGCGCGGTCGGGGAGACCCTGGAGCACCATGCCCACGTCCAGCTTCGCTCTGCGGCTTAGCCGCCGGCGTCAAACTGCCGCAAATCGGGGAAATCGACGGCGCAGGGCAAAGCAGGGCCCCACCTATGATCGAAGCGTGCCCCCCGGAGCGCCCCTCACCGCATCCTTCGCCGATCGCGTGCGCGCCTGGGAGGAGGAGTTCCTCTCGCCGCTCGGGACCCCCTCCTACCCGGCCCGGCGCCGCGAAGACGAGCCCGACTCGCCGCTGCGGACGCCGTTCCAGCGCGACCGCGACCGGATCGTCCACTCGAAGTCCTTCCGCCGGCTCAAGCACAAGACCCAGGTCTTCGTCGCCCCCGAGGGCGACCACTACCGGACCCGGCTCACGCACACGCTCGAGGCCTGTGGGATCGCCCGCACCGTCGCCCGCGCGCTCGGCGTCAACGAGGACCTGACCGAGGCGATCGGGCTCGGCCACGACCTCGGCCACCCGCCCTTCGGCCACGCCGGTGAGGAGGCGCTCGACGCGGCGGTCCGGGAGCGCTGCGGCGGCGGCTTCCGCCACAACGAGCACTCGCTGCGGGTTGTCGATGTGCTCGAGCGCGACGGCCAGGGACTGAACCTCACCGAGCAGGTCCGCGACGGCATCCGCAACCACACCGGCTCGACCAGGCCGGCGACGATGGAGGGCCAGATAGTCAAGCTG
>DASXFL010000031.1:0-10338 GCA_036489595.1 Solirubrobacterales bacterium
GCTTCGATGAAGGCGGCCCCGTTGGGAAGCCCTATCGTCACCAACGAGCCCGGCGCGACCCCCAGATCTTGGTAGGCCCGGGCGAGACGATTGGTGCGCCGCTCGAGCTCGCCGCGGCGGATCACGCTCCCCTCGAAGACGAGGGCGGGCGCATCGGGCTCGGCCGCCGCGAGTTGCCCCCAAGCGACGCCGACCGGGGTGTCGTCGGCGGCCGGCACAGGCAATCCTCTGAGCCCGCCGCCCGGGCGGATCGCTCTCCCTTCCATCGCGTTGCAGGTTATCAGAAGAAGATCGACGATATCTAAAAAAATCGATTTCTGATATTCTGCGGCGCGGATGAGCGGGGCGGGCGAAACTCCAGTCGAGAGCCATCGGGCGACGGACTCGGCGCCGTGCGAGCTCGCCCACTGGATCGGCGGTCGGCCGGTCCGGGGAGGAGAGCCCGGCGTCGATGTCCTCGATCCTGCGACGGGCGCGGTTGTCGCCCGCGCGCCATTGGCGGTCGCATCTGAGGTCGACGCGGCGGTCGACGCCGCGGCCGCCGTCCAGCGTGGCTGGGGCGAGACCTCGCTGGCACGCCGCGCCGTGGTGCTTTTCGCATTCCGCGAGCTCGTCAACACCAATCGCGAGGAGCTGGCTGCGACCATCTCCCGCGAGCACGGCAAGGTCCTGGGCGACGCCCGCGGCGAGGTTGCCCGAGGCCTCGACGCTATCGAGTTCGCCTGCGGGATCCCGCATCTGCTCCGCGGGGGAGCCACCGCCCAGGCGTCGACCGGGATCGATCTGCGCGACGTGCGTCAGCCGCTGGGCGTCGTCGCCGGCATCACCCCTTTCAACTTCCCGTTGATGGTCCCGATGTGGATGCATCCACTGGCGATCGCCGCTGGCAACGCCTTCATCCTCAAGCCGAGCGAGCAGGACCCCTCGGTCTCGATGAGGGTGGCAGAGCTGTGGCGGCAGGCCGGCCTTCCGGACGGGCTCTTCAACGTCCTGCACGGCGATGCCGACGCGGCCGCGGCGCTGGTCGACCACCGCGGCGTCGCCGCCGTCAGTTTCGTCGGATCGACCCCGGTGGCCCGCCGCGTCCACGAAGTGGGGCGGATCACCGGCAAGCGGGTGCAGGCCCTCGGCGGGGCCAAGAATCATCTGGTCGTTCTCCCCGATGCCGATCTCGAGCAGGCCGCCGACGCGGCCGCCTCGGCGGCGTACGGCTCGG
This sequence comes from Solirubrobacterales bacterium, assembly GCA_036489595.1. GTDB lineage: Bacteria > Actinomycetota > Thermoleophilia > Solirubrobacterales > 70-9 > VAYN01. Next base: position 1,217 of record DASXFL010000031.1, read on the forward strand.
CAGGCCAGCGCTGCATGGCGGTCTCGGTGGTCGTTGCAGTGGGCGAGGCGGCGACACCGCTGGTCGCCGAAATCGCCGCTCGGGCGCGGGCGATCCGGGTCGGGCCATGGACCGACCCGGAGGCCGAGATGGGGCCCGTGGTGAGCGCCGCCGCCAGAGACCGGATAGTGCGCGCGATCGAGGGCGCAGTCGTGGCGGGCGCCGATCTCGTCGTCGACGGACGGATGTCGGCAGCGCCGGCGGACGGCGGCGGATTCTGGGTCGGGCCGACCCTCTTCGACCGGGTCGAGCCCGAGCAGGCGATCTACGCCGAGGAGATCTTCGGGCCCGTGCTCGTCGTCGTCCGCGTCGCCGGCTTCGACGCCGCGCTCGAGTTGATCCGCGCGAACCCATATGGCAACGGCGCCTCGATCTTCACCGCCGATGGCGGAGCTGCCCGCGAGTTCGAGTCGGCGGTCCCCGCCGGGGCGATCGGCGTCAACGTGCCGATCCCGATCCCGGTCTCCTACCACTCCTTCGGTGGCTGGAAGGACTCGATGTTCGGCGAGCAGGGCGTGTACGGCGACGCGGGCGTTTCCTTCTACACCCGGCTGAAGGTGATCACCAGCCGCTGGCCGGACTCGGCCCGGCGCGGGGTGGACCTCGGCTTCCCGGCATCCGAATGAGACAGACAGGAGAGAGCAGATGACGATGTCCGAGACGACCCTCGCGCCCAGGCCCGATGGTGCCCCGCCGGCGGACCTCCGGGTCGCGCACGCGATTGCCTCGGCGCTGCGCCAAAACGGGGTCGATCGCCTCTTCTTGATGACGGGCGGCGATCTGCTGCTTTGGCGGGCCCTCCGCGACGAGGGCATCAAGCTCTGCCTCGCCCGGAGTGAGGCGAGCTCGGTCGCGATGGCCGACGCATACGCCCGCCTCAGCGGCCGCCCGGCGGTCGTCTACGGGCAGTGGGGGCCCGGCGCCGCGAATGTCGCCGGTGCGCTCGCCGACGCCCACTGGGCCCGCAGCCCGGTCGTCGCGATCACCAGCACGGTTCCGACCACGGTCGAGTACAAGTTCGAGTACCAGGAGCTCGATCAGCCGCCGATGTTTGCTGCGGTCACCAAGTGGCAATCACGGGTCAACCGCCCCGACCGGGCCGGCGAGCTCATCGCCCAGGGACTCCGCATCGCCGCGTCCGACTGTCCCGGCCCGGTTCATATCGATATTCCCGCCGACACGATCAGAGAGCCTGTCGCCGGCCTCGGCGAGTGGACTCTGGCGCCCGCCCCCGCCGCGGCGACGGCTACCGGGGCTGCGGTCGAGGATCTGATCGGCCTCCTTGTGGCGAGCGAGCGGCCGGCGATCCTGGCCGGCAACGGAGTCCTCCTCGCCGGTGGCGAGCGCCGACTGGTCGAGCTCGCCGAGGCGGCGGCGATCCCGGTGTTCACCACCCTCGGCGGCAAGGGCTCGATTCCCGAGAACCACCCACTCTCGGCGGGCGTTGTCGGCCGCTACGCGAGCACCAGCTCGAACGCGATAGTCCGCGAGGCCGACTTCGTCATCGCGATCGGTACCGACCTCGGTGGGCTGGCGACCGACACCTACACGCTGCCCTCGCCGCAGGCGGATGTCTTCCAGATCGATATCTCGGCCGAGCGGGTCGGCCAGACCCGGCCGCTGGCCGGCAGCCTCCTCGCCGACGCGGGCGAGGCCTGCGCGGCATTGGCCGCCCGGCTCGGCGGGGAGACGGGAGACCACGGAGCCTGGCTCGACTCGGTGCAGGAGCGGCGCCTCGACTGGCGCCGCTCCTTCGCGGCGGTCGCCGCCCGCGAGGCCGATGGGCACGTTCGCCCCGAGGCCGTCGTCACGGCCCTGCGTGAGGCTATGGCGGCGGAGGACATCCTGGTGGCGGACACCGGCTTCATGGGAGCCTGGGGCGGTGCATTGTTCCCAGTCCACGCCGCCGGGCGGACCTTCCTGCGGGCGGCGGGCACGCTCGGCTGGGCCTTCCCGGCGGTGCTCGGGGCGCAGCTCGCGGCGGGCTCTGGACGGCGGGCTTTCGCGCTCATCGGGGATGGCGGCTTCGGCTACAGCGTCGGCGACCTCGAGACCGCGGTGAGGCTCGGCATCCCGGCGGTTACGCTGGTGCTGAACAACGCGAGCCTCGCCTACGAGCACGTCGGCTTTGAACACAACCACGGCGGCGACATCGTCCACGAGGTATGCGATTTCGTCGACGTCGATCACGGGGCGATCGCCTCGGCCTACGGCGCGTTCGGAGCCCGCGTCGACAGTGCCGCGGCGTTGCGCGAGGCATTGCGGAAGGCGATCTCCGGCGATCGTCCGGCGGTCATCGACATCGTCGTCAAGCGAACCAGGCTGGCGCCCGTCACGAGCTTCGACTCGCGCCTTGAGCGGGATATCTGAGAGGAGAAAGATGGAGGAGCAAAGCGTTCATCAGCAGGTGGTCGCCAACGAGGAGGGTGGCTACCGATTCCTGCCGGCCCTGCGGTTTGCCAGTGCAGCCGTACTGGCGATGGACGGGATGGCGATCGAGCGCGGTGTGCTGACCGCGCCGTTGCCGCTCGCCGACGGCTTCGCCGCGATCCGCGCCTGGCTCGAGGCGGCCGGGCGCCCGCTCGACTCGCTTTGCGGAATAGAGCTGCGTTCCCCGAACCAGATCTCGATGGACGACTTCATCGCCTTCAACAACCAGTACCTCTCACACCTCGATTCCTGGGATCTCTTGCGCGATGGCGCGCCGCCGCTCACCCGGACCAACGTCGCGCCATTCCGCGGCGCCCCCGCGACCCCGTCGATCGTCGCCTTCTCCTACACGGTCGAGCGCGCCGATCCGCGCGGGTGCTTCGTCGTCTCGGGAGTCGCCGAGGTCGCCACGGGCTGCAAATATCCCGACGACATCATCCGGCCCGGGGAGTCGAGCAGCGAGGCCTTGAACAAGAAGGCGAGCTCCGTCACCGCCGACGTCGGCTCGATCGTCGCCCACCTCGGCGCCGATTGGGACGATGCCGTTTCGGTTCATCTTTACGCGCAGCACCCGTCCGTGTTCGAGTTCTCCCGCCGGGTCCTGGCCGCGATTCCGGTCGCGCCGAACCAGGGGATCGTGTGGCACGACGCGGCGCCCCCGGTCGACGGGCTTGAGCTCGAGGTCGACATTCGCCGTTACGCCGCGGAACGCGCCGTCGGCGCCTAGGAAGAGCGGCTCAAGAAAAATCGATGTTCTGTTAAATCATCGATCAAGTGGTAGGATCGGCCGATGTTCAGCCAGCCCCGCGTCGCTGAGGTGCGTGCCATCGCCGAGGCCTTCGGCGTCCACCTCGACGCCGAGGAGCTGGAGGCCTACACGGCACAGCTGGGAGAGCAGCTCACGGTTCTTGACGAGTTCCTCCAGGATCCGGCGGAGGAGGATCGACCGCCACTGCTCTTCCCTGAGCGTACCCCCGGCCACCGTCCGGGTCCCGACGAGGATCCCCATCGCGCCTGGCTCTGGCGCTGCGAGGTCGGGGGCGCCGGCGAAGGCCTGCTCGCCGGGAAGACCGTCGGTTTCAAAGACCACATCTCGGTCGCCGGCGTGCCGTTGACGATCGGCACGCGGACGCTGGACGGCTTTGTTCCAGACTTCGACGCAACCGTGGTGACCAACGTCTTGGCGGCTGGCGGCACGGTCGCCGGCAAGAACACCCACCATGGCTTTGGCGGGCTGCGCTCGATGGCGGGACAGCTCGGCGATTACTGGGATGCGGTGAATCCGCATGACCAGACCCGTCAGACCGGTGGTTCCTCCTCGGGCTCGGCGGTCGCCGTCGCGGTCGGTGATGCCGACGTCGCGATCGGCGGCGACCAGGGAGGCTCGATCCGCCATCCCGCGGCCTACTGCGGCGTGGTCGGGATGAAGCCGACCTTCGGCCTCGTGTCGCACATGGGCGCGACCTACGGCGGCGATCCGAGTATCGACCACCTCGGCCCGATGGCGCGAACCGTCGCCGAGACGGCGACGGCGCTGGAGGCGATCGCCGGCTACGACCCCTTCGATCAGCGGACCGTACGCGAGGTCCCCGATCACATCGACGTCCTCACTAAGCTCGATGACGGACCCGAGGATCTGACCATCGGCGTCCTTGCGGAGGGATTCGACCAGCCGATCGAAAGCGAGCTTCGCGATGCCGTGCTGGTCGCGATCGACGCGGTTGCCGAGGCTGGGGCGAAGGTCGTCCGGATCTCGGTCCCGGAGCACCGTCAGGCGCCGGCGGCCGCTGGCGCCCTGCAACTCGCTGGCTACCGCGCCGCTCGCGGCAGCGGCGGATTCGGATTCGGCGCTCGCGGCTTCTACCCGGAGGCCCTGATCGGCGCCCTCGATCGGAGCTTCACGATGGAAGCGGATCAGCTCGCCGCGTACATCAAATTCACCTGGATGCTCGGCGAGCTGAGCCAACGTAACTTCCACGGCGCCGTCTACGCCAAGGCCCAGAACCGCCGCCCGGCGATCGCCCGTGCCTATGACCGGGCCCTGGGCGAGGTCGACGTGCTCGCGATGCCGACCTGTCACACCGTCGCGCCTCCGATTCCCGCGATGGCCGCGCCGGCCGATGCGTGGCGCCGCGAGCTCGACGTGCCAAAGCGGATCGGATTGAGCTTCCGAAACCTGCAGCCGTTCAACTACACGGGCCACCCGGCGTTGGCCCTTCCCTGCGGCAAGGTCGGCGGCCTTCCGGTCTCGTTGCAGTTGGTGGGGCGTCACTTCGATGACGCGACGGTGCTGCGGGCCGCCCGCGCCTGCGAGCAAGCGGTCGGCTATGACTCGGCGCCGGTCGGAGGCGCACGCCGATGAGCGTCAACGCCACCGGCGTCGCCGGCCCGGATGTCGACGAGACGCACGAGATGTTCCGGGCGGCGGTCCGGACCTTCATGGAGCGTGAGGTCGTCCCGCACCACGAGCGCTGGGAGCGGGAGGGCGTGGTCGACCGGGAGCTCTTCCTCAAGGCTGGCGCTGCCGGCTACCTCGGGATGGACGTCCCCGAACGCTACGGCGGCGGCGGCGTCGAGGATTTCCGCTACAACGCGATCTTCCGCGAGGAGGCCGCCCGTGCTCTCGTCGCGATCAGCGCCACCCGGGTGAGCCTCCACAACGACGTGTGCATCCCTTACTTCCTGAGTGCCGACGACGAGCAGCGGCAGCGCTGGCTGCCCGGCCTCTGCGATGGAACCCTGGTCAGCGCGATCGCGATGACTGAGCCGACGGCCGGTTCCGACCTCGCCTCGATGCGCACGACCGCGGAGCGCGACGGCGATCACTACGTGATCAACGGCGCCAAGACGATGATCAGCAACGGCATCAACTGCGATTTGGTGATCGTCGCCTGCAAGACCGATCCCGGTGAGCGCCACCGCGGCGTCAGCCTGATCGTCGCCGAGGCCGACACGCCCGGCTTCCAGCGCGGCCGCAACCTGAAGAAGGTCGGCCAGTGGTCGGCCGACACGGCGGAGCTCTTCTTCGACGACATGCGGGTCCCGGCGGGCAACCTGCTCGGCGAGGAGGGGACCGGGTTCCGCCAGCTGATGGAGAAGCTGCCTCGCGAGCGCCTCTCGATCGCCGTCGACGCGGTGGCTCAGGCGCAGGCGGCCTTCGACCTGACGCTCACCTACGTGAAGGATCGCGAAGCATTCGGTAGGCCGATTGGCACCTTTCAGCACAACCGGTTCTCGATGGCCGAGATGCGCACCGAGATCGACATTGCGAAGGTCTTCGTCGATCGCCAGATCGACGCCCTCAACCGCGGCGAGCTTTCGATCGAGACCGCGGCGGAGGCGAAGTGGTGGTCGACCGAGCTCTGCAAGCGGGTGGTCGATCAATGCCTGCAACTGCACGGGGGCTACGGCTACATGGAGGAGTACCCGATCGCCGGCGCCTGGCGCGACGCGCGGATCATGACCATCTACGGCGGTACCACCGAGATCATGAAAGAGATCATCGGTCGAGGCCTCGGACTGTGAAGAGCTTCGACATCATCGACCCGTCGGCCGGGTGCGCCTTCGCCCAGGCCCCGGCCTTCGATCGCGACGCCGTCGACGCGAGCTTTACCCGCGCCCTGGCCGCCTTTCGCTCGTGGAGTCGCGACGAGGAGGCCCGCCGGTCGGCGATGTTGGCCGCGGCGGGGAGCGTCGAGGCGGAGACGGAGGAGCTCGCGGCGCTGCTCACGACCGAGCAGGGAAAGCCCCTTGCCGAGGCGGAAGGAGAGGTGCGCGCCGTTGTCGCCTGGATGCGCTACTTCGCAGGTCTCGAAGTTGAGGACGAGGTGATCCGCGAGGATGAATCTGCGGTCGTCCGCCGGCTCCGCCGGCCGATGGGCGTCGTCGCCGCGATCGCCTCCTGGAACTATCCCCTGCTGATCGCGGCGATGAAGCTGGCCCCGGCGCTGCGGGCCGGTGACACGGTGGTCCTGAAGCCATCGCCGTACACGCCGTTGGCGACGGCGAGGACGGCGGAACTGATGGCCCGGGGTCTTCCCCCCGGGGTGTTCGAGGTGGTCACCGGCGGCGACGAGGTCGGCGCTTGGATGACCGCTCACCCGATCCCGCGCAAGGTGAGCTTCACCGGGTCGATCGGGGCGGGGAAGCTGGTCGCCGCCGCCGTCGCGCCAGATCTCAAGCGGGTGACCCTGGAGCTCGGCGGCAACGACGCGGCAATCATGCTCGAGGACGCGGAGCCGGCGGTGTTGGCGCCGCAGGTCTTCGCGGCCGCGTTCCGTAATTGTGGCCAGATCTGCTCGGCGATCAAGCGCGTCTACGTCGCCGAGCCGATTTACGAGGAGGTCGTCGAAGCGTTTGCCGAACGGGCGCGCGAGCTTCGGCTTGGCCCCGGCCTTGATCGCGAGACCGAGATGGGGCCGATCAACAATCCGCCGCAGCTGACGCGGGTCAAGGAGCTGGTCGAGGATGCGCTCGCCGGCGGCGGGACCGCCCTTGCCGGTGGCACCGTGCTCGATCGCCCCGGCTACTTCTTCGCGCCGACGATCGTCGCGGACGTCGCCGAGGGCACCCGGCTCGTCGACGAGGAGCAGTTCGGGCCCGCGCTCCCGGTGATGCCGTTCAAGCGGGTCGAGGAGGCGGTCGAGCGCGCGAACTCGACGCGCTTCGGTCTCTGCGGCTCGGTCTGGTCGGCCGACCCGGACCGTGCGGCGTTGGTGGCGCAGGAGCTCGACTGCGGGACCGCCTGGGTCAACACCCATCTCGGGGTCGGCCCCGACCAGCCGTTCGGCGGCCACAGGTGGAGCGGCATCGGCCTCGAGAACGGGCTGCCCGGAGTCGAGAGCTTCAGCGACAGCCAGACGCTGGTCGTGGCGAGGTAGACGTGGGCGTCGAGCTGACCAACGAGGGACCGATCGGGATCGCAACGCTCGACTGGCCCGAGCGTCGCAATGCCCTCGCGCCCCCGCAGGCGCGCGAGCTCGCGGCTGCGCTGGCGGAGGTGGGCGAGCGCGACGACGTCTCGGTGATCATTGTCACTGGCAGCGGCGGCTTTTGCGCCGGCGGCGACCTTCGGGTCCTGATCGATCTGGCCGCCGAAGGGCCCGACGTGGTCAAGGACGTCATCTATAGCGCCTACCACTCGGTCGTCAAGACGATCGTCGGTCTTCGCAAGCCGGTTCTGGCCGCAATAGACGGGCCCGCGATCGGGATCGGGATGGACCTTGCACTCGCCTGCGACTGGCGGGCGATCGGGCCGCGCGGCTGGTTGCGGCACGGCTGGGCTGAGCTCGGGGTGATTCCCGGCACCGGCGGCGAGCTTCTCCTGCGCCGGCACGCACCGACCCTCGTCTGGTCGCTACTCGGGAGCGCCAAGCGGATCGGTCCCGACCAGGCCGAGCGCCTTGGCCTGGCGCTCGCCACCGAGAAGGACGAAACGGCCCTCGACGCCGCCCGCGCCCGCGCTCGCGGAATCGCCAAGCTGCCCCAGGCGGCCCTGGAAGGCTACGTGCTGTTACACCGCGAAGAGCTCAGGGCGCGTCTAGATCCCCATCTCGAACTTTGCGCAGAGATTCAGGCTGACCTGGTGGCGACGCGTGGATTTCGCGAACGGGCCGAAATGCTCTTGGCCTCCTGAACGCTTCCGGGCCACACTGCGCATCCGGCTGTTCCAAGCCAGTTGGCGCAGTTCGGATAAGCGATACAGCGTCGCGGATATCCGTTCAAAACCCGCCCCCGCTATTTCACAAAAGCCCCGTAAATGCGGGATTTTTGTTTCCCCCAGCAATGCAGACGAGAGTCGAAGCCGAATCACCAGAAGAAGGCGGTGAAAAGGGCAGAGCGGAGCTCGCAATCGGTGAGGTCGAAGGGCCAGTAACGGAAGAACTAGAAACCGAACAGGCAGAAGCAAGTGTCGAGCGTCATGCCAACTGTGATTTCAGCCAAGTTGGCAGGTGCGTTTAAAGAAAGCTACCGGTGCGTGGCTGAGGGATTTAGGCCGCTTCTGCGCTGGCGGCGCTCCGACCGTTACCTTGACCCGAGCCGGCTTGCTGTGCCCGGCGGCGTAGGGATAGCCGCTTTGCATGGGCACGACGGCGCGGATCCGATAGGTGATCGACTCCGTCGTCTTGCCGAAGCGGCAAGTGGCAGCTGAACCAGCGCAGGCTTCGGTCCGGCCGCTGGGACCGTTGGCGACCATTGGCGAACTGGTAGATGGGGCAAGAAATGGGGCAAGGTGCCCCACAGATTCCAGCCGATCTCAGCCGAACTCGATTCGCCAAAACCGCTTAAACTCGTGCTCCACGTGGCCCATCGGAACTCCTGAGCCGGTCTCCAAAGCCGGCGATTCCAGGTTCGAGTCCTGGCTGCCCCGTCTCGCTATCCCGCTTGGGAAGAGGGATAGCTGATGTCCAGCACTCGGCGAGAGTGACCCGCTCCGAGCTCCTACGTGAAATTGCTGGAGAGGAGCCGGACTTCGGCCCTTGCAACGCTGTCGATCGAGCGACCCGCGATCTCGACGGCGTTGGTCTCCTGCGCATCCGAGGCGACTTCGTGACGCCGACGCGAGCGGCGCTTCGGTTCCAAGAACTGAGCGAGATTTGACCTGATGGGCCGCTGGGGCTTGACCGATCCGGAGCTGCTGCGGGCGTTGGACG
>DASXFL010000187.1:0-19737 GCA_036489595.1 Solirubrobacterales bacterium
CAGCACCTCCTGCACGTACCAGTCGGCGTGGTTGTAAGAGAAGATCGCCTTGTAGAGGTTCTTGTCGCCGCCGGCAATCTTCAGGTAATGGGCGGCGGCGCAGATCGCGTCGACCGGGTTGTAGGGGTCTTTGCGGCCGTCCCCGTTGGCGTCGAGTCCGTACATTTCCCAGCTCGAGGGGAGGAACTGCATCCAGCCGACGGCGCCGGCGCTGGAGACGTTGAGGTTCGTCCCGAAGCCGGTCTCGATTTTGTTGATCGCCGCCAAGACCTCCCAGGGGATCCCGTATTCGGTGCCGCAGGCCTGGTAGATCGGCAGCAGGAAGGGTGGGATTTCGAAGGAGTCGATGACGAAGTTGGGGACCCCGATTGGGGCCGGGCCGAAGGGAGCGATCGTCGTCGTCGGGTTGGCCAGGGTCGGTTCGCCGCCTTCGTTGAACTGGGAGCCGCCGTCTTCCTTCTTCGCGCTCAGCGGCTGGTCGCCGCCGCCGGTCGCGCTCGGCGCCTCGACCGCCCCGGCGCCGCCTCCGCGGCCGCCGCCGCTGGAGTCGCCGAGGCTCTGGTTGTGGACGACGCCACCGCGGATTTCAGGCTGGCGGCCGCCGCCGATCGTTTCTCCCTGCTTCAGTTCCGCTTCGCCCGAGTCGTCTTTCTGGCCCTGTTCCTTTTCGGGCTTGCCGGTGGGCGGGATCGGGGGAGTGGTCGTCGTGGCGGGCGCAGGAGGGATGGTCGTTTCCGGCGTCGTCGTGGTCATGCTCGGGGCCGTCGTCGTGCCGGTCGAGGTGGAGGGCGGTTCCTCGGTGGTGTCTTCAGGGCTTTCGCAGTCCGGGTCTTCCATGTCGACGAGGCCGTCACCGTCGTCGTCGATCCCGTTCGAGCAGGCCGGCGCCGACGGGTTCGGGATCACCGTCGTGGTCACCCCCTTGGGGCCGAGCCGCGAGGCGGGCGAGACAGGGGCGGCCCCCGCCATCGTGGCCCCCGCGGTCGCCGCGATTGCCAACAGGGCGGCGAGAAAAAGGATCGTTGCGACCTTGGTTCTCATGCCGTTGCCTCCCGGTGCCTGCCGGTCCAGAGCGGACCTGCGACAGCTGCCTCCCCGAACACCGGTCCAGACCAAGCTACCCACTCGCGAGAGCAGGCGCAATGCGCTTGGGAAGTCCCCAACAAGTCCTTAACCGATCCCCCTGTCATGCCTGCAGATGCCAGACTTTCAAGCGAGCCGGATGAGGTCGTTAACGTGGCGTCAAGACGACGTGAAAGGCGGGCGGAATGAATTATGACGAAATGGGTCAAGATTCGCAGGACGACCTGCGAAACGACCAGGACGGGATCCGCGCCCGCTCCGAGCAGGCAATCGGCGAGCTGGCGCAGGCGCTGATCGAGAGCCCCACGGTCCACAACGCGATCGCCGCCGCCTTCGGCGCGAGGGAGAAGGCGATCGAGGCCCAGCACGCGGCGATGAGCGCCCTCAACCTGCCCTCGGCGAGCGAGGTAGAGCGGATCGAGCGGCGGCTCCGCTCGTTCTCGCAGCGGCTCGAGGAGGTCGAGGAGCAGCTCGACGAAGCCAACCGCGAGATCAGCTCCCTGCGGCGGCAGCTGGCGACGGCGAAAGCGGAGAAGGCTGAGCGGGCGGAGAGGAAACCGGCGAGAAAACCGAAAGCCGGAAAAGGCTAACTCTCGACTCGAGAGTTAGGCACGGGGGTTAGAGCACCCGCGTCGCAGCTTCGCCCGCGAGCTTCGCCGCGGCCGCCAGCTCCTCGTCGGCGAGCCGCTCGCCGTCGGCCCCCTCGCTGACGATCAGCACCGCCGCGGCGGCGATCCGGAGCCCGCGCGCCGTTCCCAGCAGCGCCGCCGTCTGCATGTCGGCGACGTCGCCCTCGGCGACCGGTGGCGGCGCGCCGCCACCGTGAAGGACGTCGAGGCTCGCCGCCGTCCCCGGTTGCGCCGCCTCCGCGAGCGCGCCGCGCAGCGCCGCCTCCAGTTCCGGGTCTGGCGCAACCGCCTCGCCGGCGCCTCCCCCGGGTCCCGACCAGGCGTGCGCTTCCACGACCGCGACCAGCGACCCCGGCGCCAGCGCGGCCCGCAGCGCCGTGCAGGTCCCGACCCGGACCGCCCGACGCACCCCGAGCTCGACGAGGTCGCCGAGGACGACCGCGGCGCTCGGACCGCCCATCCCGGTCGACTGGATCGTCAGCGGCCGGCCCGCGGTCGAGCTGCCCGAGTAACCCCAGAGGCCGCGCGCGTGGTTGCTCATCTTCGGCTCCTCGAGCACCACCTGGGCCAGCGCCAGCGCCCTCCCGGGATCGCCGACGAGAAGCGCAGAGGGAGCGATCGGGGCGGTGGGGCGGAGGCGCGCCGGCATTCGTCGCCGACGAGCGTAGAGGCCCGCGGCGGGCGGTAACTTCGCGGGGATGCCAGAGGAGCGCATTTCGCTCAGCGAGGCCGCGCGGCGATCGGGCGTATCGGCCTCGACGCTCGAACGCTGGGCGGCGGAGAAGGTGCTGCCGGTGCGTCGCGGGCGTTGGACCGCGGCGGCGGCGGCGCAGGCGCGGGTGGTGGCGCGGATGCGCGACCGCGGCTACTCGCTCGAGGACCTGAAGGCGGCGGGGCGCGAGGGCAAGCTCGCCTTCGGCATCACCGAGGAGCTGCTGCCGGGCCAGGGCGGCTCTCTCTCGGTCGCCCAGGTGGCCGAGCGCAGCGGCCTCGAGCCGGAGCTGGTCGAGCGTATCCTGGTCATGCTCGGCACCCCGAAGGGACGCCAGCACCAGCTCGGCGAGCTCGACGCGGCGGCGATCGAGCAGTGCGCCCGCATCCTCGCCACCGGCTTCCCGCTGGTCGCCTTCCTGCAGCTGGTCCGGGTCTACGTGCAGTCGCTGCGGCGGATTGCCGAGGCAGAGGTGCGCCTCTTCCACCTCTACGTCCACGAACCGCTGATCCGCGACGGTGTCCCCGAGCTGGAAATGGCCGAGGAGATGGGGGAGCTGGCCGGCCAGGTGCTGCCGCTGGCGGCGCCGCTGACCGAGTACCTCCACAACCGCTACCTGCGCTACTACGTCGAGCAGGACGTGGTCGGCCACATGGAGTCCGACGCGATGATCCACGACACCGCCGAAATGCAGCGCGGCCAGGTCCACGTCGCGATCTGCTTCGTCGACCTCACCGGCTTCACCCGCTACACCGAGGAGGAGGGCGACCTCGAGGCGCTCGACGCGGTCGAGCGGTTCGTCGCCGAGATCGAGGAATCGCTGCCGCGCGATGCGACGATCGTGAAGACGATCGGCGACGAGGTGATGGTGGTCTCGCCCGATCCCGCGGTGCTGACCGAGTGGGCGGTCTCCTTCCTCGGCCGCTTCCGGCGGCGGCCGCAGCCGCGGGTCGGGATCCACGTCGGCGGCGCCGTCTACCGGGACGGTGACTACTTCGGCTCGCAGGTCAACCTCGTCCACCGGGTAGTCAACCGGGCGCTGGCCGGCGAGGTTCTGGTAACCGACCGGGTCGCCGAGGCGGTGGCCGGGCGGGGCGACCTCGAGCTGGAGTCGATCGGCGAGGTCAGCCTCAAAGGCTTCCCGGCCCCGACCGCGCTCTTCATCGTCCGCGGCGCCCTCGGCTGATGGCGGTCGCCGCGGAGCTGCTGGAGCGGGTCGCGGCAGGCGGGCTGATGGAGCCGCCGGCGCCGCTGGTGGCGATGCTCTCGGGAGGCCGGGACTCGGTCTGCATGCTCGACCTCGCGGTCCGCCACCGCGGCGCCGGAGCGGTGACGGCGCTGCACGTCGACTACGGCCTCCGCGACGATGCGGTCGAGGACGAGCGCTTCTGCGCCGAGCTCTGCGCCGGGCTCGGGGTCGAGCTCGAGATCGAACGGCCGCGGCGGCCTGAGGGCCCCGGCAACCTCCAGGCCTGGGCCCGCGACAGCCGCTACGCCGCGGCGGCGGCGCTGGCGCTGCCGGTCGGGGCGACGATCGTCACCGGCCACACCGCCGACGACCAGGTCGAGACGATCCTCTACCGGCTCGCCTCCTCGCCGAGCCGGCGGGCGTTGCTGGGGATGCGTGCCCACGACGGCAGCCTGGCGCGGCCGCTGCTCGGCACCTCCCGCGCCGAGACCACGGCCTACTGCGAGGAGCGCGACCTCGCTTGGCGCGAGGACAGCACGAACCAGGACTCCGCCTTCGCCCGCAACCGGATCCGCCATGGCCTCCTGCCCGAGCTCGAGCGGGTCCACCCAGCGGCGGCGGCGAACGTGCTGCGCACCGCAGAGCTGCTGCGGGCTGAGGCCGAGCTGCTCGACGCCGCCGTTGACGAGGCGCTCGCCGTCGAGCCCGGTGGCCGCAACACGATCGAGCTCGAGCGCCTGGCCGCCCTGCACCCGGCGCTCCGGCGCCTCGTCGTCCAGCGGCTCGCCGACGCCGCCGCCGGCCGCCCGGTCGCAGGTGCCGCCCGCCACGCCGAGGAGGTCGCTGCCCTGCGCCGCACCGGCGTTGCGATGCTCGACCTCGGCGGCGGCGTCCGCGCTGTCGCCGAGCGCGGCGTCCTCCGCGCCGAGCGCCCCGGCGCCTAGCGTCCTCCGCGCCGAGCGCCCCGGCACCCATGGCGCCCGCGACCGCTTGCGCTCCCGTGCCCGACCGCTCGTCCCGTCCCACCGGACCAGAACTGCATCCGGTGCCGTGGGGACACCAAATGCAGCAATGGTTCGTGGCGCGCGGTCGTGAAGTCATCGCGTCCGCCGCGCACCTAGACTGCCGCCCGTGGACGACCCCGCGATCGGAGAGACGCTCGTCTCCCGCGAGGACCTGCAGCTGCGCGTCGCCGAGCTCGGCGACGAGATCAGCCGCGACTACGAGGGCCGCGACCTGGTCATGGTCGGGGTGCTGAAGGGCGCCGTCCTCTTCCTCGCCGACCTGATGCGCTCGATCGACGTCCCCTGCGAGGTCGACTTCATGGCGGTCTCGAGCTACGGCTCGCAGACCGACTCCTCCGGTGTCGTCCGCATCCTCAAGGACCTCGACGCCTCGATCTCCGGCCGCGACGTCCTCATCGTCGAGGACATCATCGACTCCGGCCTCACCCTCCAGTACCTGATGCGCAACCTGCGCGCCCGTGATCCGAGCTCGCTCGAGGTCTGCGCGCTGTTGACCAAGCCAGAGCGCCTACGGGTCGATCTCTCGCCTCGGTACGTAGGCTTCGAGATCCCCAACCGGTTCGCGATCGGCTACGGCCTCGACCACGCCCAGCGTTACCGGAACCTCGAGTACGTGGCAGCGTTAACTCAATAGGAGTTTTCGCCGATAGCAAGCGAAACCGCCCTGGTACGCTGAATATTCTTACCTACGAGGTCCTTTCTTGAGGCGTTTCTTCAAAAGCGCGGCATTTCCGATTCTGCTCGTCGTAATCCTGGCGTTCATCGCGCAGCGCGTGATCACCAGCGATTCGGGCAGCAAGGCGCCGTCCTACAACGAAATCGTCAACGAAAAGACGGGGCTGCTCGCCGAGGGCAAGATTGAAGAAGTCTCGGTCAACGTCAAGGACGCGAGCCTCGACGTCAAGCAGACCAACGGCGAAAGCTATTCGACCGGCTACCCGCCCAACGACGAACACCACCTGATGCAGCAGCTGGAAAGCAGCGGCGTCAAGACCGTCGTTCACGGCACCGGCAGCTCGGGCCTGCTCTCGCTGCTCACCTACGTGCTGCCCTTCGTCCTCTTCTTCGGATTCTGGATCTTCCTCATGAACCAGATGCAGGGCGGCGGCTCGCGGGTCATGAACTTCGGCAAATCGAAAGCGAAGCGGATGTCCGTCGACGCGCCGAAAATCACCTTCCGCGATGTCGCCGGCGTCGACGAGGCGGTGCAGGAGCTCGAGGAGATCAAGGAATTCCTCGAGAACCCGAAGAAGTTCCAGGCGCTCGGGGCTCGGATCCCGAAGGGGGTGCTCCTCTACGGGCCTCCCGGCACCGGCAAGACGCTGCTGGCCCGTGCCGTCGCCGGCGAGGCGGGCGTGCCCTTCTTCTCGATCTCCGGCTCGGACTTCGTCGAGATGTTCGTCGGCGTCGGTGCCAGCCGCGTCCGCGACCTCTTCGAGCAGGCGAAGCAGAACTCGCCCTGCATCATCTTCATGGACGAGATCGACGCCGTTGGCCGCCACCGCGGGGCCGGCATGGGCGGCGGCCACGACGAGCGCGAGCAGACGCTGAACCAGCTGCTGGTCGAGATGGACGGCTTCGAGATGAAGGACAACATCATCCTCATAGCCGCCACCAACCGGCCCGACATCCTCGACCCGGCGCTGCTGCGGCCTGGCCGCTTCGATCGCCAGGTCGTCGTCGATCGGCCGGACCGCAAGGGCCGCAAGCACATCCTCGAGGTCCACACCCGCGGCAAGCCGCTGGCCCGCGAAATCGAGCTCGACACCCTGGCCGGCCAGACTCCCGGCTTTACCGGCGCCGACCTCGCCAACCTGATCAACGAGGCGGCCCTCTTGACCGCCCGCTCGGGCAAACGCGAGATCTCGATGAAGGAGCTCGAGGAGGGGATCATGCGGGTGATCGCCGGCCCCGAGAAGAAGACCCGGGTGATGAGCGAGAAGGAGCGCTTGGTCACCGCCTACCACGAGGTCGGTCACGCGATCGTCGGCCAGTTGCTGCCGAACACCGACCCGGTCCACAAGATCTCGATCATCAGTCGCGGCCAGGCGCTCGGCTACACGATCAGCCTGCCGACCGAGGACAAGTTCCTCACCACCCGCGCCGAGCTGACCGACACGATGGCGATGACTCTGGGCGGCCGCGCCGCCGAGGAGATCGTCTTCGGCGAAATCACCACCGGCGCCTCCAACGACCTCGAAAAGGTGACCGAGTCGGCGAAGCAGATGGTGATGCGGTTCGGGATGTCGGAGAAGCTGGGTCCGCGCGTCTTCGGCCACGACCGCGGCCAGCCGTTCCTCGGCCGCGAGTTCTCCTCCGAGCCCGACTACTCTGACGAGATCGCTCGCGACATCGACGGCGAGATCCGGCGCATCGTCGAGAGCGCGCACCAGACCGCGAAGAGCCTGCTGAGCGAAAAGAGCGGCGAGCTCGAGCGGATCTCGAAGCTGCTGCTGGAGCGCGAGACGATCGACGCCGAGGAGTTCGTCGCCCTGCTCGCAGGCAAGCCCGCGGACGAGGTCTTCCGCGACGACGAGGAGGAGCCGACCGGCCCCGCCGAGCCGGCTCCGGAGCCCGAACGAGCGCCCCGTCCCGCGCGTCCCCCGCAGCCCCGTCCGCGTCCCGGCTTCGCCGGCGGCGACGCCTCCTGACCGGCGCATCTCGGCGTCCTCAGTCGCTTGTGTGCAGAGCACACGGCGCTCCCTGCGTCCTTGAACTGCTTGGTCAGGGCGCGTCGCCGTGAAATTGATGGGGATCGTCAACGTGACGCCCGATTCGTTCTCGGACGGCGGGCTCTACGCGGATCCCGAGGCGGCGATCGAGCACGGGCGGCAGCTGGCGGCGGCGGGGGCGGAGATACTCGACGTCGGCGGCGAATCGACCGCGCCGGGGGCGCAGCCGGTGAGCGCTGCGGTCGAGCTGGCGCGGGTCGAGCCGGTCGTGGCGGCGCTGGCCGGCGATGGCGCGACGGTCTCGATCGACACCGCCAAGGCAGCGGTCGCGGCGGCGGCGCTCGAGGCCGGCGCCGGGATCGTCAACGACGTCACCGCCCTGCGCGGCGACCCGGAGATGGCGGCGCTCTGCGCCGAGCGCGGCGCCACCGTCGTCCTCATGCACATGCAGGGCACGCCGCGGACGATGCAGGAGAACCCGCACTACCGCGAAGTCGTCGCCGACCTCCGGGCCTTCTTCGAGGAGCGGCTGGCGGCGGCGGTGCGGGCGGGAATCGACGAGGGGCGGATCTGGCTCGACCCGGGGATCGGCTTCGGCAAGGGCGACCCCCACAACGCGGCGCTGTTGCGGCGGCTCGGCGAGCTGGCGGAGCTGGGGCGGCCGCTGGTCGTCGGCACCTCGCGCAAGAGCTTCATCGGCCGCGTCGACGGCTCGCCGCCGGGAGAGCGGCTGGGCGGCACGATCGCCTCCTCGCTGCTCGCCGCGGCCAACGGCGCTGCGGTCCTCCGCGTCCACGACGTCGCCGCGATGCGGCAGGCCCTACGGGTCGCGAACGCCGTCCTCGGATAAGTTCCAGCTAGACCATGGAGGCTCACGGCAACGGCATCGAGGCGAGTGCGGAGATCGAGCTCCGCGGCCTCTCGATCTACACCCACCATGGGGTCAGCGACGCCGAGCAGGAGATCGGCCAGCGGCTCGAGTTCGACATCTCCTTCGACGTCCCCGACTGCGACGCGATGCTGACCGATCGGCTCGAGGACACCGTCGACTACGCCCAGGTCTGCGACATCGTCGCCCTGGCGGCGACCGAGCGCAGCTACCGCACCCTCGAGCGCCTCTGTCAGGTGGTCGGCGAGCGGCTGATGGAGCGCTACGGCTCCGAGACCGTCCGCGTTCGCGCCGCCAAGCCCGAGCCGCCGCTGCCGCTGGCGATCCAGGAGATCGCGGTCGAGGTTACCCAGGAGCGCGCAGTCGACGAAGACGAGGGCTCCGGGGACTAGTTGCGCCGCAGCGGCTACCTCGGCCTCGGCTCCAACGCCGGCGACCCGGCCGCCCACCTGCGCGCCGCGGTCATTCTCCTGCCCGAGCAGGGTGTCGAGGTCGAGGCGTGCTCCTCGACCTACCTGACCGAGCCGGTCGGCGAGATCCTGGAGCAGCCCGACTTCCTCAATGCCGCCCTGCGGATCGCCACTGAGCTCGAGCCCGAGGAGCTGCTAGACGCCTGCAAGGCGGTCGAGGCCGAGCGCGGCCGCTCATTCGACGCCCCCCGCCACAGCCCGCGTCCGCTCGACGTCGACCTGCTCCTGCTCGGCGACCTCGAGTACGAGAGCGACCGCCTCACCCTCCCGCATCCGCAGGTCAGCAGCCGCCGTTTCGTGCTCGTTCCGCTGCTCGAGCTCGATCCCGATCTGACCCTCCCCGACGGCACGTCCCTCGCCGCCGCCCTGGCGGCCTTCGGCGACGGCGAACGAGTCGAGCCGGCCGGCCCGCTCGCTTAGGCCCGACCTAGGCGGCGGCCGGGCTCAGCACGTCGAGCCAGGCGGCGGGGAAGACCGGCGGGGTATGGC
Source organism: Solirubrobacterales bacterium (assembly GCA_036489595.1). Taxonomy (GTDB): domain Bacteria; phylum Actinomycetota; class Thermoleophilia; order Solirubrobacterales; family 70-9; genus VAYN01. The sequence goes on from DASXFL010000187.1 coordinate 9,159, forward strand.
CGGGGTAGTCGGGGACGATGCGTTCGGCCAGGGCCGCGACGGGGCGGCCCTCGATCGCCGGGCGGAGGTCGGCCATCGTCAGCGCCAGGCCGATCGAGGTGGCGATCTGGAAGTCAGCAGCGTTCGGCTCCTCGCCGCCGATGGTGCCGGCGGCGATGAAGGCGTCGACTCGGTCGAGTAGGCCCGGCAGCGCGGCGAGCGCAGCCTGGGCGCTGGCGTCGTCGGCTTCGTTGAAGCGGGCTGAGAGGGCGACGATCGGCGCCGCCGTTTTCATCGCCAAGCCGATCGGGAGGCCGATCTTCGCTCCCTCCGAGTAGCTGCGCAGCGGCTCCTTGTCGTGCTTGAACCCCCACCAGAGCAGCTGCCGGATCGGGTGCTGGAGCTCCTCGTCGCCGAAGCGCTCGGCCTCCTCGACCGCCATCCGCGCCGCCGGGTCGGAGGGGAAGAGCGGCGGCAGGGGGACCTGGCGGTCGAGCTCGCGGGCGATCGGGCGCGAGCCCTGGACCCGGGCGCCGTCGAGGCGCAGCGCCGGCACGGTGACACCGGGAAAGCCCGCCAGCCGCAGCACCACCTTCGAGATCACCGGCAGCAGGTCGGTCCGCTTGTAGGCGATGCCCTTGCGCTCGAGCATCAGCGCCGCCGCGATGCTCGGGTGCGATGAGGGGATCACGAACAGCCTTGCGTCCATGACACGATCCTATGCAGAGGTCGTCGGGAGTTGCAACCGCGATAATCCGCCGATGCTGCTCGCCGTCGACGTCGGCAACACCCAGACCCACCTCGGCGCCTTCGCCGGCGAGGAGCTGGTCGAGCACTGGCGCTTTCAGACCCGCTCCGGCGCCACCGGCGACGAGCTGGCCGAGCGTATCGACGGGCTCTTCGCGCTCAGCGAGATGTCGTTCACCGAAGTCGATGCGGTTTGCGTCTCCTCCGTCGTGCCACCGCTGGGCGGTGAGTTCGAGCGGCTGAGCGAGCGCTACCTGGAAGCCGAGTGCCTGACGATCGGGCCCGGCGTGAAGACCGGGATGCCGATCCGGATTGAGAATCCGATCGAGGTCGGCGCCGACCGCCTGGTCAATGCGATTGCCGCCTACGATCGGTTCGGTGGGGCTTGTGTCTCGGTCGATTTCGGCACCGGCATCAACATCGACGCGGTCTCCGCCGACGGTGAGTACCTCGGCGGCGCCATCGGTCCTGGCCTGGCGCCATCGCTCACTGCGCTGATCGATCGCGCCGCCCGGATCTCGCGCCTGGAACTGGAAGAGCCGCGGGAAGCGATTGGCCGGTCGACCCGGGCGGCGATCAACTCCGGCTTCATCTTCGGCTTCGCCGGCTTGATCGACGGCATCGTCCGCCGAATTGAACGGGAACTGCCGAACCCGCGCCTGCTCGCCACCGGCGGATACGCCTCGGCGGTGGTCCCCTTCACCGAGACGATCGAGGAGGTCGACGACCTGCTGACGTTGACCGGCCTGCGGCTGATCCACGAGCGCAACTCGTCCTGATGAGCGACAGGCCCGCCCTCACCGAGCCCTTCGAGATCGGTGGCATCCGCCTCGTCAACCGGGTCCTGTTGGCGCCGCTGGCCGGGATCGGCAACTGGTTCGTGCGGCTGCAGGCGAAACGGCACGGGGCCGGGCTGGCGGTCTCGGAGATGGTCTCGAGCTTCGCCCTCCACTACCGCAACGAGCGCACCCTTCGCGATCTGCTCCGGATCCACCCCGACGAGCACCCGGTCTCGCTGCAGCTGTTCGGCCACGACCCCGAGGTGATGCGCTCCGGCGCCGCGATCGCCGCCGCGGCCGGCGCCGACCTGATCGACATCAACATGGGCTGCCCGGTGCCGAAGGTGCGGAAGACCGGCGCCGGCGCGCAGCTCCTGCGCGACCCCGAGCTGGCCCTGGCCCTGGCCCGTGCCGCCGCCGAGGGCAGCGACCTGCCGGTGACGGTGAAGCTGCGCTCAGGCGTCGAGGTCGGTGACACCTCCGGCTTCGACCTCGCGGTCCGGCTCGCCGAGGAGGCCGGGGTGGCAGCTCTCGCCTTCCACCCGCGGGCAGCGACCAAGGGCCACAAGGGCCGGCCCGACTACGAGCTGACGCGGCGGCTCTCCGAGCGGGTCGAGGTGCCGGTGATCGTCTCCGGCGGCCTCGCCGACGCCGGTGCCGCCCGCCGCGCCTACGAGGAGTCGGGGGCCGACGCGGTGATGATCGCCCGCGGCTCGCTCGGCAATCCCTGGGTGTTCGAGGAATTGACCGGGCGCCGCCGGCTGCCGCCGCCGCGCGAGCGGGTCGTCGCCGAGCTGCTGTGGGTCATCGACCGCGCTGAGGAGCATCTCGGCGAGGAGCGCGCGGCGCGCTACCTGCGCAAGTTCTACCCCTGGTACACGGCGCGCCTGGAGGTGCCGCCGGAGGTCGTCGACGAGCTTCAGCGCAGTGCCGACCTACCCCGCGCGCGGGCGCTGGTGGCGGCCCTGGCACCGGATCTGGTCGCCGCCTGAGGCCCTCGTCGAGGCGTCTCCGGGGCGCGCCGAAACGGCTTGCAGGGCGGTCTCGAAACCGGTTTGGGAAACCCGTCCAGCCGACGCGAAGGCCTCGCTATAATCCCGCGCTCTTTGGGGCCCGGGTGTGGCGCTTTCCAGCCGCACCGGGGCGTTTTTTTCGGTCGGGGAGCCGCAGCGCGGCTCCGCAAAGCAAAGCGAGGTAGCACTGGTGAGTCGTCAGGCGGTCATCACCCCCGAGGGCTTGGAAAAGCTGAAAGAGGAAGTCGAGTTCCTCTCGACGACCAAACGACGTGAGGTCGCGGAGCGAATCAAAATCGCGCGCGAATTCGGCGACATCTCGGAGAACGCCGAATACGACGACGCCAAGAACGAACAGGCGCTGCTCGAGAACCGGATCGCCCAGCTCGAGGAGCGGTTGCGCCGCGCCACCGTGATCGACGAGAAGGCGCTCGGCACCGACGAGGTCGGCTTCGGCTCGATCGTCCACGTCAAAGACCAGAAAACCGGCGACTCGCAGAAATTCCAGATCGTCGGCTCGACCGAGGCCAACCCGTTCGAACACAAGCTCTCGAACGAGTCGCCGATCGGCAAAGCCCTGGTCGGCAAGAAGCGCAACGACATCGTCACCGTCGAACCCCCGCGCGGCCCGAAGAAAAAATTCAAAATCACGAAAATCGAGACGGCCTGAGCCCACGCCCGGGCGGGGCCGATCATCTAGATGAGTAGTTCCACGACCAGCCCCACCTGGATGACGCACCCGGCACACTTCGCATCGAGTGACCGAAGGGAGCGGTGCGAGCGCGAAGCGCGAGTTCCTCGGCCTTGCCTTTGCCAACCGGCAAAGGCGGCGGCCTGCGTCCTTGATCTGCTCGGCCGGGCGCGCCCCCAGTCAGACCTCGTCGTGGAACTACTCATCTAGGCTCGCGCCCCGATGAGCGAGCCTGAGCAGCCGGACCAGCCGCAGCTCTCCGACGTCCTCGCCGACCGCCGCGCCAAGCTGGAGCGGATCCGCGAGGCGGGGATCGAGCCGTTCCCGCACGAGTTCTCCGGCCGCGAGGACGTGGCCGAGGTGCGGGCCGCCCACGAGGGCCTGGCGGCGGGGATCGAAACCGATTCGCGGCATCGGGTGGCGGGGCGGATCGTCGCCCGCCGCGGCCACGGCCGCAACGCCTTCATCGACCTCCGCGATGGCAGCGGCCAGATCCAGCTGCACGCGCGCGAGGACCTGCTCGGCCCCGAGGCCTACGCGCTCCTGACCGACCTCGACCTCGGCGACGTGGTCGGCGCCGAGGGGACGGCGATGGCGACCCGGCGCGGCGGTGAGCTCTCACTGGCGATCGACCGCTGGCGCCTGCTCGCCAAGAGCCTGCGGCCGCCGCCCGACAAGTTCCACGGCCTCGAGGACACCGAGACCCGCTTCCGCCGCCGTGAGCTCGACCTTATTGCCAACGAGGAGAGCCGGCGACTGTTCGCGGCCCGGGCGCGGACGATCAGCGAGATCCGCCGCTGGTTCGACGAGCACGGCTTCGTCGAGGTCGAGACGCCGGTCCTGCAGCCGCTCTACGGCGGCGCCCTCGCCCGCCCCTTCACCACCCACCACAACGCCCTCGACCGCGACCTCTACCTGCGGATCGCCACCGAGCTCTACCTGAAGCGGCTGATCGTCGGCGGGATCGACCGGGTCTACGAGCTCGGCAAGGACTTCCGCAACGAGGGCGTCTCCCACAAGCACAACCCCGAGTTCACGATGCTCGAGTGGTACGAGGCCTACGCCGACTACGAGGTGACGGCGCACGCGCTCGAGCAGCTGGTCGCCGAGGTCTGCGAGCGGGTTCTGGGGACGACGGTGGTGCGTCGCGGCGAGGTCGAGATCGACTTCGCCCCGCCCTGGCGGCGTCTGACCCTGCGCGAGGCGATCCTCGAGCGCTCCGGGATGGACATTGCCGAGCACCCCGAGCGCGAGACGTTGGCGCCGGCGATCGGCGGCGAGGTCGACCCCTCGGCGGGGTGGGGGAAGCTGGTCGACGGCCTGCTCTCGCGCGACGTCGAGCCGGCCCTGGTGCAGCCGACCTTCCTCTTCGACTATCCGACCGAGCTATCGCCATTCGCCAAGGCCCACCGCTCCGAGCCGGGGTTAGTCGAGCGCTGGGAGGCCTTCGCCGGCGGCGTCGAGATCGCCAACTCCTTCACCGAGCTCAACGATCCCGACGAGCAGCGGCGCCGCTTCGAGCAGCAGGCGGCGGAGATCCGTCGCGGCGACGAGGAGGCCCAGCCCTACGACGAGGCCTTCGTCGAGGCGCTCGAACAGGGGATGCCGCCGACCGGCGGTGTCGGCCTCGGCATTGACCGTCTGGTGATGATCATGACCGGGGCGCGGTCGCTGCGCGAGGTGCTGCTGTTCCCGGCGATGCGGGGCTGAGCGGCGGGTCAGGTGACCTGCACGGGGTCTCTCACGGCGCCCTCCGCGTGATCCGGATCACGGACGGATAGGCCAGTTGACGCGATTGTTGGAGGAAACGACCGTCGCTACCGTTGAAACCCCGCTCTTAGCGACCGTCCCGACCCGCAAGCCGGACTGGCGGTCTCGGTAGAGTTAGGGGACAGATAGGCGCCTTCCGATACCGATTGGGCGCCAGCAGGCAGCGACTCGGGCCACCCGGGTTTCGATCAAGAAGAGGTTTCATTTGTTCGAGCGGTTCACTGAGAGAGCTCGTCAGGTAGTCGTCTTAGCCCAAGAGGAGGCTCGGACGCTCAAGCACAACTACATCGGGACCGAGCACATCCTGCTTGGCCTTCTTCGCGAGGAGGAGGGCCTGGCCGCCCGCGTCCTCGAGTCCCTGGACATCACGGTCGAAAGGGTGCGCTCCCAGGTCGTGCGCATCGTCGGCTCCGGCGAGGAGGTCACCTCCGGCCAGATCCCGTTTACTCCGCGCGCCAAGAAGGTGCTCGAGCTCGCCCTGCGCGAGGCGCTCTCCCTCGGCCACAACTACATCGGCACCGAGCACATCCTGCTCGGCCTGGTCCGCGAGAACGAGGGCGTCGCCGCCCGCATCCTGCTCGACTTCGATGCCGACTCGGACAAGATCCGCAACGAGGTGATCCGGATGCTCTCCGGTCCCGGTGGTCGCCGCCAGGGCAGCGGCTCGGGCTCCGGCTCGGGCGAGGGCAAAAAGTCTTCGAAACTGCTCGACCAGTTCGGCCGCAACCTGACCCGTCTCGCCGAGGAGGGCAAGCTCGACCCGGTGATCGGCCGCGAGACCGAGATCGAGCGGATCATGCAGATCCTCTCCCGTCGGACCAAGAACAACCCGGTGCTGCTGGGCGAGCCTGGTGTCGGCAAGACCGCCGTGGTCGAGGGGCTGGCCGCCCGCATCAACAAGGGCGAGGTCCCGGAGCTGCTGAAGAACAAGCAGATCTACACGCTCGACCTGGCCGCCCTGGTCGCCGGCTCGAAGTACCGCGGCGAGTTCGAGGAGCGCCTGAAGAAGGTGATGAAGGAGATCACCCAGCGCGGCGACATCATCCTCTTCATCGACGAGCTCCACAACCTGGTCGGCGCCGGCGCCGCCGAGGGGGCAATCGACGCCGCCTCGATCTTGAAGCCGGCCCTGGCCCGTGGCGAGCTGCAGACGATTGGCGCCACCACGCTCGACGAGTACCGCAAGTACCTCGAGCGCGACTCCGCCCTGGAGCGCCGCTTCGCCCAGATCAAAGTCGACCAGCCCTCGCCCGAGGACACGGTCCGCATCCTCGAGGGGCTGCGCGAGCGCTATGAACAGCACCACCGGGTGACGATCCGCGACGACGCCCTCGAGGCCGCCGCCGAGCTCGCCGACCGCTACATCTCCGACCGCTTCCTGCCCGACAAGGCGATCGACCTGATCGACGAGGCAGGCTCGCGGATGCGCATCAAGTCAATGTCGACGCCTCCGGTCTACCGCGACCTCGAGGAGGAAATCGAGACGACCCGGCGCGAGAAGGAGGCCGCGATCGAGGCCCAGGAGTTCGAAAAGGCCGCCAACCTGCGCGACACCGAGCGTCAGCTGACCACCCGCAAGCGCCAGCTCGAAGACGAGTGGGCGGAGGGCGAGAACGGCGAACGGCCGGAGGTGGGCGAGGAGGAGATCGCCGACATCGTCTCGATGTGGACCGGCATCCCCGTCTTCAAACTGACCGAGGCCGAGACCAAGAAGCTGATCCGGATGGAGGAGGAACTCCACAAGCGGGTGATCGGCCAGGAGGTGGCGATCACCGCCGTCTCGAAGGCGATCCGCCGCTCCCGCGCCGGGATCAAGGACCCGAAGCGGCCGGCCGGCTCGTTCATCTTCCTCGGCCCCTCCGGGGTCGGCAAGACCGAGCTCGCCCGCACCCTCGCCGACTTCCTCTTCGGCGACGAGGAGGCGATGGTCCGAATCGACATGTCCGAGTACATGGAGAAGCACGCGGTCAGCCGCCTGGTCGGCTCGCCCCCGGGCTACATCGGCTACGACGAGGGTGGCCAGTTGACCGAGGCCGTGCGCCGCAAGCCGTATTCGGTGCTGCTCCTGGACGAGATCGAGAAGGCCCACCCCGACGTCTTCAACATCCTCCTGCAGATTCTGGAGGACGGACGCCTCACCGACGCCCAGGGCCGCACGGTCGACTTCCGCAACGCGATCGTGATCATGACGTCGAACATCGGCGCCTCGGAGATCTCGAAGAACACCTCGATCGGGTTCACCGTCTCCGACGAGACCGGGATGTCCTACGACGACATGAAGAACCGGATCATGGGCGACCTGAAAAAAGTCTTCCGGCCGGAGTTCCTGAACCGGATCGACGAGATCATCGTCTTCCACAAGCTGGCGAAGGAGGAGGTAAAGGAGATCATCGACCTGATGATCAATCGGGTCCGCGTCCAGGTGGCCGAGCACGAACTGCAGCTCGAGCTGACCGACGCCGCCAAGGACCTGCTGGTCGAGAAAGGCTGGGACCCGTCGATGGGCGCTCGCCCGCTGCGCCGGGCGATCCAGCGCTACATCGAGGACCCGCTGGCCGACGAAGTCCTGCGCGCCGGCCCGATGACCCCGGGCTCGACGGTGATGGTCGACCGCGACGCCTCGGGCGACGAGGAGGACAAGCCGCTCAGCCTCGAGATCATCGCGCCGAAGAAACCGCCGACGCCGAAAGAGCCGAAGGAGCCGGAGCCCGAGAAGGTCGGCGTCGGCGCCAAGGGCGGCGACGGAGACCACGGCCCCGAGGGCGAGGGCCCCGCGCCGCACGACGACGCCGGCCACTAGGCCGGCAGCGTCGGGTCGCACCGCTGCGATGAGCCGCGAGCCCGGGCGCGCCGCGATCGGCACCTGGAGCGGCGGTCGCTTCCTCCACTTCGGCGAGCCGGTCGAGGAGGAGCGGCTGGCGGCTCTGCTGCGTCCCGGCGAGGGCATCGACACGGTCCTCACCGCCGACGCCTACGGCCAGGGCGAGGGCGATCGGATGCTGGGACGGGCGCTCGAGGGAGTGCCGTGCGAGGACTACTGCCTGGTCGGCGCGGTCGGCCACGACTTCTACGAGGGCGAGCGCAACGGGCCGAAGGGGTTCCCGCGCTTCACCGACCCCGGCCTGCGCGGGCCCGACCAGTACGCCGGCTACCTGCGGATGGCGACCGAGGCGAGCCTGGAGCGGATCGGCGTCTCCGAGCTCGACCTGCTGCTGCTGCATAACCCCGACCGCACCGGCTACTCGAGCGAGGCGGTCTGGGACGGGATGGCGGCGCTGCGCGAGGCCGGCCTCGCCCGTCGGATCGGCGTCGCGCCGGGCCCCGCCAACGGCTTCACCCTCGACCTGATCTCCTGCCTCGAGACCTTCGGCGAGCGGATCGATTGGGCAATGGTGATTCTCAACCCGCTCGAGCCCTGGCCCGGCGAGCTGGTGCTGGAGGCGACCGAGCGGCACGGGGTCCGGGTGATCACCCGGGTCGTCGACTACGGCGGCCTCTTCTGGGGCGACCTTCGTCCCGGCGCCGAGCTGACCCGCTCCGACCACCGCTCCTTTCGCCCCGCCGGCTGGCTAGAGGCGGGCTGGGAGAAGCTGGAGCGGCTGCGGCCCTTCGCCGCGGACGCCGACCTGACCCCGATGGGCCTCGCCTGCCAGTGGAACCTCGCCCACCCGGCCGTCGCCTGCTGCGCGCCGACTCTGATCCAGGAGGCGGGCCCGGAGGCCCGGCCGATCGAGGAGAAGCGGGCCGAGCTCGCGGCGGTGCCGGCCGACCTCCGGCTCGGCGCCGAGCAGGTCGAGGCGATCCGGGCGATCGGCGACAACACCGGCTGCATGGCGCTGAAGGGCGCCAACCCGGCGCACGAGGGGGCCGAGCAGCCCGACCGCTGGCCGCTCGGCCCCGAATTGGCCGAGGTCGCCGGCCGCTGGGGCATCGACCCCGCCCGCGACCTGGCCCAGGTCTAGCCCCCAGGGAGATCCCAGCTTCAAGCGTTCGTCGTTTGTAGCCCACAGGGCAACAAGCGACGAACGGCAACCGGGCGTGGCCGTAGGCTGGCGGCCGTGAGGGGGAAATGGTGGACTCTCGTCGGGGCCTGCTTTGGGCTCTTCATCCTCATGCTCGACTCGACCGTGGTCGCCCTGGCGCTGCCGCAGATCCGCCACGACGTCGACGCCAGCGCCGAGCAGCTGCAGTGGGTGATGAACGTCTACCTGCTTACCATCGCGGTCCTGGTCGTCACCGCCGGCCGGCTCGGCGACATGTTCGGCCGCAAGCGGGTCTTCCTGCTCGGCATGGCCCTGTTCGGCCTCGGCTCGGTCCTCTCCGGCGCTGCCGGCGACGCCAACGTGCTGATCCTCGGTCGCATCCTCCAGGGCGCCGGCGCGGCGCCGGTGCTGCCGCTCTCGCTGGCCCTCGTCGTCAACGCCTTCCCGCCGGCGGAGCGGGCGCGGGCGCTGGGGATCTGGGCGGCGGTCTCGGCAGTGGCGCTGGCGATCGGCCCGCTTGCCGGCGGCGTCCTGATCGAAATCGACTGGCGGCTGATCTTCTGGCTCAACGTACCGGTGGCGGCGCTGGGGATCTTCGTCACCTGGCGGGCCGCGCCCGAGTCGACCGACCCCGGCTCCGGCACCAGGATCGACTGGCTTGGCCTGGCGGCCCTCAGCGTCGGCCTCACCGCGGTCGTCCTGGCGCTGGTCCAGGCGGATGCCTGGAGCACCGGCGCGGTCACCGGCCTGGCGGCTGTCGGGATCTCCGCGCTGGCGATCTTCTGGGCGGTCGAGCACCGGGTCGGCGACCCGATCGTCGAGTTCGACCTCTTCCGCAACGGTCCCTACTTCGGCGCCAGCGCCGCCGCCTTCGCCCTCGTCGGCGCCTACTGGGCGGTGATGTTCTTCCAGCCCCAGTACCTGCAGGACGTGCGCGGCCACTCGCCGATCGCCTGCGGCCTGATGGTGCTGCCGATCACCGTGCCGATGGTCTTCGTCTCGCCCTTCTCGGGGCGGCTGATCGGCTGCTTCGGCGCCCGCCGGCTGATGAGCGCGGGGATGGCGTGCGGCACCCTCGGCCTGCTCGTCCTCACCCAGATCGACCCCACCACCTCCTACGGGGTGCTGCTGGTCGGCTACCTGCTGTTCGGGATCGCGCTTGGGCTCGTCTACGCGCCGATGTCGACGGCGGCGATGGCGGCGATGCCGGGCGACAAGTGCGGGATCGCGGCCGGGGTGCTGGCGATGGACCGGGTTTTCGCCGGCGCCGTCGCTCTCGCCGGCATGGGCGCGATCTTCCACGCCCTGCTCGACAGCCACGGCTTCGCCGACTCGATCGCCGGCGCGACCTGGCTCGCGGTCGTGATGCTCGCCCTCGGTGCCGTCCTTACCTGGGCCTTCGTCCGCGACCCCGAGCCGCCCGGTCCCGACCCGGCGATCGCCGGCGAACCCCCGCCGGATCAGCTCCACCACCACATCCACCACCGCCGCTTCCACCTCTGACACACCGAGGTTGCCTCTTCCCGCCTATGAGGCGGCAAAAGGCAACCTCGATGGCGGGGGCAGTGGGCAGCGGGGCGCCCTTGACAAACGCAATCCCGACCTGTCCACGAGGAT
>DASXFL010000190.1:0-6568 GCA_036489595.1 Solirubrobacterales bacterium
AGCACCGCGAACCAGAGGATCATCACCGGGCCGAACAGGGCGCCGATCCCCCCCGTGCCCCGCCGCTGGATCAGGAACAGGATGAACAGGATGACCAGCGTGATCGGCACCACGTAGGGGTTGAAGAAGGGGGTCGCGACCGACAGTCCCTCGACCGCCGAGAGCACCGAGATCGCCGGCGTGATCATGCCGTCGCCGTAGAAGAGAGCGACGCCGAAGAGGCCGAGCCCGATCAGGATCGCCTTCGCCCGCAGCGAGCGCAGCGGCGCATCCTCGACCTTGGCGATCAGCGCCAGGATCCCGCCCTCGCCGTCGTTGTCGGCGCGCATGATGAAGACGACGAACTCGATCGAGACGATCAGGGTGATCGACCAGAAGACGAGCGAGACGACGCCGAAGACGTCGGCTTCGGTCGGCTTGACGGCGTGGTTGTCGGCCGAGAAGACGGTCTGCAGCGCGTAGAGCGGGCTGGTGCCGATGTCGCCGAAGACGACGCCGAGGGCGCCCAGGGTCAGTGCCGCCATGCCGAGCTGGCGGCGGCGGTGGCGCGGCGAGGTCGTGGAGCTAGCCATCCAAGTGACGATTCTGTGCTACCCGGCGCCCCCCTGCTGCGCCGAGCCGAGGTGGCGGGTCTCCCTCGAGCAACTGCGAACGGGCGGCCACGTAGTGTTGGCGGCGCGCGAGCCGCCGAGCGGCACCCGACCATGGCTCTCCCCGGGGACCGGGTGGCGAGGGCCCTGCGTGCGAGACTTGCGATATGGCTTCATCCCGGATCCCGGACCCAACCGAGTCGGTCCGCCACCAGCTGCGGCCGCTGTTCGACCAGATCGTGATCAAGGAGCTCGACCAGGACCGGGTCCGGCGCTCCGGCTTGGTGGTGCCGCCGGGCACCCACGAGCTACCGCCCGAACAGGGAATCGTGCTGGCGGTCGGGCCGGGGCTCGACTGGTGGGCCGGCGCCGGGGTCGAGATGCCGGTGACGCTTGGCGACCACGTGGTCTTCCCGGCCAGCGCCGGGGTCTGGGTCGAGGTCGACGAGGAGCGGCTGCTGGTCTGCCGGGTGACCCAGATCCTCGGCGTGCTCGAGTCGGCGCCGGTCGAACGGTAGGCGGCCGCTAGCCCAGCATCCGCAGGTCGGCGACGAGGCGGCGGGAGTTGCGCTTGAGCCGCATCATGCGACGGTCGGCGGCCTGCATCAGGGTCTCGTAGTCCTCACCGTCGAGCTGGTAGACAGCCCAGCCGACCGAGGCCGCGGGGGCCGGCATTCCGGATTCGCCGGCATCGGCGACGAGGGCTATGCGGAGCGCCTCGGCGAGAGTGCGGGCGCCGATCTCGTTGGCGCCGGGGGCGATCACCGCGAACTCGTCGCCGCCGATCCGGGCGAGGCGGTCGTCGCTGCGGAGAGCCGCGCGGATCCTGGTCGCCGCCTCGCGGAGGACGGCATCGCCGACCGGGTGGCCGTAGCCGTCGTTGACGCTCTTGAAGTCGTCGAGGTCGACGATGAGGAGCGCGAGCGGGGAGGCATCGGCGCCACGCCGTCCGCCACGGCGCTCGAGCTCGGCGCGCAGCGCCTGGTCGAAGTCGCGGCGGTTGCCGACCCCGGTCAGCGGGTCGCGGCTGGCGAACTGGCGCTGGCGCTCCTCGGCGCCGACCAAGCGGCTCTTCAGCCCCAGCATCACCCAGGTCGCGGCGAGGAAGGCGGCGGCGAGCGCCAGGTAGCGGGGCAGGAAGGCCTGTTCGATCGCGTCGGGGTCGTAGAGCAGCGGCGCACCGGCGACGAGCACCAGCTCGATCGCCAGCGGCCAGGCCCAGCGCGCGGGGAAGTAGAAGGCGATGTAGAGGAGCGAGCAGACGAGGAGCGGCTCGACGAAGCTGATCGAGCCGCCGCTGAGGTAGATGCCGAGGCCGACGACGGGGATCGTCGCCACCGTTCCCCAGGCGAGCTGGTCGAGGCTGGCTCGCTGCCAGGGGATCACACCGGTGATGCTGCCGGTCCCGTAGAGGAGGACGACGACGACCAGCCCCAGCACCCAGCCGAGGCCGGCGTGGTCGGAGCCGGGCAGGAAGATGCAGACCAACGCGACCAGGCCGGAGACCGTCCAGAGGATCCCCGAGACCCGTCCCATGCGGGCGCGCTCCCTTTCGAGCTCGCTCTGGACCAGGGTGTGGGCGGTCGAGGTCGGTCCGGCCACGGGCATGGGGACTAATCGGCCACAGCCGGCCGGAGGATTAGCGAAGGCCGGACGCTACTTGCGGGCGGCGGTTCTAGGGCAGCGGCTCGGCGACGGGCGTGGGACGATCGCCCGCCGGCGCCTCGCCTGGGCCGGGGGTCGGCGTCGGGCGGATGACGAAGATCGCGATCGCGACGGCGACCGCTGCCAGGGCGGCACCGACGAGGTAGGCGAGGTGGTAGCCGGAGGTGAGGGCCGAGGCCTGAGACACGCCTTCGCCGAGCAGGTGGTTGCTGCGCTCGGTGGAGAGGGTCGCGAGGACGGCCAGGCCGACGGCGCCGCCGACCTGCATGCTGGTGTTGACGAGGCCGGAGGCGAGGCCGGCGTCGCTCGGGGTCGCGCCCGACATCGCCAGGGTCATGATCCCCGGGAAGGCGGTGCCGATCCCAACCGCGATCAGAAGGAAGGGCGGCAGCAGGTCGGTCAGGTAGTCGCCGTCGACCGGGGTCCGGGTGGCGAAGAGGAGGAGGGCGACGACGACCAGCGAGACGCCGGGGATGACGGTGTTGCGGGCGCCGAAGCGCATGATCAGCTTTTCGGCGAAGCCGAGCGAGAGGGCGCCCATCACGATCGTCGTCGGCAGGAAGGCGAGGCCGACCTCGAGGGCCGAGTATCCGAGCACCTTCTGCAGGTAGAGAGCGCCGAGGAAGAACATCCCGAACATCCCGGCAACCAGCAGCGCCTGCAGAGCGTTGGCGCCGGACACGTTGCGCGAGTGGAAGAGGCGCAGCGGCATCAGCGGGTTGGCGATCGTCGCCTGGCGGCGGATGAAGACGGCGAGCAGGCCGGCGGCGACGAGCAGGCCGGCGATCGTGCGCGCGTCCGCCCAGCCCCATTCGGTGATCTGGAGGATCGTGAAGACGCCGAGCATCAGCGCCAGCGTCACCAGCGCCGCGCCGGGGAAGTCGGCGCCCTCGTGGAGGCCGAGCCCCTCGCGGTCCTCGACCAGGCGCAGCGCCAGCCAGCCGACGAGGACGCCGATCGGCAGGTTGACGACGAAGATGAAGTGCCAGGAGATCGCCTCGGTGAGGACGCCCCCGAGCAGCAGCCCGATCGAGCCGCCGGCGGAGGCGACGAAGCCGTAGACGCCGATCGCTTTCGCCTGGTCGGCCGGCCGCGGGAACATCGTCACGATCATCCCCAGGATCACCGCCGAGGAGAGGGCGCCGCCGACCCCCTGGACGAAGCGGGCGCCGATCAGAAACCCCTGCCCGGGCGAGAGGGCGCAGAGGCCGGAGGCGATGGTGAAGATCGTCAGCCCGACGAGGAAGACGCGGCGCTGGCCGAGCAGGTCGCCGAGCCGGCCGGCGAGCAGCAGCAGGCCGCCGAAGGGAATCAGGTAGGCGTTGACGACCCAGGCCAGGCTCGACTGGCTGAAGTGGAGGTCTTCCTGGATCGAGGGCAGGGCGACGTTGACGATCGTTCCGTCGAGGACGATCATCAGCATCGCCGCGCACAGCACGTAGAGGGCGACCCAAGCGCGGCGGTCGGCGCGCTGCTCGGCGCCTGCGGTGGTGGGGATGGCTTCGGTGGCGTTCATGGGAGTGGCGCTGCCGCGTCGGCCGCAACTGATCGGCGCGGCCGCGTGGATATCCGGTCGCTCCGGCTCAGTCGTCGAGCCGAACCTGCAGGCCGCGACGCTCGAAGACGGAGTGGACGAGCTCCGGCGACGTAGGCTACTCCGGCCGGCGCGCGTATCCCTCGGCGGTATCGGCGACGCGGACGACGAAGGCGGTGACCTCCTTGATCCGCTCGTCCTCGAGCGTGATCACGTCGAGCAAGAAAGGGGTGAAGGCGCGCTCGGGCTCGAACCAGGTGCAGGTGCCGACGGCGAGCTTGGCCGTTGGCGGCGCTGGGGGGGTGGCGCCACTGCCGTCACCGCCGCGCGCCGCGTCGTGCAGGGCCCGGTCGGGAACGACGGGAGTCGCCGCCGATCGGGGTCACTGCTCAGAGCAGTACAGGGAGGAATAGGCCGCTCGGACGGCGTTGCATGGTGTGGGTGACTGGGCCACACCACCAATAGCGCTCGCTTTAGCGCTAAAGGTGAGCTTTTCGCTCCAAACTCTGCGTGTGGATTCGCCGTTACGATCTGGCCATTCGTTTGTGTGCAGAGATTTGCCTGTTCATTTCCACAGTGGGCTATACCGAGGCTCACGCTTTGCGCCAGGGAGGCGCTCCCTGTTGGAAGCCAAGGATCGGAGGGGAAGATGCGGATCGGGGTGCAGCAGCATCGGGAGGTGACGTTGACCATGGCCTACCCAGCCGCGCTGGGCATCGCCGGCGGGGCGACAGCGGCCGTGCTGGGCATCGCGGTCGCCTGGCATCGCAAGCACCTGCCACGTGCGAGCAAATTCGAGCGCTGGCAGCTCCCGGAGTCGCCGCGCGTCTGATCCGCTAGCGCTCCCCGTCGAAATACTCGACGTTGCTCTCGCGGCGGACCATCACAGTGGTGTTGGGGTCGCCGGTCCAGATCCCGACCTTGTCGCTGTCGGGGTAGACGGTGGCGGTCGGGATGACGACGGTGGAGAAGAAGAGGACGCGGGCGGAGTCGTCGGTCTCGTTGCGGACGCCGTGGGCGCCGTCGGGGCCCTTGGGGAAGCGGACCGCGTCCCAGGGGTCGAGCTTTTCGGATCCGCCAGGATGACGGAGGGTCGGGTGGCCGGAGAGGACGATCAGCCACTCCTCCTCGCCGACCTCGTAGTGGTACGGGCAAACCGCCTGGCCGGGCGGCAGGTCGTAGACGCTGATGCCGGAGTCCTCGCTGCCGAGCAGCTTGCCGAGGCGGACGAGGCCGGAGCGGAAGCCCGGCGGGTCCCCGGGGTCGAGCTCGAACTCGGGGTCGGCGATATTGACGCGCTTCATGCGGCGAAGCTAGCAGCGTTCAGGGAGCCGGCCGCGGGTCGCCGAGCCAGTAGCGGGGGCCGGAGCCGCGGCTGGCGGCGCGGTCGCCCGGGTTGGCGAGCTTGCAGCGGCCGAGCGAGAGGCAGCCGCAGCCGATGCACTCGGTGAGGCCGGCCCTGAGCCGCTCGAGCTCGTCGATCCGCTCGTCGATGCGGGCGGTCCAGGTGGCGGAGAGGCGTGACCAGTCGCGGCGCCTCGGCGCCTGGTTAACCGGCAGCTTCGCCAGCTCGGCGCCGATCTCCTCGAGGCTGAGGCCGACCCGTTGGGCGAAGACGATGAAGGCGACCCGGCGCAGGACCGTGCGCGGGTAGCGACGGTGGCCGGAGCCGGCGCGCTCGGAGACGATCAGCCCCTTCTCCTCGTAGAAGCGGAGGGCCGAGGCAGCGACGCCGCTGCGGCGCGCCGTCTCGCCGATCGTCAACAGCTCGGGCACGATCCCAGGAAACCAGAGATCGGACTTGACTTCAAGTTAACTTGAACTTGTAGCTTGCTCGCATGACCACTGCAAGCGAAGCTCCCACCGCAACTGCAAGCGAGCGAATCACCGCCGAGGTCACCTCCTGGGACGGCGTCAGCGCCGGCCCCGGACGCCGCGGCGAGCTCGCTTTCCGGCTCGGTCGCCGCGAGATCGGCCACCTGCACGGCGACCACGCCGCCCACTTCTTCTTCCCGCGCGAGACCTGGCGCGAGCTCCACCGAGAGGGCCGGATCGGCCACCACCCGGTCTTTCCCGATCGCGAAGGCCCGGCGGCGCGGCGAATCGAGGACGAGGAAGACGTCGGCGAGGTGATCGCGCTGATGCGGCTGGGCTATGAGGACGCGCTGGCCCGCGGCGCACGCTGACGCGCGGTCGCTTTTTCTATCCCGTATGGAGTAGAAAAGCGAAGGGCTAGGCGAGGTCCTCGGCCGCGAGGCGCCCGACCTCGAGCTCGACCGCGTCCTTGTCGACCGCGCCCGCCCCGATCGCGTCGCCGTCGTAGCCGGCGAGCTGGGGGAAGAAGGCGGCGACGAAGCCGACCGAGGCGAGGCAGGCGAGGCCCCCGGAGACGACCGAGAAGGCCGGGGTAGCGATCGCCGCGACGGTCCCCGACTCGACGTCACCGAGCCGCGGGCCGCCGGCGACGACGAGGCTGAAGACGGCGCTCATGCGGCCCCGCAAGCGGTCCGGGGTCAGGGTCTGCGACATCGTCGCTCGGCAGACGGCGCTGATGCTGTCGGCGGCCCCGGCGCCGGCGAAGAGGAAGGCCGCCGGCCAGATCGAGTCAACGAGGCCGGCGAGGGCGATGAAGGCGCCCCAGACGGCGACCGCCGCGAGCACGATGCGGCCGAGCCAGCGGGCGCGGAGGAGCCAGCCGGTGGTCAGGGCGGCGACAGTCGAGCCGGCGGCGACCGCCGCGTAGAGCAATCCGGTGCCGCTGGCGCCGGCGTGGTAGACG
>DASXFL010000003.1:0-1683 GCA_036489595.1 Solirubrobacterales bacterium
CGCGGCTCGTGCCCAGGTTGACCAGCCAGGTCCAGATCTCCTCCGCCTGCGCCGCCTCCCAGAGGCCGTCGGCGTGCTCGGGACCGAGCGGCTCGAGGGCCACCAGCTCGCCCTGCAGCGGCACCGCCAGCTCGGCCGGGAAGCCTCCCTCGCTCACCGGTCCAGCCTAGAGGCCGAGCCCGTCGACACCGCGCTCGCCCCAGCCGAGGTGATGGGCGAGCTCGTGGCGCAGGGTCTGCTCGACCTGGCGGGCAAGCAGCACGCGGTCGTGGCCGAAGTCGCGTTCGAGCGTGTCGCGGTAGATCACGATCCGGTCCTCCCAGCCCTCGCGGGCGATGCCGTCGCCGAAGTACTCGCCATAGGCGTGCTGCTCGGTGCCGAGCTCGGAGACGACCACCGGCACGCCCTCCAGCAGCCGCTGGAATTCCTCGGGCAGGGCGTCGATTGCGTCGGCGACCAGCGCCTCGAACGGATCGAGCTCCCGATTCGGGTTCATCCGGTAACGGTAGAGTCGCTGAGGAGCCCGCGCCGGAGGCCGGGCCACCGCAAATCGACCGGGGAGGCCGAGATGGAAGACGAGAAGGCGACCGCGAAGACGATCAGGCTGCGCCGCGGCGCCGTCGTGCTGGCGGTAGTCGGCGCGCTGGGCGCCGGCGCCCTCGTCTCCGGCTGCGGCGGCAGCAGCTCGACCGCCTCCAGCAATGCCCAGAAGGAAGCCGAAAAGGGCGTCGAACAGGCTGAAAAGGGCGTCGAAGAAGGCAAGGAAAGGGTTGAAAAGGGCGTCGAAGAAGCAAAGAAGAGCTTCGAAAACAGCAAGGGCAGCGCCAAGAAGCGCGCCGAAGAAGCGAAGAAGAAGGTCGAAGAAGGGATCGAAGAAGGCAAGAAGAAGGCGGAAGAACTGCTCGAATAGGCGGCCGCGGGACGCCTATCTGGCGACCCCCGAGGGGCCCGCTCGCCAGCTCATGGCACCGGCTCTGCCTTCGTCCCTCCCGGCGCCTGGCCGGCCGAGAGGGCACTGACGGCGCGCACCCGCGCCACCAGCACCGTCCCGATCACCATCACCAGCAGCCCGGCGGCGAGGACCAGGCCTTCGCTTTCCGCCTGGCGCCAGTTCTCGGTCAGGAAGAGCGGCTCGAGGGCGACCGGGAGGAAGGTCTGGACCGCGCTCGAGATCGGCACCAGCGTCGTCGCCGGCCGTCGCTGCAGCGCCGTCATCCCGCTGATCGTCGCGGTGATCCCGGCGAGGGCGGCAACCCCGGCCCAGGCGACTGCCTGGGCCGGGTGACCGCCGCCGAGGTCGTCGGCCATCAGCTTCGTCGCCACGTTGGTCGCGGCGAAGCCGCAGGCTGACCCGAGGTTGGCGTGCATCGGGGTGTCGAAGCGGCTGCCGCGGGTCGCGAAGGGAATTAGCGAGACGGCGATCATCGCCGCCATCACCACCACCACGGTGACCGGGCCGCGGTGCTGCTCGCTGTGCTCGGGGGCGCCCCAGGCGATCAGGACGGTGCCGGCAATGATCGCGAGGACCCCGGCCAGCGTCCCAGGCCCCGGCCTCTCCCCCATCTCGCGGATGCCGATCGCCAGCAGGACCAGGAGGCCGGCGGAAAGCAGCGGCTCGATCACGACGAAGGGCGCGTTGGCGAAGGCGATCACCTCGAAGACGACGCCGAGCCCGCCCAGCAG
>DASXFL010000102.1:0-8337 GCA_036489595.1 Solirubrobacterales bacterium
TCGCCTTTGGGCTCGGGCTCGGCGCCACCCTGGTCGACGAAGTCGAAGGCGTCCCCTACATTCAGTTCGTCGGCACCGGCATGGTCGCCACCGCGGTGATCTTCTCCAGCGCCCTGCCGGCGATGTTCGGGACTTTCGTCAAGCACCGCTTCCAGAACACCTACGAAGCGATCCTGGCGGCCCCGGTCGACGTCGAAGAGCTGGTCACCGCGGAGATGCTGTGGATCGCGCTCCGCTCCGCCGTCTACGGCTGCGTCCCCCTCGTCGTCACCTTCTTCTGGGGCCTCACCCCGGAGCCGGGGATGCTGCTGGTGCCGTTCTTCGCCTTCGCCACCGCACTCGGCTTCGCCGGCTTCGGGATCACGATGGCGGCGGTCGTCGCCAAGATCGACCAGTTCAACTACGTCACCGCGCTGTTCGTGACCCCGCTGTTCCTCGTCGCCGGCACCTTCTTCCCGATCAGCGGCCTGCCCCAGTTCTTCCAGGTGATCGCCCAGGCCAACCCGCTGCACCAGCTGGTCGAACTGGTCCGCGGCGGCGCCTTCGGCTTCGAATGGTGGGACCTCGCGCGCTTCGCCTTCCTCGTCGCCTTCGCGATCGTCACCTGGCGGATCGCGATCGACCGCATGCGCGCCCGCCTAATCCAATAGCGCCCCGAGCGCAGGCGCCGCGCGCCGCGGGCGCCGCACGCGCCCCGAGCGCGCGCGCCGGCGGCGCGCGGCCCGCGGCGCGAGAGGTTGCCTTTCGACCCGCATAGCGGGCGAAAGGGCAACCTCGCGAAGGCGAACGGACCGTGCACCCGTCTCTGAGGCGAGGTAACCGGGCGTGTCCGTCGTTTCTGGCTCGGGCCGGGCTCGCCTGCGGCACCCGCGGCATCCGCTTAAGGCTGCTTCCTTCCGGACCTGACCTGATTCGCGTGCCTACGTCGCGCAGGACCCGACCGTCAACGCCGCCGCGACGCACTGACCCCGACGGCCAGCCCCTCGGAACGGGAATTCGGCCCCGCTAGAGCGGATTGCGGGTTACAGGGCACCGCTGATTCCCCGCCTAGCACGGTCCGTGACCGATCCTAGGCGATATTGCGATTGCCGGGGCGGTGGGGCGTCCGTACGATGCCGGCCGTGGGCGTCCTCTCCCTTGCCGCGATCCAGGTCGACACCGGCTCGTTCTTCGCAATCGTCGTCGTCGCCGCGATCGCCGCGATCATCGTCGCCGTGGTGCCGAAGCCGTGGGCGCCGCCGGTGGTGGTGCTGGAGCTGCTCCTCGGCATCCTGATCGGCCCGCACGTTCTCGGAATCGCCCACATCGACGGCTTCACCGAATTCTTCTCGGACCTCGGCCTCGGGATGCTCTTCTTCTTCGCCGGCTACGAGATCGACTTCCAGCGGATCAAGGGGACGCCGATGGAGCTCGGGGGGCTCGGGTGGCTGTTCTCGGTCGCCCTCGCCTTTGGGATCGGCGCGATCCTCGCCGAGGCAAACGTGATCATCTCCTACCTCTACGCCGGGGCGGCGATGTCGACGACTGCGATCGGCACCCTGATTCCGATCCTCCGCGACAACGGCGAGCTGAAGACCCGTTTCGGGAAATACCTGCTGGCGGCGGGCGGCGCCGGCGAGTTCGGCCCAATCCTGCTGGTCACGATCTTCCTCTCCGCTGAGAGCGCCCTGCACGAGAGCGTGATCCTGATCGCCTTCGTGCTGCTGGCGGTGGCGGTTGCGCTGCTCTCGGTGCGCGCGGCCGGGCGGGGTTGGAATGCGCTCGAACAGACCTTCGAGGCCTCGAGCCAGCTCGCCGTCCGGGTGACGGTGGTGCTCGTCTTCGGCCTCGTCCTGCTCGCCGGCAAGCTCGGCCTCGACGTCCTCCTCGGCGGCTTCGTCGCCGGCCTGATCACCCGGACGGCGCTGAAGGGACACGAGCTGACCGTCTTCGAGTCGAAGCTGACCGCGGTCGGTTTCGGCTTCTTCGTCCCCTTCTTCTTCGTCACCAGCGGCATCGCCTTCGACCTCAGCGCCCTCGGATCGGCTAAAGCGATCGCCAAGCTGGCGATGTTCTTCGTCCTCTTCCTGGTCGTCCGCGGGATGCCGGCGCTGCTGCTCTACCGGCACTTGCTGGACTTCCGCGATCGGCTGGCGCTCGCCTTCTACTCGGCGACGGCGCTGCCGCTGGTGGTGGCGATCACGACGATCGCGATCGACGCCGGCCAGATGCGCGCCTCGACCGCCGCCGGCCTAGTCGGGGCGGCGATGCTCTCGACCCTCGTCTTCCCGTTCGTCGGCCTCGCCCTGCGCAAGCGCGAGGAGCGGGTCGAGGGCCAAGCCGGGCCGAGCGGCCCCTCCCCCACCGGAGAAGGGCCGCTGCCCGAGCCTCAGCCTGCCGCCTAGTGGCGGATCAGCTTCAGGCGTTTGTAGACCGTCGCCTTCGCCTTAGCGGCCTTGACCGTCTCCTTGAAGAGCAGGTTCCTGCGCTTGGCAAGGACCTTGTTCAGCTTCGGCTTCAACTTCAGCACCAGCTGCTTGCTCTTGCCCTTGGCGATCTTCGCCGTGCGGGGGGCGGTGGCGGGCCTCCCCTTCTTCAGCAGGCCCTGGACCGTGACCTTGCAGGCGACACCCACCTTCGCCGGGCACTTGGCCTTGACGAAGACGCGGTTGCCCTTGACCGCGGCGGACCCGCTCAGGCTCGACTTGAGGAGACTTTCGAGCCGTGAGTCGGTGAGGTCGCTGGCGCCTTCGCCCCCGTTGCTGCCGTTGCTGCCATTGCCGTTGCTCCCGCCGCCGCCTTCACCGGGGCCGGTGACGGAGATGTTGTCGAACTGGCCGGCCGAGGCGCCGAGGCTGACGCCGGCCAGTGAGGCGCTGATGTCCGTTTCCAGCACGACCGCGTAACGGTGGCCGGCGACCAGGCTGATGCCGGCGGATTTGCTCGCGAACGTGGAGGTCGCCGTCAGCGACTCCTTGATCGCTTCCTGCCGCTGGCCGCTCGTTTTGTCAACCAGGGTCGCCGTGTAGCTCAGCGTCGGGTTGAGTTCGGCGAGCCCGCCCGGGTCGAAGGCCCGCTGCAGGTTCACCGCGCCCTGGCCGCCTTCGGCGACAGTGAAGGCGGGGGATTCCCAGGTGGTGTCCGATTTGAACACGCCGCCGATATTGAGCAGGACTTTGCCTTTCGAGCTCAGCGCGCCGGCCGGGTTCCCGTTCCCCCCGTCGTATCCGTTTTCGTTTTTGCAAAGCAGTTCAAGTTCGACCACTCCGAGCACTTTGCATTCGCTTTTCACGGCTTCCCATCCTTCGAGGCTGCCGGAGAAGGTGCTGCTTCCATACGTTGCCGCACGGGCGGGCCCGGCGGCGATGGCCATCAGGAGCAGGGCCAGAGCCCCTGCCCCGACGACCCACTTCAGCGGTTTGTTGAGCGCTCCAGTCACGTTGCTCCTTTCGAGGGTTGAGTCGCAGAACGCTCATCACTTTTCGGTAGAGAGGAATTCCTACTTAAAAAGCTCATACCGAACGCATACGGCGCTGGACGGAAGTGGAACCCGCTCTGGACGGAGGGTGGACGAGCGTGCCCGCGGAGCGTCCGTCATAAGATCAGCGAGACCCGGGCGCGTAGCTCAGTGGGAGAGCGCTCGCTTCACACGCGAGAGGTCGCTGGTTCGAAACCAGCCGTGCCCATCCCGAGAAACCCCTGCAAAGCCGCCACCTCTGCGGCGGGGGCGATTTCGAACCGTCGCCTCCGAGGCCCTCATCTTCAGGCAGTACTGCCTGAAAACCCCTCGATATGACCGGATCGGCGCGGTTTGAGGCCGATTCCGACTCGCTTTCGTGAGGCGCCGGAGCTACGTTCGCCGGGCAAGACGAACAGGGCCCCGGAGGCGGCGAGCCCCCGGGGTCGGCACTGGAGCCGAGCGCCTTCGTTGCCACGCGCCACGTGCCCGCCTGTGGCGACAGGTGGGGCGCCGATCGCTGGCCGGAGCCGGGTGCCGGCCCGTGCATCGACGAGAGGAGCAAAGACGATGAGCAATGAGAACCCGAAACGGAAGGAGGCGATCGTCGCGCTGCAGGCCTCGCCCGAGTCGACGGTCGAGGACGTCGCCGGCGTGGTCGGGGTGGGGCGCAGCACCGCCCACAAGTACCTCGCCGCACTGATCACCGACGGCAAGGTCCAGCGCTACGCCGGCGGTCGTGACGAAGGGCGGAGACTGCCCGACCGCTACTCGCTGGTCGCGGACGAGGAAGGTGACGGCGCCGGGCCGGGGTCGGCGCCCGAGGCGGCGAAGCCGACCTCCAAACCGTCCCGCCTCCGCCCGGGTGAGCTCGACGGGCTGGTGGTCGGGTTCATGCGCGACCACGCCGACAAGGCGCCCTTCACCCCGGGTGCCGTAGCCGGTGGGCTGAAGCGGTCGAACGGTGCGGTCGGGAATTGTCTCGAGCGCCTCGCCTCCCGCGAGGAGGTGGACCGCGTCAGCGACAAACCGCGTCGCTACGCCGTGAAGGCCGCGTGAGGCGGGAGGGCCCCCGCCAGGAACCGATCGTCACTCCTGGCGGGGCCCGTCGACCGCTCGGGGGGACGGGAGGCGACCTGCGAGTGCCAGCATACGTCGGTCGGCCTATGCTCGCGCGGGTTCATGGAGATCCTCGCGAGTCGAATCCTGCTGCATCCGACCGACCTCGACCGGTCGCTGCGCTTCTACGAGCAGGCGCTCGGGCTCGCCGTCTACCGCGAGTGGGGGACGGGACGGTGCCGACCACCCCAGCTAGGTAGACCTGCGACCTGTGATGATTAGACACATTTATCGCTATTTGCGGGAAATAGATTTGGCAATGTGGAATCTAAGTCCGTAATGTGACGACAGGATCTGGCAGGGAACCAGATCGCAACCGAGGGGAAAAGGAGATTCAGATGCGCGACCGCTCAGCGGGAAGAAGGTGGGGCAAGCGTTCCGGATCGGCGTTCGGTGCCGGTCTGGCGATCGCACTTGCCGCGATTGTGGCGGTGATCGTTGCCGGCTGTGGCGGTGGCGGGTCCTCCAGCTCGGCCGGCACCACCGGCTCTTCCGGTACCTCGGGCTCCTCCGGCTCGGAATCGTCGGCCAGCACCGCGTCCTGCATGCAAGCCGCGGAAGCCGGCGTCGCCGAAGCGACCACGCCGGTCAAGCTCACCGTCGGCAGCCCGGTCGACTTCAGCAAGCTCAAGGGCAAGAATGTCTGGTTCCTTTCCGTCACGCAGGCGCTTCCCCTCGTCGCCGAAATCAGCAAAGGCTTCGAAGCGGCCGCCAAGGAAGCCGGCCTGACGCCGCACATCTACGACGGCAAAGGTGACGTCAACACCTTCAACCAGGGCATGCAGACGGCGATCTCGCAGGGTGCCGAAGGCATCGTCGTGCAGGCGATCGACCCGTCCGTGATCAGCGCCAACCTCGCCAAGGCGAAGGCGGCGGGCATCCCTGTCATCGACTCCTTCAATACCAGCCCCGACGGCGCCCTGCCGCCCGGAATCGATGCCCACGTCACCCTCGATTTCGTCCGCGACGGCAACGTCATGGCCGACTACATCCTCGAACAGACCAACTGCGAAGCCAACGTGCAGGCCTTCGGCAGCACCATCTTCCAGGTCCAGAAAGACATCAACACCGGGGTCGAAGAAAAACTCAAGGAACTCTGTACGGAATGCAAGTACGCGTTCGAAAACGTCGACCTGACCCAGCTCGCCACGGCGGCGACGCCGGCCGCCTCGACGGCGATCAACCGCAACCCGCAGCTCAACTTCATGATCGCCGACAGCGACGCGATCGGGCCCTATATGGCGACCGCGATCGAAGAGTCGCACAAGGAAATCCCGATCATCGGCCACGATGGGGTCAACTCGAACCTCGAAGAAATCCGCGAAGGCAAGCCGCAGGAGGCGGACTTCGCCTTCCCGCCGAACGAAACGATCGGCTGGGCGGAGATCGACCAGCTCGGCCGGGTGATGCTGGGGATGGAACCGACCGAAGCCGACAACATCCCCTCACAGATGTTCGATCGGGAAACCCTGCCTCCACACAACAGCGAAATGTTCCCCGGCTACGCCAACTACCAGGCCAAGTACGCCAAGATTTGGGGGGTCGGCGGCTGAGGGGGGCCAAGGATCGGGGAGCGCAACCGGACCTGACCGTGGATCCCGCCCTCTCGTTGGAGCACGTCTCCAAGACCTTCGCCGGCGTCACCGTGCTGAGCGACGTGTCGTTGGAGCTCGCTCCCGGAGAGGTGCGGGCGCTGGTCGGCCAGAACGGCTCGGGTAAGTCGACCTTGGTAAAGGTTCTCACCGGGTACCATGCGCCCGACGAGGGTGCGCGGCTCCGCTTCTGGGGCGAGGAGCTCGCGTTCCCGCTCGGCTCGCCACAGGAACACGGCATCGCCGTGATCCACCAGGATCTGGCCCTGGTCGAGTCCATGACCGTGCTGGAGAACTTCGGCATCTCCTCTCGCTACGGCGCCGGCCGCGGCCATCCGGTCAGCTGGTCGGCTGAGCAGGATCGCTGTCGGGAGCTCTGCGAGCGCTTCGAGGTGAAGCTCTCGCCGGACGTCCTGGTCGCCGAGCTTGACCCTTCCGAGCGGGCGATGCTCGCGATCATCCGGGCGGTGCGCCAGCTCGAGGACGGCGGCACCCGCCAGCTGTTCATTCTCGACGAGCCCACCACCTACCTCACCAGTCACGCCGCCGAACAGGTCACCGACCTGATCCGGCGGGTCGCCGACGCCGGCGCCGCGGCGCTGTTCGTCAGCCATCGGCTCGCCGAGGTCACGAGGATCAGCGACCAGATCAGTGTCCTGCGGGACGGCCACCTGGTGGACACGGTCGTCGCCAAGGACGCAACCGAGGCCAGCTTGCTCGAGCTGATGCTGGGCCGCTCGATCGGGGACTTCTACCCGCCGAAGCTCTCCGAGCGACCGGGGGAAACCGTGCTCACCGTGGACTCGATGGTCGGCGAGCAGATCGAAGACACATCATTTGTGGTCCGCCGCGGTGAGATCCTCGGCATCACCGGCCTGGTCGGGATGGGTCAGGACGAGCTGCCGTACCTGATCGTCGACCGTCACCGCCGTCACGGCGGCACCGCCAGTGTCGCCGACGGGCATGAGATCAACAGTCCGGCGGAGGCGATCGCCGCAGGCGTCGCGCTGGTGCCGGCCAACCGCCAACGTGAGAGCATCTGGATCGACGCGACGGCGACCGAGAACATGACGATCGCCTCGCTCGGGGAGTACGTCCGCGGCGGCCGGATCCGGTACGCGGAGGAGACGGCGGACGTGCTCGGCCTGATGCAGCGCTTCCAGGTGATGCCGACGGCCCCGTCGCGCCCGGTCGGCACCTTCAGCGGCGGCAACCAGCAGAAGATCGTCCTCGCCAAGTGGCTGAAGCTGGGTCCGAGCGTGCTGCTGCTGCACGAGCCGACCCAGGGAGTCGACGCGGGTGCCCGCAAGTCGGTCCTCGAGATGGTCTGCGACAGCGCCCGCAACGGCGCCGGGGTGATCATCTTCTCCGCCGACTACGAGCAGCTCGATCACCTCTGCCAGCGGGTGCTGGTGCTGCGTCACGGCAACATCGCGCACAGCCTGAGCGGCGCCGAGGTGAGCGAAGCGAACATCGTCAGGGCCTGTCACGGCTTGGTCGAGGCGGCATGACCGGCGCTCGGATCCGCACCTTCATCGCGCAGTACGCGGTGGTGATCTTCCTCGTCCTGCTGTTTGTCGGCTTCTCGCTCGATTTGCCGGAAACCTTCCCGACGACCAGCAACCTGCGGTCGATGGTCTCCTCCCAGTCGGTGCTGCTGATTTTGGCTCTTGCAGTGACGATCCCGCTTCGCACGGGGGACTTCGACCTCTCGATCGGCGCGGTCACGAACTTCTCCGCCGCGATCGTCGCCGTGCTGACGGTGAAACATGGATTCGGGGTGGTGCCGGCCATGCTGATCGCGCTGGCCGTCGGGGCCCTGATCGGTGTGATCAACGGAGCCTGCATCGTCTGGATCGGCGTCGACGCGTTCGTCACCACCCTCGGTACGATGACCGCGATCCTCGGCCTCACCTACCTGGTTACCAACAGCGAAGTCATGGGCGGCCTGCCAACCTCGCTGGTCAACTTCAGCAGCAAGGAAATCTTCGGCCTGCCCCTGGCCGTCTACTACGGCTGGGCACTGGCGGTGATCATGTGGTGGGTCTACCGATACCTGCCAATCGGTCGCCAACTGCTCTTCATTGGTGGCAATCGCGAGTCGGCGCGGCTCGCCGGCCTGCCGGTCAACCGCATCCGCTTCCTCTCCTTCGTCGCCTCCGGCCTGCTCAGCGCCTTTGCTGGCCTGAC
>DASXFL010000176.1:0-16098 GCA_036489595.1 Solirubrobacterales bacterium
GGGTTTCTCCTATGTGAGCCCGGGTTGTCTAGAGATATAGAAATCAAGATCAAGATTGGGAGACCGGGGACCGGGGCTCACCGGCGCTCTGGAGTGTTCGCCAGACGACCCGGACCAAGAGCCGCTTCAGGCACCGCAGCGCTTCGGCGCTCGACTTGCCCTCGGAGCGCTTCTTGGCGAGATAGGCGCGAGCGCCCGGGTGGACTCGAGCCTGAGTCAGGGCAATCCGGTAGAAGGCCGCGTTCAGCTGGCGGTTGCCGTGGCGGTCGAAGCGGTGGCGCTCCGTCTTGCCAGAGGAGGCCGGGATCGGCGCGCAGCCGGCGAAGTGGGCGAGCTGAGCATCGCTCTTGAAGCGAGCAGCTCCGGCGACCTCGCCGATCAGCTTGCCAGCGGTGAGCCGGGCCACGCCCGGCACCTCGAGGAGCTGCGGGCAGTAGCGCTTGGCCCGCTCGCCGATCTCGCCAGCGAGCGCTCGCTCGCGCCGGGTGAGGTCGCCGATCCGCGCCAGCAGGTCGCGGCAGATCCGCACCTGCACGGTCTGCTCGCGGCGGGCAAGGCGCTGGGAGAGGCCGCGGCGGGTGCTCGCC
This sequence comes from Solirubrobacterales bacterium, assembly GCA_036489595.1. Classification (GTDB taxonomy): domain Bacteria; phylum Actinomycetota; class Thermoleophilia; order Solirubrobacterales; family 70-9; genus VAYN01. The sequence goes on from DASXFL010000176.1 coordinate 588, forward strand.
CGGTCGAGGCTCCGGGCCGCCGGCTCGAGTCCGGCCTCAAGGTCGTGTAGGTGCCAGCGAAGCCGTGAGGCAAGCCCGGTGCGCTCGGTGACGAGGGCGTCGCGGTGGTCGACCAGGAGCTTCAGCTCTCGAGCAGCCTCGTCGTTGCTTGCCGGGTGAAGGTCGGCTTCCTCGCGCAACGCCGCGCGGGCGATCGCCAGAGCGTCGATCGCGTCTGACTTGCCGCGGGTGCGAGCGCCTTTGCGAGCGCCGGCCATGAGGCGCGGGCCGACTCGCAGTACCGGCTCCTCGCTTGCCAGCAGGAAGCGCTCGAGGCGGCCGTTGACGTGGCGGCAGTCCTCGAGGGCGAAGCGGGCCTCCTCGCCGAGGCCGTGGGCCCAGGCGAGCAGCTCGCGCTGGCCTCGCTCGTCGGCTGAGACCGTGATCTCGGCAAGCTGGCGGCCGAGCCCAGAGACCGCGACTGCGGTATGGGTGGCCTTGTGGGGGTCGATGCCGATCGTGATCAATGGCGCTCCTCGGGGAGTGGCTTGCGGTCACGGATCGACGGCGGACAGCACTGGGTTCGGCTCTCGCACGCTCCTATCAGGTCACGCCATCGGTCCTCGAACGCGACGGGCGACAAGACCCTGCGGTCAGCCATAGAGGCGACAGCAAATGTTGGGTCAGCCCGTCGCGCCGAGGACGCTAAGTCGATGTTGGGACGGCTCCGTGGAGGGGGCACGAGCACCCAGTGCGTAGTGTGTCTATGCCTTTTCGCTCTATCTCCTGCTTCGCTGGTGATAGTGCGTGAGGGGGTCCTTTTCTCTTCCTTCGGTGTCCTCCTCAGCTGGCTCATCTCTGGCTCTCTGAGCTTCTGGCTGGCTCGTCTTTCGCTCGTTCGCTTCGCTGCTTCGTTGCCTCCTCTGCTTCCGCTGGCTGGCTAGCTTTCGCTGGCTCGATTTCGAGTTCTCCGTCTCTGATCTCGGCCGGACGCCAGCACAGGCCGATCAGCAAGGCATCGGGTCCGACGCCGAGCGAGCCGCAGAGACGGACGAGCGTGTCGGTCCTTGCCACCCGTTCGCCGCGCTCGAGCTGGCCGACCGCGGTGCGGTGGAGGCCGGCGAGGAGGCCGAGGTCTTCCTGGCTGACTCCGAGCTGCTCGCGGCAGCGGGCGAGGTTCTTGCCGAAGACGTGTGCGAATCGCAGGTCGCGCGTTCCGAGGCTCGTGGACGCCGCCCTCAGAGGTCGGCGGCGGCGCATGCGCTCAGCGCGTGGTAGTGGAGCGCCGCTCGGGTCGGGATCACGACCGGGTCGGAGCGCAGGGCGAGGCCGACCCAGTGCAGTTGCGCCACGGCGCGGTCGACGCGGTCGCGGTGGTCGAAGTCGTCCTCGCCGAGCTGCAGCTCTCGCTGGAGGTCGCCCTCCTGCAGATGGGTCGGCCAGTGGACGAGGAGCCTGTCGAGGACGAGGGCCTGGTCTTGCAGGTCATCGCCCGCGTCGGTGGCACTGTGCGCCGTAGGGTTCTGATCAGCCATGAGGAGCTAGGTCTCCTTGTGGTTAGGCCCCCGGTTGGCGTTCCAGCGCCGGCCGGGGGCTGCTTCTTGGTCTGAGTCAGGGTACCAGGGCTTAGGCACATGTATCTAGACACTTCCGCGCACTCATCTGGGAACGTGCCGCAGGTGCGCCACTCGCAGAGACCACAGCCAGCGCTGGGCGCAGCGATCCGGGAACTCCGCGAGAAGCGTGAAGTGAGCCAGGTTTCCGTCGCAAAGGACGCTGGCCTCACTGGCGAGACCCTTTCGCTAATCGAGCGCGGCCACGCGAATCCGACCTGGGCAACCGCGCGCGATATAGCCGCCGCTCTCGGCGTCTCGATTGCCGAGCTGGCGAAGCTCTCCGAGAAGCACGAATAGCCGCCCTCTGTCCGGTCCGGTGTGACCAGGATGTGACACAGACGGACGGGAACGCCGCGGAATGACCTGGCACTCGCCGGAACGCCTCTCCAGCCCTAAACCCCGCATTTGGCTCTGTGCCTGCGATCCCCGGCACCGCCCGGAACCCCAAGGAATGCGCCCGACGGGAGTCGAACCCGCGACCTTCGGCTTGAAAGACCGACGCTCTTTGGGCCCCCGAAAGGACCCGTTGACCACTGAGCTACGGGCGCCTGGCGGGAACTCTACCCGCGCAGGCGCGCTTGAGCGTTGTGGGCCGGCTAGGCGGGAGGGGCCTCGGCGTATTGGGGAGCGGAGTCGCCGATCTGGTGCCAGTTGGCTTTGTAAGCGACCTGGAGGTGGAAGGCGGGTTCGAGGTCGAGCTCGCGCATCAGGCCCGCGGCGACGAAGTATTTGCCGCCGAGGTCGTCGTAGATGCTCGAGCCGCAGTTGCTGCAGAAGTTGCGGGGGGCGAACTCGGACTCGTAGGTTTGGACGAGGTCCTCGCCCTGCGTGAAGTGGAAGTTCTCCTCTGCAACGACGACGCCGGCGAGGCTGGAGCCGGTCCAGCGCTGGCAGCGGGTGCAGTGGCAGTAGCCCAGCGCCTCCGGGTCGTGGAGCTCGTACTCGACCTGACCGCAAAGGCATGCGCCTTTGAAGGTGTCAGCCATATCGTCCTCTCCCTCCATGTTCGGTTGTAGAAACTCAGGGCCAAGCTACCACCGACGCCGCCGGCCGGATGTTAGGAGGCTTCGAGCAGCCAGGCGCGGGCTTCGGACTCCGCGCCGGGGCCGAAGAGCTTGGTCTCGACCGGGATCATCCGGGCCCAGAGGCGCGAGGAGCGGCGGAGCCAGCCGGAGTCGGTGACGACGGCGATCCGCTTCCAATCGCTCCGGTGCCCGAGGTTGGCAAGATCCTTGACCCGGTCGGCAGTCGCCCTCGCCTCGGAACCGCCGAAGCCGGGCGGCGTCACCAGCATCAGGCGGACGTCGCCGGCACCCGCCGCCTCTTCGAGGGCCGGCCCGATGACGTCGCTGAAGTCGGCCTCGGTCAGCTCGCCCTCGGAGCGGAAGCCCAGTGTGCCGGCCGGCATCTCCTCGATCCGCGCGACCACGCCGCTACCGCTCGTCCGGCGCCTCGCGCATCGCCGGGTAGATGATCACGTCGCGCAGGGTCTTGGCTCCGGTCATGATCATCAGCAGGCGGTCGATCCCGAGGCCGCAGCCGCTCGCCGGCGGCATCCCGTATTCGAGCGAGTGCACGAACTCCTCGTCGTGGGGATGGGGATCGGGCTCGGCCCCTTTCTCCTGCCGTTCGCGCTGTTCGATGAAGCGCTGGCGCTGGTCGATCGGGTCGTTGACGTCGGTGCCGCCGCCGACGATCTCCATCCCGGCGACGATCCCGTCGAACGCCTCGCACACCTTCGGGTCGTCCGGGTGCGTCTTGACCAGCGGCCAGAGGCCGATCGGCAGCACGGTGATGAAGGTGGGCCTGATCAGCTTCGGCTCGACCAGCTTCCCCTGCAGGGTGTCGACGAGCCCGGCCCAGTCGTCGTTCTCGTCGGCGTCATCGCCGGCCAGCTCGGCCAGCTCGTCGCGGCTCGCCTGGTAGATGTCGACGCCGGTCTCCTTCAGCAGCTCGTCGCGCAGCACCACTTTCGGCCACGGCGCCGCGAAGTCGATCGTCTCGCCGTCGCGCTCGACCTTGGTCGTCCCCAGCACCGTCTCGACAACGCTCGCCACCAGCCCCTCGACGAACGCCATCACCCCGTTGTAGTCAGCCCCGCCGACGAACATCTCGAGCATCGTGAACTCGGGGTTGTGCTGCGACGACATCCCCTCGTTGCGGAAGAACTTGCCGAACTCGTAAACGTCCTCGAAGCCGCCGACGATCGCCCGCTTCAGGTAGAGCTCGGTCGCGGTGCGCAGGAAGAGGTCGCGGTCGAGGGCGTTGTGATGGGTGACAAAGGGACGAGCCGCGGCACCGCCCGTCAGCCGCTGCAGGACCGGCGTTTCGAGCTCGACCCAGCCGCGCGAGTTCATGTAGTTGCGAATCTCCCAGATCAGGTTCGAGCGCTTCTTGAAGATCTCTCGAGACTCTTCGTTCGCGATCAGATCCAATTCGCGCTGGCGATAGCGCGTCTCCGGGTCGGCGATCCCGTGGAAGAGGTCCGGCGGGTCTTTCAGCGCCTTCGCCAGCAGCGTCAGCTCGCGCACCGCGATCGCCAGCTGCCCGCGCTTGGTCACGTGGATGATCCCCTCGACCCCGACCAGGTCGCCGACGTCGAGGTCCTCGATCCGCCCGAACGCCTCCTCTCCGAGCTCGTCGCGCCGCGCGTAGACCTGGATCGTGCCGGTGATGTCGCGGACGTCGAGGAAGGCGGTCTTGCCGTGGCCGCGCTCCCCGGTGATCCGGCCCATCACCCGGTAGGCGAGCTCCTCGTGGTGCCCCTCGCCCAGCTCGACCGCGTCGTGGGCGCCAAGGACGTCGGCGATGTGGGCGCGGCCTTCGAAGGAGTGCGGGTAGGGATCGACCCCTTCCGCCCGCAGCTTCTCGAGCTTCGCCAGGCGCGAGTCGTAGGTCGAGACCGCGGCCGAGCGGTCGGCCGTCTGGTCACTCATCGCAATGCGTCAGCTTCATGGAGCGAAGCCGACCGTCACCCGCTCGTCACCTTCATAGTCGCGAAGGGTAGTGGCGTCGCGCAGCAGTTCGCGCATCGCCGGCCCGTGATGGGTGTCGTGCTCCAGCACCATCCGCCAACCCGAGGGCGTTTCGGCGATCAGGCCGCGGATCACCCCGAGGCCGTCGGCGCCGCACTCCCCGGTGACGGCGATCCGCGGCTCGCGCTGGATCTCCGGCGAGCGCTCGAAGATCGTCTCGTCGGTGACGTAAGGCAGGTTGGCGATCACCAGGTCGACGTCTTCGAGGTCGTCGGGCAGGCCGACGCCGACCCGCACGTCGAGCTCGAGCCCAAGCCGCTCGGCGTTCTCGCGGGCAGCTTCGACCGCCTCCGGCGAGAGGTCCGAGGCGGTGACTCGCAGGTCCGGCCGCTCCGACAGAAGCGCCAGCGCGATCGCCCCGGAGCCGGTCCCGACCTCGTGCACGCGCGCCCCCTCGGGCAGTTCCGACCCGACCTGGACCAGCAGCTCGGTCTCCTTGCGCGGCCACAGCACCCGCTCGTCGACGGCGATCTCGAGCCCGCGGAAAGGGGCCCGGCCGATGATGTAGGCGACGGGCTCGCGCTCGACCCGGCGCGCCACCCGCTCCTCGATCGCCGCAGCGGCCTCCGCGGAGACCTCGTCGGCGCTGTCGACCGACAGCTCCCCCGGCGCGACGCCGAGCGCGTCGGCGACCAGCACTTCAGCGTCCGAGCGCGCGTCCTCCACCCCTGCCGCAGCGATCCTCTCGGCGGCCGCGTCGACAAGCGCGCCGACCGTGCGCAGTCGCGGCTCCTCCTGACTCTCGATTCCGACCGGCATCGTTTCCCGTTCCTCCATCGTTAAAAGTTTTGATCAGTGCAAAGGACCTTGCGCAAGATAGCCGAAACGGCCGAGGCCGCTCAAGTGGGGGCCGGCACCGCGTGGTTCGTCGCCGGGCGGCCGATGCCTCCGTGGCGACGCACGACGATAGCGATCCAGCAAATTCCGAGAATCATCATGGCGACGCTCTCGAGCTGCGCCGTGGTCAGCCCGACCGAGTCCTCGCTGTTGCGGCGGATGAACTCGATCAGGAAGCGCTCCGCCCCAGCGTAGAGGAGATAGATCGCGAACAGGCAGCCGGCGCGGACCCGGTCGCGCAGCTGCCAGAGAACCCAGGCGCCCAGCCCCATCGCCAGCGTCTCGTAGACGGGGGTCGGCTGGACGGTTTCGCGCGTCGGCACCGTCCCGTTCGGATACGACATCGCCCACGGCCCGTGCCAGGGCTTGCCGTAGTCGCCGTCGCCGCTCATCTGACAGCCGCAGCGGCCGATCGCGTACCCGAGCGCCAGCGCCGGCGCGGCGACGTCGAGCAGGGCAAGGCCGAGGAAGCGGCGCCAGGCGGCCCAGCCGATCACCGCCAGAGCGCCGCCGATCGCGCCGCCGTACCAGACCAGGCCCGAGCCGGAGAAGAGGCTGCCGACGAGGTCGTGCTTGACCTCGGCGTAGTTCTGGACGAGGAAGTACACGCGCGAGCCGACGATGCCGCCGACAAGCGCCGCGAACCCCATCTCATAGGCCCAGTCCTGCGGCTTGCCGAGCTCGCCGAAGCGCTTGTGGACGAGCGCCCCGGCGGCGAGGAAGGCGAGGGCGAAGCAGATCCCGAAGGTCTGCAGCGTCACCGGCCCGATGTGGAGCGTCGGATACATCGCCGTACCAGGAGGCTAGCCGGCGCGGGCCGGGCTAGTCAGCGAGCAACATCTCCAGCAGCGCCTTCTGCGCGTGGAGGCGGTTCTCCGCCTGGTCCCAGACGACCGAGGCATCGGAGTAGAGGACGTCGGCGGCGATCTCTTCGCCGGGGTGGGCGGGGAGGCAGTGCATGACGATCGCCCCGTCGCGGGCGGCGCCGAGCAGGTCGGCGTCGAGCCGGAACGGGGCGAGGTCGGCGCGGCGCCGGCCGGCCTCGGCCTCGAGGTCGCTCATGCTCACCCAGACGTCGGTGTAGAGGGCGTCGGCGCCGGCCGCTGCCGCGCGCGGGTCGGCGGTCAGCTCGGCGCCCGTCCCCTCCTCGAGCTGGTAACCGGGGGGCGCCGCGACGACGACCTGGGCCCCGGCCCGCTCGCCCAGCAGCGCCAGCGAGCGGGCGACGTTGTTGCCGTCGCCGACGTAGGCGAGCCGCCTCCCCTCGATCTCGCCGAAGCGCTCGCGCAGGGTCAGCAGGTCGGCCAGCACCTGACAGGGATGGTGGAGCGGGGTGAGCGCGTTGACCACCGGCACCTCGGCCTCGGCGGCGAGGGCGACGACGTTCTGGTGGGAGCCGGAGCGGACGACGATCGCGTCGACGTAGCGGGAGAGGACCCGGGCGGTGTCACCGATCGACTCACCGCGCGAGAGCTGCATTTCGTCGCCGCGGAGGACGACCGGGTGGCCGCCGAGCTCGGCGACGCCGACGTCGAAGGAGATCCGGGTCCGGGTCGAGGGCCGTTCGAAGACGAGGGCGACGCTGCGGCCGGCCAGCGAGGCGGCGCCGACCCGCTCGGCGCGGCCGGCTTTGAGCGCCGCCGCCCGCTCGAGCAGCTTGCCGAGCTCGAAGCCGCCGAGCTCCTCGCCGGTGATGAAGTCACGCTTCTGTTGTTTCCGCCGGTTGGCCAAGGGCCGAGATACTACGGGCGTGGAGTTCACCGCAATTTGCTGGAACCTCTTTCACGGCCGTGACCATCCCCCGGACGCCTCGCTGCGAACCTGGCGCTCGCGCGTCCTCCGCTTCGACGAGGAGAACGGCACCCACGTCCAGGTCAACCGCGACCTCACCACCGAGTTCGCGACCCTGCTCGCTGCCACCGCCTGGGACGTGGCGCTGCTGCAGGAGGTGCCGCCGCGCTTCGCCGAGCCGCTGGCCCGAGCCTGCGGTGCCGAGGCCCACCGGGCGCTGACCTCCCGCAACTCGCTGGCCCCGATCCGGGCGCTACTGGCGCGCCAGAACCCGGACCTGATGGCCTCCGGCGAGGGCGGCTCGAACCTGACCCTGGTCCGGGTCCCGGGCAAGCTCGGCGGGATCGCCGAACGGCGTGAGCTGGCGATCCACGAGGGCCCGCCGGAGCGCCGGGCGATGGCCTTCACCCGCACCGCCTCCGGCCTCTGCATCGCCAACCTCCACGCCACCAACGACCAGCCGCGGCTGGCGAGCGAGGACGTGCTGCGGGCAGCGCGGGCAGCAGCCGAGTGGGCAGCCGGCTCGCCGCTGTTGTTCGGCGGCGACCTCAACCTGCGCCCGGCCGAGAGCCCGGAGCTGTTCGAGCAGCTGGCCGGCGAGCTCGGGATCGAAGGGCCGGCGACCGGCCCGCGGGCGATCGACCACCTGCTCAGCTGCGGCCTCGAGGTGCGCCAGGCGCCGGCGCAGCTGCCGCCGGAGCGGCGCGAGCTGCCGCTCGACGGGCGGGCGCTGCGGCTATCCGACCACGACGTCGTCGAGGCCCGCTTTGAGATAGGCGAGCCGGCGGCGCTGCCGAACTGAGATAGTCGCGGTGTCCCAGCGGGCAAACCGAACCTGGAGGGCGGAGATGGCGGAGAAAAAAGCGGCCGGCAATTCGAGATCGACCAAAGCCAAAAAAGCGGCGTCGAAATCGAAAGTCAAACCGAAAGCGACCAAAGCCAAGAAAGCGGCGCCCAAGAAAGCCAGCTCGAAAGCGAAGCCCGCGAGCTCGAAACCGACCAGCGGCCTCGACAAGAGCGTCGCCGAGTTCCGCCAAAGCCTCGAGCACAGCGTCACCCTCAGCCGCGACCGGATCCAGGACGTCGTCGACGACGCTGTCAAACGCGGCCGGATGACCCGCGGCGACGCCGAGAAGATGCTCGGCGAGCTGCTCAAACGAGGCCGCAAGCACACCGACGTCCTGCTCGGCGAGCTGGAGAAACTGGTCAGCCAGGCGCGGCGCGAGGTCGGCGGCCGCACCGGCTCGGTCCGCAAACAGGCGACGCAGGCGGCGCGGCGGGCGCGGAAGAAACTGGACTGAGTGGAGGCGGCCAGCACCAGGCCGGCCCGCGCCCCGCGCCGGGGCGAGCAGCTCGAGGTCGAGATCGACTCGCTCGCCTTCGGCGGCCGCGGCGTCGCCCGCGCCGACGGCTTTGTCGTCTTCGTCGCCGGGGCGTTGCCCGGGGACCGGGTCCGCGCCGAAGTCACCAAAGGCAAGAAGCGCTTCGCCGAGGCGCGCACGGTCGAGCTGCTGCGGCCCGGCGCCGACCGCATCGCCGACGTCTGCGTCCACGGCGGCGAGCCCTGCCCCGGCGCCCCCTGGCAGGGCCTCCCCTACGAGCGGCAGCTGGCAGAGAAGGAGGCGCAGGTGGCGGAGGCGCTGGGCCGGCTCGGCGGCCTCGAGGGCTACGAGCTGGAGCCGATCGTCGACGCCGAGGCCAATCCATGGCGCTACCGCAACAAGCTCGAGTACTCCTTCGGCGAGCGCGAGGACGGGGAGCCGACGCTCGGCTTCCACGCCCGCGGCCGCTGGGACCTGATCGTCGACGTCGAGGACTGCCACCTCGCCTCCGAGCGCGGCAACGCCGCTCGCAACGAGGTGCGGGAGTGGGCCCGCACCGAATCCGTCCCCGCCTACGACGCCCGCGCCCGCCGCGGCGTCCTCCGCAACCTCACCGTCCGCGAGGGGCGGCGCAGCGGCCAGGTGCAGACGCGGCTGGTCACCACCCCGGCCCGCTTCCCGCAGCCGCCAGTCGACCTCCACACCCAGGTCGAGGGCGACTCCGGCGGCACCGAGGGCCCGACCGGGGTGCTCGGGGAGGAGCGCCTGCGCGAGCGCCTCTTCGAGCTCGAGCTGGAGATCTCCCACGGCGCCTTCTTCCAGACCAACACCGAGATGGCCGAGCAGCTCTACGGCGTCGCCGCCGAGCTCGCGGCGCTCTCAGGGCGCGAGCGGGTCTTCGACCTCTTCTGCGGAATCGGCACGGTCGGCCTCTCGATGGCGGCGCGGGCGGGCGAGGTCTGGGGCCTCGAGATCGTCCCCGAGGCGATCGCCGACGCCGAGCGCAACGCCCGCCGGAACGGAATCGAGAACGTCAGGTTCGTCGCCGCCAACGCCCGCACCGGGGTGCGGCCGCTGCTGGAGGAGGCCGGTAAGCCCGACGTCGTCGTCGTCGATCCGCCCCGCGCCGGCCTCTCGCAGAAAATCGTCCGCCGGCTGATCGAGTGCGAGGCACCGAAGATCGTCTACGTCTCCTGCAACCCGACGACGCTGGCGCCGAACGCGGCGCAGCTGGTCGAGGCCGGCTATAGGCTGCGGCGCGTGCGACCGGTCGACATGTTCCCGCAGACGCCGCACATCGAGTGCGTGGCGCTTCTCGAGAAGCCGGCGGCGGGTAGCGTCTGAGCATGGCGCGGGGCTTTGGTGTCGCGGCGGGGCTCGACCCGGAGGTCGCGGGGCCGCTGGCCGCCCGCTGCAAGGAGCTGAGCTACGACTCGGTCTGGTCGAACGACCACCCCGGCGCTAAGGGGCTGGAGACGCTCGCGGTCTTCGGCGAGGGCGCGGGCTCGCTCGACCTCGGGGTCGGCGTGATCGCCGTCGACCGCACGCCGCCGAGCCAGATCGCTGCCGACATCCACCGCCTCCACCTCGACCCCTCCCGGCTCTGGATCGGGGTCGGCGCCGGCTTCACGAAAAAGCCGCTGACGACGATGCGCGAAGAGCTCTCCACCTTGCGCGCCGCCCTTCCCGACGTCCGAGTCGTCCTCGCCGCGATGGGCCCAAAGATGTCCGAGCTCGCCGGCGCCGAGTACGACGGCGCCTTCTTCAACTGGATGACCCCCGAGTACGCGGCCGGGGCGAAGCAGAAGGTCGAGGCCGGCGCCGCCGCTGCGGGCCGCGAGGCGCCACCGGTCTTCGGCTACGTCCGCACCGCGGTCGGCCCCGACGCCGCCGAGCGCCTGGCAAAGGAGGAATCCTTTTACCGTCAGCTCCACCCCGGCTACAGCAACCACTTCGACCGGCTCGGCGAGCCCGAGGGAACGGTCGGCGTCGCCGCCCCCAACGCCGCGGCCGCCCAGGCCGCCCTCGGCGCCTACGCCGCCGTCCTCGACACCGTCGTCGTCCGCGGCCTCGCCTCCGGCACCCTCGCCGCAATGAGCGCCGTCGCCGAGGCCGCCGCCCCCTGAGCTGCGCGCAGCCCAGTTTGACCCCGCTATAGCGAGGCCAAAGTCCAACGCGCTGCGGAGTTTCGGGGGTCTATAGCCCCCTCAAGATCCCAACGCGTCGGCTCCGGCGGCCACCGTACTGACGGGCGCCCGGAAGCAGACGTGCGCCATCCGCACGTGCGGATGCGACGGGCGCCCGTCAGTACGGTGGTAGGTCCTCGTACCAGGTGCCGAGCATCCGGAACGAGCGCCAGAACCTCTGCTTGGCGCCCTCCTCGTCGAGCGAGTCGTCGATGTCGGGGGTGTAGAGGGCGTCGATGGTGGGCGTGAAGGCCTGGATCTCTCCCTCACGCTGCTCGATCGGCCGCGAGAGGGGCACCTGAAGGCCGTTGAGGATCCGCAGGCACGGCTCGCCCATGACGACGACGATCTTCGGCTGCACGATCGCCAGCTCCTCGACCAGGCGGGCGACGCACTCGCCCGCCGCCAGGTCCGGCTCGGCGATCGGGCATTTCACGCAGAGGGTGCCGTAGACGACGAGCGGGTCGATGCCGAGGCGCTTGAAGCTCTTCATCAGCGCGTTGCCGGAGCGGCCGTAGAAGGCCACCCCCTCCTCGATCTCCGAAGCGCCCGGCGCGTGCTTGATCATGAAGACGTCGGCCTGGGGATGGCCGGAGCCGAGGACGGGCATCAATTTGCCGCGCGGGCAGTGCGGGCAGTCCTGGATCTCGCGGCTGATCTGGTTGAGCTCGCGAATCGCCCGCTCGAGGTACTTCTCGCGGATCTCGTCGTCGGTGCCTCGCATCGTCGGAGCATTCTTTGACGATCCCGGCGCGGCTCCTCTACTCCGGGGTGGGTGCATCAGCTCTTGCTCGCCGGGCGCCGCCGCCGCGGCCGGCCGCCGCGGGCCGGCTTGGCGTCGGCGACGCGCCGTTTCGGCGCCTTCGGCCGGCCGGTCGTCTGCAGCAGCTTCAGCGTCTGCACATAGACCAGGTTCTTGTGCTTGCGGGTGATGTCGGCGTCGCGCATCGCCTCCAGGAACTCGGACGGGCCCTCGAAGTCGTGCAGTCGCACCCGGACGCTGCCGAGCGCCTGGGCGACGTGGCCGTCGGAGCCGGCAGCCGGGACGATCCGGTACTTGGCGGCGAACCGCACCGCCTCCTCGTTGAAGGCGGTCAGCGCCACCCGCGGGTTGAAGACCTCGAGGATGTCGACGTCCTCGACGATGTCGAGCAGGTGCTCGTAGTCGGGCACCGAGTGAAAGCGATCGAAGGGATGGGGCACGTAGACGAGGCCGCCCTGGCGGCGGATCTCGGCGATCGTCGCCGCCATCGTCAGCCCCTTCGGGATCTTCTCCTCGAGGAAGAGGCCGATCACCTCGCCCTGGCCGCCGGTCTTCACCTCCTCGCCGACGATCACCTGCAGGTCGTCCATGCCGGCGGCGATCTCGCGCGCCTCGAGGGCGCCCGAGATCTCGTTGTGGTCGGTGACCGCAATCGCCCCGAGGCCACGGTCGCGCGCCGTCTCCAGCAGCACTTCGACCGGGGTCGCGCAGTCGTCCGAGTGGTCGGTGTGCATGTGCAGGTCGACCTCGATCAACGGCCGGCGCAACAGCCGCTTGCGCACCTCGGCGTCGCCGCCAAGCGGGTGGCGACGCGCCAACAGCCGCCGGTAGATCGCTTCGAAGGAGTCGGCGACCGCGCTCCAGTCCGCCCCCTCTCCCCCGCCCGGGACCAGCTCGTAGCTGGCCGGGAAGAAGCCCTCGAGCAGCCGCGCCGTCGTTTCGCTGGTCACGGTGCGGGCGTCGAGCCGGCCGAAGAAGACCTCGACCAGGGGCCGCGCCACCTGGGTCGAGAGCACCCGCTCCTGCGGCGCGTGGAAGGTGGCGACGTTCAGCGAGTAGGAGTGGCGCAGCGCCGCCGAGGAGACGCTCGGCGCGAACGGCTCGTGGACGTGGACGACGTCCGGCCTGTGCCGCCCCAGGATGCGCTTCACCCGGTCGCCGGTGGTCAGCCGGGTGACCCGGTGGCCGCGCCGCTCGAGCTCGACCGAGAGCCGGCTGACGTACTCCGGGAGGCCACTCCGGGGCCCCCGGCGGGGGGCGACCTGGGCGATGGAGAGCGGCGAGTCCGGCACGGGCTCAGACAGGATAAGAGCCCGCCGCGGTGGCGGGCTCCCGGTCCCAAACGTCTGGCTAGCGGCGAGCCGCTAGGAGGCGGTCTTTGCGGTGCCGGGCTCGGCCGGCACCTCGGCGGCGGCCGCGCCGGCGCCGCGCCGGTGCTTGGCGATGAACTCCTCAGTCTGCTCGCGCGCTTCGTCGTCGGGGCGCTGCGTGTGCGGGCTCTTCATCAGGTAGCTGGAGGGCCCGTCGAGCTGACCGGCGACACCGTTGTTGAGCGCCAGCTTGATTAGCCGCACCGCGTCGATCACGACCCCGGCCGAGTTCGGCGAGTCCCAGACCTCGAGCTTCAGCTCGGCGGTCAGCGGCACGTCGCCGAAGGCCTTGCCCTCGAGGCGAATATGAGCCCACTTGCGGTCGGTCAGCCACGGCACGTAGTCCGAGGGGCCGACGTGGACGCTGTCCTCCGGTAGGTCGTGGCCCATGATCGAGGTGACCGCGTTGGTCTTCGACTCCTTCTTCGAGGCGAGCCGCTCGCGCTCGAGCATGTTGTAGAAGTCCATGTTGCCGCCGACGTTGAGCTGCGAGGTCCGCTCCAGCCGCACGCCGCGGTCGTGGAAGAGGCGGGCCAGCTGGCGGTGGACGATCGTCGCCCCGACCTGGCTCTTGATGTCGTCGCCGATGATCGGCAGCCCGGCTTCCTCGAAGCGCTTGTCCCAGTAGTCCTCACGGGCGATGAAGACCGGCAGGCAGTTGACGAAGCCGACGCCGGCTTTGATCGCCTGTTCGACGTACCACTTGGTCGCCTCCTCGGAGCCGACCGGCAGGTAGCAGACGAGGACGTCGGCGCGGCTCTCCTTGAGGACCCCGACGACGTCTGCGGTTTCGCCCGGCGCCTTCGTGATCTTCTCTTTCAGGTACTTGCCGAGGCCGTCGTGGGTCATCCCGCGCTGGACGGTGACGCCGAGCTTCGGCACGTCGGCGAACTTGATCGTGTCGTTCTGCCCCGACCAGATCGCCTCCGAGAGGTCCTTGCCGACCTTCTCGGCGTCGATGTCGAAGGCGGCGACGAACTCGACGTCGCGGACGTGGTAGCCGCCGAGGTCGACGTGCATCAGGCCCGGGACTTCGTCGCCCGGATCGGCGTCCTTGTAGTACTGGACGCCCTGGATGAAGGAGTTGGCGCAGTTGCCGACGCCGACGATCGCGACCCGGACCTTCTCGTCCGTGCGCCCGATGCCGTTGCTGCTGTGGCCGTTGCTGCCGTTGCTCTCGCTCATGAAGTCTCTAGTCCTCTTTCTCCGGATTCGCGCCGAATCTGGTGGATCGCGCTGAATGGATGGACACACCTGGTGGCTTGACTGGTTACAGAATCTCCGCCTCGCCCGCTACTCCTCGTCGCCGTCGACGGCGGGCGGCCGGACCTCGCCCTCGAGCTCGTTTCGCACGTGCCAGACCCGCTGGAAGACGGTGAAGATCGTCAGCCCGGCGAGCACGTAGACGGCCGGCGCCAGCAGTTCGAAATCGCCGATTCCAGCGCCCTTGGCGAAGATCAGGCCGATCGAAAGTAGCACCACTCTGACCGGCCGCGTCGCCAACCCGACCTTGCACTCGACCCCCAGCGCCTCAGCCCGGGCGCGGGTGTAGGAGACCATCAGCGAGCCGAGCACCGCGACCACGCACATCGCCGCCGCGAAGTCTTCGCCGCGGGCGGCGAAGTAGCCGGCGACGGCGGCCAGCACGATTCCCTCCTCGACGCGGTCGAGGGTCGAGTCGAGGAAGGCGCCGAACAGCGTCCCCTTGCCCGACATCCGCGAGTAGCGGCCGTCCAGAGTGTCCATCACCGAGCCGAGGATGAAGGCGATGCCGGCGAGGAAGAAGAGGCGCTGGGTGACGAGAAGGGCGGCGACCAGGTTGCCGAGCAGGCCGACCATCGAGATCGCGTTCGGGGTCAGCCGCGACTCGATCAGGCGCTCGCGCGCGTAGGCGCGCAGCTCCTGCCCGCTGCGGGCGGCGGCGCGCCCGTTGCGCCGCGGGCCGGGCCTGGGGGGCGCCGTCGAAGGCATCGGCGCAAGGGTAGCCGAGCTGGCGGTGGCGGCCCGCTGCCGCCCGCCGCGCGCCCTAGATCTCGATCTCGCGCGCGCCCTTGGGGCGGAAGGACCAAACCTCGGGCCGCACCCGCGCCAGCAGGCGCGAGGCGATCAGCGCCGAGGCGGCCGCGACCATCCATCCCAGGGCCCAGTCGACCCAGTAGTGGTTGCCGGTGACGATCACGACCCAGGCGATCAGGATCGGCCAGCACGCCCACCACGCTTTCGCCCACCAATGGCGGCAGACGAGAAAGCCGCTGCCGCCGATCATCAGCGCGAAGGCGCAGTGCATGCTGGGGATCGCCGCGTAGGGATTGATGAAGATCTTCGCCAGCGCCGAGTCGTGGTTGACGTTGGAGTATTTGGTGATCGTGTCGACGAAGCCGTCGCCGGGGAACATCCGCGGCGGCGCGGTCGGGAAGCCGACGTAACCGATCAGCGCCAGGCACATCGCGACCACGAACATGTTGCGGACGAAGTTGTAGTTCTGGTTGCGGAAGAGGTAGAGCCAGACGAGGAAGCCGAGGGCGATCGAGAACTGGGCGTTCAGGTAGAGCTGGTTGGCGACGTCGATCGTCCAGTGGGCGGGGAGGAAGAAGGCCTGGATGCTGGGCTCG
>DASXFL010000185.1:0-7110 GCA_036489595.1 Solirubrobacterales bacterium
GTTGTCCTTTGTCCGGATATCCCGGACAAAGGACAACCACTGTGGGTGGAATAGGATTTGCAGATGCAGCGCAGCGCCGGCTCGGAACTGCTGTCGATGATGGGGCTCGTCGCCGCCGTCGTCGCAATCGTGATCCTCGTCTTCTTTGGCGTCGGCTACCTGTTCGGGCGGCTGTTCCTCTGAGGCGGGTTCTGAGGCAGGGAGCCGTTCGTGCCGCCCCGAACCTGGTCGGGGCCTATCCTGCAGGTGGTCCGACGAGGGATCGCGTCTCCTCCGGCGAAGTAAACTGCCCGACCCCTCAGGCCTAGGCGGGGCCCCTATACCCATGTCACCAGCGATCTTCGGAATCACCAACAGCGGCCTCAACCTGGCCGCCTCGCTGTTCCTGCTGATGCTGATCGTGCTCTGGCTGGCGCTGATCGTCTACACCTTCCTCGACGCCCGCCGCCGGATCGGCGACCCGTTCCTGGTTGCCTGCGCGACGATCGCCTCCTTCTTCCCCTTCATCGGCACTGCGGTCTACGCGATCGTGCGGCCGCCGGAGTACCTCGAGGACGCCCACGAGCGCGAGCTCGAGATCCGCGCCGCCGAGCTGCGGGTGCGGCAGTTGCGCGATCAGAGCTGCCCCAATTGCGAATACCCGGTGGAGAAAAACTTCCTCCGTTGCCCCAACTGCGAGCGGCGGCTCAAGGACCCCTGCCCGACCTGCGGCAAGCCGGTCGACCCACGCTGGACCCTCTGCCCCTACTGCGAATCGGTGTTGACCGATCGCCGCCGCAGTCCGCGGCGCCCGGAGGCGAGCTCCGAGCGGCGCGGGGACCCGGCCGCCGAGCGGCGCCCTCGGCGCGCCAGCCGCGAGGAGCGCGCCGAAGGCGACGAAGCGACCGGCGAACAGAAACGTCCGCGGCGCAAACAAGCCGCCGCTGCCTCGAAAACCGCAGCCAAACGAGCTTCAACCCCGAGCACGACCAACCGGGAACCCGCTCGCGGCGCCGGCGAGGCGCCCAGCAACCGAACCGAGCAAAGGAGCCCCAGTCGTGAGCCGGACCCTGATCCTCGTCAAGCCTGACGCTTTCGAGCGTGCCCTCACCGGGGAGCTGATCGCCCGCTTCGAGCGCAAGGGGCTGCGGATCGTGGCGCTGAAGTCGCTGACCGCGAGCGAGCAGATCGCCAACGAGCATTACGCCGAGCACGCCGAGAAGCCGTTCTTCGGCGAGCTGGTCTCCTTCATCACCGGCGGGCCGCTGGTTGCGATCGTCTTCGAGGGAGTCGAGGCGGTGGTGGCGGCGCGGCAGCTGATCGGCGCCACCAACCCGGTCGAGGCGGCCCCCGGCTCGATCCGCGGCGACTTCGCGCTCGAGGTGACGTTCAACATGGTCCACGGCTCCGACTCCGACGAGTCGGCCGAGCGCGAGATCCAGATCTGGTTCCCCGAGCTGACCTAACCCCTTGAGGGTGCTGCTGGCCTCGGGCTCGCCGCAGCGGCGGGAGATCCTCGCCAAGCTGGCGATCGAGTTCGAGGTCCGGGTGCCGGGGGTTGAGGAGCTCGAGCGCGGCGACGCCGCCGAGCTGGTGGTCCAGAACGCCCGCCGTAAGGCGCGCGCGGTCGCGGCCGGCGCCGGCGCCGAGGACACCGAGCGGCTGATCATCGCCTGCGACACCGACGTCGTCCTCGACGGCGAGGTGCTCGGCAAGCCCGCCGACGCCGCCGAGGCGCGCGCCTACCTCGATCGCATGTCGGGCCGCTCGCACGAGGTGATGAGCGGCCTCGTCGTCCTCCGGGGCGGGGAGGAGGAGGCCGGGCTCGAGCGCACCACTGTTGTCTTCAAGCCGATCTCGGAGCCGGAGAAGGAGCGCTACGTCGACTTCGGCGAGTGGCGGGGGCGCTCCGGCGGCTACGCGATCCAGACCCTCGGCTCGACCCTGGTCGCGCGGCTCGAGGGCAGCGTCTCCAACGTCGTCGGCCTCCCCGTGGGGTTGCTGGCGGAGCTCGCCCCGGAGCTTTTCGCGCGTTAGCAGGCGCTCAGGTAGCGCTCATCTGGAGCCAAATATCGGAGGAACCCTCAGCCCTTCCTTCAGAGTTTGGAATGATGGTGCTCTGAACCGTCGTGGGGGACAAGCGCCGAGCCGGATGAGTCGCGCCAGCCGATGAGCCTTTTCGGGCGCCTTCTGCACCCGGGTGGCCGCGACATGGCCGTCGACCTCGGGACCGCGAATACGCTCGTCTACGTGCGCGGGCGCGGGATCGTGCTCTCCGAGCCCTCGGTGGTCGCGATCGATTCGCGCAGCGGCCAGGTCCACGCGGTCGGCGCCGAGGCGAAGCTGATGCTCGGCCGCACCCCCGGCACGATCACCGCGATCCGGCCGCTCAAGGACGGCGTCATCGCCGACTTCGAGGTGACCGAGCAGATGCTGCGCTACTTCATCAAGTCGGTCCACGCCAGCCGCTTCGCCCACCCGCGGGTCGTCGTCTGCGTTCCCTCAGGCGTCACCAAAGTCGAGAAGCGCGCGGTCGAGGACGCCTGCCTCTCGGCCGGCGCCCGCGAGTCCTACCTGATCGAAGAGCCGATGGCGGCGGCGATCGGCGCTGGGCTGCCGGTCGCCGACCCGGTCGGCTCGATGGTCGTCGACATCGGCGGCGGCACCACCGAGGTGGCGGTGATCTCGCTCGGCGGCATCGTCGTCTCGGAGTCGATCCGGATCGGCGGCGACGAGATGGACGAAGCGATCATCAGCCACTGCAAACGCGCGCACAAACTCGCGATCGGCGCCCAGACCGCGGAGGAGATCAAGCTCGAAGCCGGCTCCGCCTCACCGCTTCCCGAGGAAGTGCGGATGCCGATCCGTGGCCGCGACCTCGTCTCTGGGCTGCCAAAGACGGTCGAGCTCGGCTCCGAAGAGGTCCGCGGGGCGCTCGAGGAACCGGTCGGGCAGATCGTCGAAGCGGTCAAGGAGACGCTCGACCGGACGCCGCCGGAGCTGGCCGGTGACATCATGGATCGCGGCATCACCCTCGCCGGCGGCGGCGCCCTTCTGCAAGGCTGGGAGCAGCGCTTGCGCGACGAGTGCCAGATGCCCTGCCAACTGGCAGAGTCGCCACTGACCTGCGTCGCGGTCGGATCGGGAATCTCGCTCGAGGAGTTCGAGACGATCCACCGCAGCAGGAAGAACTCCGAATACCGGCGCCGGCGCTAGCCGATGCCGCCGCACCCGCAAACCCCCGAACTGGTTCTCGATTCGTGTACCGAAAGCAAGTACGCCGCCGCCGCGCGATCCTCGCGCTGCTGATCCTCGGCAGCTTCGCGCTGCTGACGATCACCTACGGGCAGGGGTCGAACGGGCTCCAGCGCGGCGTCTCGACGATCTTCAGTCCGCTGCAGTCGGGGGCCGACCGGGCGCTGAAGCCGGCCCGCGACCTCGTCAACTGGTTCGACAAGACGTTCGACGCCCGCGGCGAAAACTCGAAGCTCCACGGCGAAGTCGAAACGCTGCGGAGGGAGGTGGCCGGAGCCCACTCGGCACTGGCCGAAAACACGCAGCTGCGGAAGATGCTCGAACTCGACGAAAGCGGCGCCATCCCATCCGGCTACAAGCCGGTGACCGGGCGGGTGATCGCCCGCTCGCCGACCGTCTGGTTTGCCGACGTGACTGTCGACGTCGGCAGCGGCGGCGGAGCCGAGGTCGGCGACCCGGTGGTCAACGGCGACGGCCTGGTCGGCACCGTCACGGCGGTGACCGGCAGCTCCTCCCAGGTGGAACTGATCGCCAACGGCCCGAGCGCGGTCGCGGCGAAAGTGGTGCCGAGCGGGATCCAGGGCGTGATCCGGGCCGAAGTCGGCGAACCGGGGACGCTGATCCTCGACTTCCTCGACTCCGCCAAGCACGTCCACAAGGGGCAGGAAGTCGTCACCTCTGGCTGGCGCGCCGAGGAAATCTCCTCGGGCTACCCTCCGAACATCCCGGTCGGCGAAATCACCAAGGCCTCGATCCTCCAGCAGGAGGCCCAGCAGCAGGTGCGGGTGCGGCCCTTCGCCGACCTCCGCAACCTGGAAATGGTCCAGGTCCTGACCGGGGGCTCGCGCGGGTGATCCTCACCGGCAAGATCCTCGCCCGCGTCGTCGTTGCCCTCGTTCTCGGCGTGGTCCTGCAGCTCTCCTTCTTCTCCCAGGTGACGCTGTTCCACGTCAGCCCCGACATGCTGCCGGCGCTGGTCGCCTGCTTCGGCCTGCTCGGTGGGACGATGAGCGGCGCCGTCACCGGCTTCTCGGTCGGGCTGCTGCTCGACTGCCTGCTGATCGCGCCGCTCGGCGGCGGCTCGCTGGTCCTGCTCGCGACCGGCTACCTCGCCGGCGCCTACCGCGAGCGCTTCGGCCTGCCGAAGCGCCTGGGGGCGCCGCTGCTCTGTGCGGCCCTGACCCTGTTCGCCGAGCTCGGCTTCGGCGCCGTCCAGGCGATGCTCGGCGAAGTCGGCTCCAACGTCAGCCCGCTGGTCCTCAGGGACATCGCCTTCAAGGCGATCTTCGCCTTCTTCCTCAGCTGGCCGATGTACGCGGGGCTGCGCCGCCTACTGCGGCCCGCGCTGGTCGAGGAGCCCCGCCCCCGCCGCCGCCCGACCGCCGTGGGAATCTAGGGGAGAGCAGGTGTTCCTACGACACGACGACCTCCCGCGCGGCAGCCGCCTCTCGCTGCGGATAGCCGTGCTCGGCGGACTCGCGGTGGCGCTCTTCGCCGTCCTCTTCTTCCGGCTCTGGAACCTGCAGGTGATCGACGGCTCCCACTACCTGGCCGAGGCGCAGAACAACCGCACCCGCGAATACCGGGTGCTGGCGCCGCGCGGCGAAATCCTTGCCCGCAACGGCGAACCGATCGTCCAGAACAGAACTAGCCTGGCGCTGCTCCTGAACACCTCGAAGCTGCCCGAAGGTCAGGCCAAGTCGAGCGCCGAGCTAACCAAACTGGGGAGCCTCGCGCACATGTCGCTGAAGCGGGTGCGCGAAGTGATTGCCGAACAGGAAAAGGTGTCAGCCGGGGCGCCGGTGACGCTGCGTCGTGACGTCGGCTACGACCTCATCTATTACCTGGAAGAAAACAAGCGCCGCTTCCCCGGCGTCTCGGTGCAGCGGGTCTTCGTCCGCGCCTACCCGAACGACTCCGAGGCCGCCCACGTGGTCGGGACGGTCGGCGAGGTGACCGAAGAAGAGTTGAAAGAGCCGCGGTTCAAGTCGATCGAACCGGGTGAAGACGTCGGCCAGAGCGGCGCCGAGTACGCCTACGACAGGTACCTGCGCGGCAAGCCCGGTGTCACCCGGGTCCAGGTCAACGCGCTCGGCCTGCCGACCCCGGGCGGCCAGCTGGTGCAGCAGCAGCCGACCCCCGGCGACGACCTCGTGCTGACGATCAACTCGGCGCTGCAGAAGGCCGGCGAAGCGGCGCTCTCCGAACGCGGCCTGCCGGGCGCCTTCATCTCGATGAACGTCCACACCGGCGAAATCCTGGCGATGGGCTCGAACCCCACCTTTGAACCGAAGGTCTTCACCGAACCGATGACCCAGGCGCAAGTGAACGAACTGTTCCGCGACCCGGTGCTGGCGCCGCTCAGCGACCGCGCCACTGAATCGGCTTATCCGACCGGCTCCACCTACAAGATCATGACCGCGCTGGCAGCGCTCGAAAACGGCGTCATCACGCCCTCGACGACGATCGTCGACAACGGCTACATCGAACGGGCGGGGGAGAAATTCGAAAACGCCGGCGGCACCGCCTACGGGACGCTCTCGCTGGTGCGGGCGCTGGAAGTCTCCTCCGACGTCTTCATGTACGAACTCGGCAGTCGCATGTGGAACAAGAACTACCTGCAGGAATGGTCACACAAGATGGGGATCGGCGACCCCAGCGGGCTCGACATCCCGGGCGAATCCGAAGGCCTGGTGCCGAGCAAAGCCTGGCGCGACCAGCTCTACAAGGAAGCCACCGAAGCAGGCGAAGAACAACGTCCCTGGTCCGAAGGCGACAACATCCAACTGGCAACCGGGCAGGGCGACCTGCAGACGACGCCGCTGCAGATGGCGATCGCCTACGCGGCGCTAGGCAACGGCGGCACGATCGTCACCCCGCACGTCGGCAAGGAACTGCTCGATGCGGCTGGCCGGGTGCTGAAGGAATTCCGATTCGGGGCGCGGCGCCACGTCAAGATCGACCCGGCATCGCGGCAGGCGATCATGGAAGGGTTGCACGGGTCCGCCCAGGGGCCGGAAGGCACGGCATCCGCCGTCTTCGGCGGCTTCCCGGTGCCGATTGCGGGCAAGACGGGCACCGCGGAACGGCCGGGCCATGCCGACCAGTCGTGGTGGATCGGCCTGGCGCCGTACCCTAACCCGAATATCGTGACCGCCGTGACGATCGAGGAAGGTGGCTTCGGCGCCGAATCGGCGGCGCCGGCCGCCTTGCAGATTCTGGAAGCGTACTTCCACAAACGGGCCTCCGAAGTGAGCACCGAAGGCGGGGTCGAATGAGCTACGTCGCCCCGCAGCGACCGGTGACCGAACCCTTCGCGCCGGAGCGCGAGAGCCTCGCCGAACGGCTCGGCTTCGCCCATTTCGACTGGCCCCTGGCGCTCGCCGCGGTCGGCCTGATCGCCTTCAGCGCCTTCACGCTCGGTCAGGCGACCTCGCACGACATCCCCGGCGACCCCAACTACTACCTCAACCGGCAGGCGATCTACGGGGTGCTCGGGGTGATCGGTATGCTCCTGCTGACCCGGATCGACTACTCGCGCTTTCGCGAGCTTCGGGTCGGCATCTACACCTTCCTCTGCGTCAGCATTGCTCTCGTCTTCGTCTTCGGCTTCGCCGCCCGCGGTTCGCGGCGCGCCTTCGAACTTCCCTTCTTCTCCTTTCAGCCGTCCGAGCTCGGCAAGCTCCTGCTGGTGCTTGCCCTCGCCGGCTTCGTCATCGACGGAGCGCGGCGGGGCTCGCCGCGGCAGCGCACCCTGCGCTACCTCTGCCTGGGCTTCGCCCCGGCAGCTCTCGTTTTCCTACAGCCCGACCTCGGCACCTCCCTGGTGCTCGTGGTCGCCACTCTCGCCGTGATGTACTTCGGAGGCGTCCCCTG
>DASXFL010000188.1:0-36220 GCA_036489595.1 Solirubrobacterales bacterium
GATCGCTAGCTGGGCGGCGAGCCGGTCGGCCTCCTCGAGGTAGTGGGTGGTGAGGAGGACGGTCAGGCCGGCGCCGGTCAGGCGCTCGATCTCGTCCCACATCTCCGCCCGCACCTCAGGGTCGAGGCCGGTGGTCGGCTCGTCGAGGAAGAGGACCTTGGGCTCGTGGACCAGCGCCTGGGCGACGTCGAGCCGCCGCTGCATCCCGCCCGAGTACTCGCGGACCAGCCGGTCGCCGGCGTCGGCCAGCTGGAACTGGCCGAGCAGCTGGTCGATCCGCGCCTCCAGCTCGCGGCCGCCGATCCCGAAGACCTGGCCCTGCAGGCGCAGGTTCTCGCGGCCGGTCGCCTCGCGGTCGAGCCCGCCGGCCTGCGAGACGACCCCGATCGACTCGCGCACCCGCGGCGCCTCCGCCAGCACGTCGTGGCCAGCCACCCGGGCCGAGCCGCCGTCGGGGTGGGCGAGGGTGGTCAGCACCTTCACCGCGGTCGACTTGCCGGCGCCGTTGGGGCCGAGCAGGCCGAACACCGTGCCCTCGGGGACCGAGAAGGTGAGCCCGTCGAGGGCCTGCACCTCCTCGCCGTACTTCTTGCGCAGCTCCTGCGCTTCGATTGCGTTGCCCATCGATGCTCCCTGGGACTAGAATTCCTCTTGAACGGCGAAAAGCTTAGCAACTAAGAAATTATGACGCTGAATGATACTGCGAAAGAGCAGCTGGGCAGCCGGGAGCGGGCGGAGGCGCAGGCCTCGCCGCGAGGACGCCTCGAAGCGGCGCTGATCGACGCCACCCGCGCCAACCAGGTGGCGACGGAGAAGATGGACGAGGTGGTGGGCCGGGCGCTCGGGATCAACCGCACCGACGCCCGCTGCCTCGACGTGATCGACCGCGCCGGGCAGCTCTCGGCGGGGCAGCTGGCGGAGCAGGCGAGCATCACCACCGGCGCGGTGACGGCAGTGGTCGACCGGCTCGAGTCGAAGGGCTTCGTCTGCCGCGTCCCCGATCCCAAGGACCGCCGGCGGGTCCTGCTCGAGATGACCGAGCTGGCGCGGAAGCGCAGCTGGGAGCTCTACGGCCCGCTCGGCGAGCGCGGCCGCCAGCATCTCGAACGCTGCTCGGAGGACGAGCTGCGGCTGCTGATCGAGTTCATGCGCCTCGGCACCGAGCTGAACGAGGCGCGGGCGGCTGAGATTCGCGCCGAGCTCGAGGCTGAGCAGGCGGGGGGCTAGGGGACTTCCCGGTCGGGCGGCGGCGCGGCGACCTCGGCCTCCGGGAGCACCGGGTCGGCGTCGGCGAGCACCGAGTCGGCATCCGCCAGGGCGTGATCGGCGTCCGGGTCCGGGGCCGGCAGGGTAGTGGCGGCGCCCGGGTCCGGCTCGACCGGGTCCGCCCAGCGCAGCCGCTCGGGCGCCTCGCGCATCCGCAGCACCCGCGCCGGCACGCCGCCGACCACCGCGTTCGCCGGCACGTCGCGGGTCACCACGGAGCTGGTCCCGATCACCGAGTTGTCGCCGATCCGGACCCCGCGCAGGATGCAGGCGCCGTAGCCGATCCAGACGTTGGAGCCGACCTCGACGTCGCGCTTGTAGATCCCTTGCCGGCGGATTGGGCGCTCGACCTCGACGACGCCGTGGTCGAAGTCGATGAACATCGCCCGGTCGGCGATCACGCACTGCTCGCCGATTCTCACCCGCTGGTAGGCGGTGATCGTGCATTCCTGCCCGATCACCGTCTTGCTGCCGATCTCGACCTCGCCCTCGTGGCAGCGGATCTTGGTCCGGTCGCCGACCCAGACGAAGCGCCCGAAGCTCACCCGGCCCCGCGGCGAGATCTCGATTTCGAGCCTGCGGCCGAAGAAGACGAGGCCGTCGGTGGCCCAGCGCCGCCCCGCCGGGGTCAGCCAGCGCCGCCACAGATAACGCCAGAGAAGCCGCGCGTAGCGCCAATTCAGCATCCGGTTGCGGGCGAGGAAGCGAAGCACGCCGGGGCAACTCTAGACTGCTCCGGGCCGTGCCCGACGTGGCGAAATCAGCCCCTCTAGCCGAGCGCCTGATCGCCGGCGACAAGCGCGCCCTGGCTCGTGCAATCACCCTGATCGAGTCCGACGACCCGGCCGGCTGGGAGCTCGTCCGCGAGGTCTACCCGCGCACCGGCAAGGCGCGGATCGTCGGCTTCACCGGCCCGCCCGGGGTCGGCAAGAGCACCCTGATCGGGTCCCTGACCGGCGAGCTGCGCAAGACCGAGCGCGAGGTCGCGGTGCTCTCGATCGATCCCTCGAGCCCGTTCACCCGCGGCGCCCTTCTCGGCGATCGGATCCGGCTCACCGACCACTTCCTCGACCCGGGGGTCTTCATCCGCTCGATGGCCTCGCGCGGCGCCCTCGGCGGCCTCTCCGAGGCGGCGCTGCAGGTGGCGCTGGTGATGGACGCGGCCGGCAAGGACGACGTCCTGATCGAGACCGTCGGCGTCGGCCAGGCCGAGATCGACATCGTCGACCACGCCGACACGATCGTGCTGGCGCTGATGCCCGGCTCCGGCGACTCGATCCAGGCGCTGAAGGCGGGGGTGATGGAGATCCCCGACATCATCGTCGTCAACAAGGCCGACCACCCGATGACCGACACGATGGTCCGCGAGATCCGCGGCGTCCTCGCCCTCTCCCACGACCCCGAAGGCTGGAAGGTGCCGATCCTGCGGACCGAGGCGGCGCGCGGCGAGGGGGTGGAGGAGCTGGTGGCGAAGATCGAGGAGCACCGGGAGCTCATCGAGGCCGAGGGGACCCTGGCCGAGCGCCGCGCCCGCAACCTGCGCAGCGAGGTGCTGGGGATCGCGACCTCGCGGATGCGGCGGCGGCTCGAAGCCGACGTCGAGGCCGACCCGGCGACGGCCGAGCTGCTGGAGCGGGTAGCGAGCCGCGAGCTCGACCCGGCAAGCGCCGCCGGCGAGCTGCTCGAGAGGCACCTAGATGACTGACGAGCGCGGGGCGACGGGCGACGAGGGGGCGGCGCCCCTCGCCGTGGCCGACGTCGCCACCTGGATCGGAGCCGGCCTAACCGAGGTCGGCGGCGACCGGGTCGGCGCCGTCGAGGGCTTCTACGTCGACAGCGAAGCCGGTGAGCCGGTCTGGCTGATCGCCCGGCTCGGGCGCCGCCGCGGCACCCGCGTGGTGGCGCTGCCGCTGGCCGAGTGCGCCGGTGCGCCGGCGGGAGTCTGGACCGCGCAGAGCGCCGACACGCTGCGGCGGGCCCCGGTCGTCGACCCGATCCGGCCGCTGCGGCGCGAGCACGAGATCACGATCTGCGGCCACTTCGGGATCGGCTCCCGGGCCGGCCGCGCCGCCGCCGTCGCCGCCCGCCCCGACGGCGCGGTCACGGCGACCCCGCCCACCGCCGCGTAGCGGATTTGACCCTGCTATAGCGAGGTCAAAGTCCAACGCGGAGATCCGCCGCCGTCATTTCCTCGTAATCCCTCCGTGCGAGGGTTCGCCTAGATGCTGCTGCTGATCCTCTTCGGCTTCGTCGCCGGGGCCGCGACCGCGGTCTCGCCCTGCGTCCTCCCGGTGCTGCCGATCGCCCTCTCCGCCGGCGCCACCGGTGGCCGCCGCCGCCCACTCGGGATCGTCGCCGGCCTCGTCGTCTCCTTCACCTTCGCGATCGTCGCCCTCGTCTACGTGATCGACGCCCTCGGGCTGCCGGGCGACCTGCTGCGGAAGATCGCGATCGTCGTCCTGCTCGGCTTCGGCCTGCTGCTGTTGGCGCCCCCGCTGGCGGCGCGGGTCGAGGCGTTCGGCTCGCGCTTCGCCGGCCGCGTCCCCACCCCGCAGGGCGGCGACGGCTTCTGGTCGGGGACGGTTGTCGGCGCCAGCCTCGGCCTCGTCTACGCGCCCTGCGCCGGGCCGATCCTCGCCGGCGTCATCACCGTAACCGCCTCGCAGCCCTTCACCGCCGGCCGCCTCGCGGTGGCGATCGCCTACGGGATCGGCTCGGCCGCCGCCCTCTACCTGCTGATGATCGGCGGCCGCCGGCTGGTGCGGCCGCTTGCCCGCCGCGGCGGCGCCCTCCAGATCGCGACCGGGGCGGTGATGGTCCTCGTCGCCCTGGCGATGCTTGGCAACTACGACACCAGCTTTGAGAGCTCGATCGGCAAGCAGTGGGCGAGCTGGCTGACCACCCCGGCCGAATCGATCGAAAAGACCGGTTCCGCCAAGTCGGCCCTCGCTTCGATCTCCGGTGTCGACCCCCACGGCCTCGGCACCCGCGCCACCGCAGGCTCCGAAGAAGAAGCCACCGCAGGCTCCGAAGAAGAAGAAATCACCCGCACGCCGCCGTCGGAGCTCGCCGCCAAGAAGATGAAGCTGCCGGTCTACGGCCAGGCCCCCGAATTCGCCGACACCGAGCGCTGGTTCAACACCCCCGGCGGCATGCCGCTGACCCTAAAGCAGCTGCGCGGCAAGGTCGTCCTGGTCGACTTCTGGACCTACAGCTGCGTCAACTGCATCCGCACCTTGCCCTACCTGAACGCCTGGTACAAGCGCTACCACCGCGACGGCTTTGTCATCGTCGGCGTCCACACCCCCGAGTTCCCGTTCGAGCGCGAGGCCGGCAACGTCGAAGCGGCGATCAAGCGGGAAGGGATCCACTACCCCGTCGTCCAGGACAACGAAGAGGGGACCTGGGACGCCTACGGCAACCTCTACTGGCCCGCCGAGTACTTCCTCGACGCCAACGGCGAGGTCCGCTTCGCCGACGCCGGCGAGGGCGAATACGAAAAGAAGGAAGACGTGATCCGGGAGCTGCTGGCCGAAGACGGGAAGAAGGTCGGCCGCGCCCGCTCGGGCGCGCACGGGATCGAGCCCTCCGACGCCCAGCTCACCCCCGAGACCTATCTCGGCCCCTACCGCGCCGAACGCAACGCCAACGGCGAAGAGAGCGAAGGCCTTCAATCCTTCACCCAGCCGAGCCCGCTGGCGCTGAACGAATGGTCGCTTGGCGGTCGCTGGCAGATCGACCACGAGTCGATCACCGCCCGCAGCGGATCGACCCTGCGGCTGAGCTTTCAGGCCCGCCGCGTCTACCTCGTGCTCGGTTCGCCGGGCGGCGCCCGCTCGATGCAGGTCTTCCTCGACGGCCAGCCGATCACCGCCACCGACGCCGGCGAAGACGTCCATGGCGGCGTCGTCACGGTGAAGGCGCAGCGCCTCTACCAGCTGGTCGAACTGCCGCGGGTCGAGCACCATGTCCTCGAACTGCGCCCAGAAGCGGGGATCATGGGCTATGCCTTCACCTTCGGATAACGGCGCCCGTCGGATCCTCGTCGTCGACGACGAGCCGACGATCGTCGAGATCGTCGGCCGCTACCTCGAGCGGGCCGGCTACGAGGCTGCCGGCGCCGCCGACGGCTTCGAGGCGCTCGAGGCGGCCGCCGCCGAGCGGCCCGACCTCGTCGTCCTTGACCTGATGCTGCCGGGGATCGACGGGATCGAGGTGATGCGACGGCTGCGCGAGCTGTCGGGGCCGCCGCTGGCGGTGATCCTGTTGACCGCCCGCGGCGAGGAGTCCGACCGGCTGGTGGGGCTGCGGCAGGGCGCCGACGACTACGTGGTCAAGCCGTTCTCGCCGGCCGAACTCGTTGCCCGCGTTGGCGCCGTCCTCCGCCGCACGAAGCCGCCCGACAGCGATGCCGGCGAGCCGCCGATCGAGGTCGGGCCGTTGCGGATCGAGCCGGCCAGCCGGCGTGCCTTCCTCGACGGCGAGGAGGTCCACCTGACGATGCGCGAGTTCGACCTACTCGCCTTTCTCGCCGCCCACCCCGGCCGCGTCTACTCGCGCGACCAGTTGATGGAATCGGTCTGGGGCGAGCCCTACTTCGAGGACACCAGCACCGTCACCGTCCACATCCGCCGCCTCCGCGCGAAGCTCGGCGACGACCCCGCCGAGCCCCGCTTCATCGAGACGGTCTGGGGTGTCGGCTACAGGCTGCGGCCGTGAAGCGCGCGGCGCCAATCGCCCTCGCCGCTTTCCTCGCCGGCGCCGCCGCGGTCGCGGTGCCGAGCCGGATGGGCGCTGTGCAGGCGCTGTTGGTGCTGCTCGCGGTCGCCGCCGCCGCCCTCGCCGCGGCGCTGGCGGTGCGGCTCTCGATGGAGGAGCGGGCCGAGCGCGAAGTCGAGGAGGCGCGGCGGGCGCTTGTCGCTGCCGCCTCGCACGACCTGCGGACGCCGCTCGCCTCGCTGCGGCTGCTGGTCGACGCGATCGAGGACGGGGTGGCGACGGGGGAGACCCGCGATCGTTACCTGGCCGAGATCCGCACCCACGTCGCCGTCCTCAGCGACCTGATCGACGACCTCTTCGAGCTCTCGCGGATCGAGGCCGGCGAGGTCTCCTGGTCGCTGCGCCAGGTCGAGCTCGGCGAGCTGATCGGCGAGACGGTGGCGGCGATGCGGGCGCCGGCCGAGCAGCGCGGGGTGCGGCTCGCCGCCGAGCTGCCGGAGCGCGGCGTCCGCGCCGAGGCCGACGCGGAGAAGGTACAGCGGGTGCTCTTCAACCTGATCCAGAACGCGATCCGCCACACCCCCGCCGACGGCAGCGTCACCGTCCGCGCCCGCCCCCACGACGGCGACGTCGAGATCGAGATAGCCGACGACGGCGAGGGGATCCCACCCGGCGCCGCCGAGCGCGTCTTCGAGGCCTTCTATCGCGGCGACGCCTCGCGTGGCGAGGACGGCGCCGGCCTCGGCCTGGCGATCTCGCGGGCGATCGTCGAGGCCCACGGCGGCCGCATCTGGCTCGAAGACGCGATGCCGGGCACCCGCGTCCGCTTCACCCTCCCCGCCGCCTGACGCACCCGTCCTCCGCCGGGCTGTTCCTCATGTCCGTCTGGCGAGCAAGAGGAGCAGCTCGGCGGCGCGTCAGAACTGCAGGCTCTTCACCTGCAGCATCTCCTCGAGGCCGAAACGGCCGTTCTCGCGGCCGTGGCCGGACTGGCCGTAGCCGCCGAAGGGGGCGATCGGGTTGAAGGCGGCGCCGTTGATCTCGACCTGGCCGCAGCGCAGCCGGCCGGCTACAGCGACCGCCCGCTCGGGATCGGCGGACCAGACGCCGCCGGCGAGGCCGTACGGCGTGCTGTTGGCGATTCGCACCGCGTCCTCCTCGCCCTCGTAGGGCTGGATCGCGAGGACCGGCCCGAAGATCTCCTCCTGGGCGATCGTCATCTCCGGCCCGACCTCGGAGAAGACGGTGGGGCTGACGAAGTAGCCGCGCTCGAGCCCGTGCGGCTGCTCGGCGCCGCCGGTGAGCAGGCGCGCTCCCTCCGCAACCCCCTTCTCGATGTAGCCGCGGACCCGGTTGCGCTGGGTCTCGGAGACCAGCGGGCCGAGCCGGGTGTCTTCCTCGAAGGGGTCGCCGAGGGTGAACTTCTCGGCGGCGGCGCGGGCGATCTCTTCGGCCTCGGCGAGGCGCTGCCGCGGCACCAGCATCCGGGTCAGGGCGCTGCAGGTCTGGCCCGAGTTGAGGAAGCACTTGGCGACCCCGTCGGGGATCGCCTGGGCAAGGTCGGCGTCGTCGAGGATCAGGTTCGGCGACTTGCCGCCGAGCTCCATCGCCACCGGCTTCACCGTCTCCGCTGCCAGCTCGGAGACCCGCCGCCCGGCTCGGGTCGAGCCGGTGAAGGAGACCATGTCGACGCCCGGGTGGGCGGCGATCGCCTCGCCGACCACCGATCCGATCCCGCTGACCAGGTTGAAGACGCCCGGCGGTAGACCGGCCGCCTCGATCACCTCGGTCAGCGCGAAGGCGTTCAGCGGCACCACCTCACTCGGCTTGAGGACGACGGTGCAGCCGGCGCCGAGCGCGGCGGCGACCTTGGCCCCGATCTGGTTGAGCGGATAGTTCCAGGGCGTGATCGCACCGACCACGCCAACCGCCTCTCGCACGACCCGCGAGCTGCCGGCCTCCTCCTCCCAGGCGACCTGCTCCATCAGCTCCGGCATCGCCGCGAAGTGGTTGATCCCGAGCCCCACCTGGACCATCCGCGAGAGCTTCAGCGGCATCCCCAGCTCCTGGGTGATCATCGCGGTCAGCTCGTCGGCGCGCTCCTGCAGCCCGGAGGCGATCGCCGCGATCGCCTCCGCTCGCTCCCCGCGCGGCGTCCGCGACCAGTCCTCGAAGGCCTCGCGCGCGGCCTCCACCGCCCGGTCGACCTCGACCGGCGTGCAGCCCGGCACCGTGGCGATCGTCTCCTCGGTGGTCGGGTTGACCACCTCGATCGGCTCGGCCCCGCGCGGCTCGACCCACTTTCCGCCGATGAAGACCGTCTCCCGTGCTCTCAACTCCGCCGCCGCCGCCATCGCTACCTCCACCCGTTCGCTTGCATTCCTCGAATCGCAGCAAAGTAACGGTTGGAGCGCCGAGCTTCCGCCTCGGCCCCCCGACCTGGGCAAGCTCCTGGAGCCGATGGTCCGGCACGGGGTCGACTTCGTCGTGGTCGGTGGCATGGCCGGGATCGCCAACGGATCGAGCTATCCGAGCTTCGACCTCGACCTTGCCTACTCGCGCCGCAAGGAGAATGTGGCTCGACTGGTCCGGGCGCTGAGTGAGATCGGCGTTCGCTTGCGAGGCGCCCCGCCCGAGCTCGAGCTTCCGCTCGACGAGCGGACGATCGAGAGCGGAGCCAACTTCACCTTCATCACGCCCTACGGCGACCTCGACCTACTGGGCGATATCTCCGGGGTCAAGGATTTCGAGTCGCTCGAGAAGGATTCCTTCGAAGACTTCGCCGGTGGGGTGCGGGTTCGAATCGCGTCCCTCGACAAGCTGATTGCGATGAAGCGAGGCGCGAACCGACCGAAAGACCGGAACATGCTCGAGGAGTACATCGTGATCGCCGAGGAGCGAAGGCGCTAGCTGAGCTCGCCGGCGACCGGGAGCGTCGCGCTGACCGCGGCCTCCCAGCCGGGGCCGGGGATCTGGCGGACGTCGCGGGCGTCGAGGACCTGGCCGCAGCGCTCGCAGATGCCACGGTCGGAGACCCCGCCGCCGCACTCCTTGTGGACGAGCAGGCGGGGCGGGCCGCCGGGGCCGGCGGAGTAGCGGTCGCCCCAGTGCATCAGGGCGATCAGGGCGGGCCAGAGGTCAAGGCCCTTCTCGGTCAGGAAGTACTCCTGGCGGGGCGGGCTTTCCTGGTAGGCGCGCCGTTCGAGGATGTCCTCGTCGACCAGGCGCTGGAGGCGGGCGGAGAGGACGTTGCGGGCGATCCCGAGCGAGCGCTGGAGCTCGCCGAAGCGGCGGTTGCCGTTGAGGATGTCGCGGACGATCAAAAGCGACCAGCGCTCGCCGATCACCTCCAGCGACTTGGCGATCGAGCAGAACTGGCCGGGGTAGTCGGAGCGCAGCACTTGTGTGATCTTGTCACACTCGGTTGCATCAAGCAACTGACCGCAGTAGGCTCGCCGTCGCAATAGGTTGCTTGAAGAAACCAAGAGCAACCGCAGCCAATCGGCCGCCGCTCGGCGGCCGCAGGAGGCGACGCAGATGAGGCTCGTCCCGAGACACAGAAGGCGGCAGCGCGGGAGCGCGCCGCGGATCGCGATCAGCCAGGCGGAGATCGACGCCGATCTCTCCTATCGGGGCGAAGCGCGCCGCCTCGATCGAGCTCAGGCGGCCGCGCCGAGGGGCCGCCGGTGAGCGCCGATGGGCTAACGGTCCCCGCCGATGCGACGGCGGCAGAGGTCGCCGAGACCTTCGCCGCCGCCAGCCCCGGGACCACCCGCAGCCGCACCCTCGTCTGGCAGGACCCAGTCGCGACCGCTGCCGCCGGGGCGACGATGGACGGGCTCGCCTACATGCGGGCGATCGTCGCCGGCGAGCTGCCGCCGCCGCCGATCGCGGTGACGATGCGGCTGCGGCCGATCGAGCTCGGCGAGGGCCGGGTCGTCTTCGAGGGCGAGCCGGGCGAGGAGCACTACAACCCGATCGGCGTCGTCCACGGCGGCTATGCCGCGACCCTGCTCGACTCCGCCCTTGGCTGCGCCG
This sequence comes from Solirubrobacterales bacterium, assembly GCA_036489595.1. Lineage (GTDB taxonomy): Bacteria > Actinomycetota > Thermoleophilia > Solirubrobacterales > 70-9 > VAYN01. The sequence continues at coordinate 10,024 of DASXFL010000188.1, forward strand.
TCCACACCACCCTGCCGGGCGGCGTCGGCTACACCTCGCTCGGCCTCGAGGCGAAGTTCGTGCGGCCGCTCAGCCGCGAAACCGGCCGCGTCCTCTGCGAGGCCAACGTCCTCCACCGCGGCCGCAGGCAGGCAACCGCCGAGGCTCGCCTCACCGCCGCCGAGAGCGGCAAGCTCCTCGCCCACGGCCAGGCGACGCTGATGATCCTCGGTGGCGAGTGAAGTTGCCTTTCGACCCGGATAGCGGGTCGTTCGGCAATCTCGGCGCGGCGTCAGCCGGCGTCGCGGGCGAGTGCGACCAGCAGCCGCACGCCGTAGCCGCTGGCGTCCTTGCCGGTGTACTCGCGGCCGACGTCCCAGGCGGTGCCGGCGATGTCGAGGTGCGCCCAGGGAGTCCCGCCGACGAACTCCTCGAGGAAGGAGGCGGCGGTGATCGTCCCCGCCTCGCGCTTGGAGGCGAGGTTGGAGAGGTCGGCGACGGTCCCCTTCATCATCGCCTTGTACTCGGGGTGGAGGGGGAGCCGCCAGACCAGCTCGCCGGTCTCCTCGCCGGCGGCGCTGAGCGCCGCGGCGAGGTCGTCGTCGTTGGAGATGACCGCGGCGTAGGTCGAGCCGAGGGCGATCAGGACCGCTCCGGTCAGCGTCGCCAGGTCGACCAGGCGCTCGGCCCCGAGCTCGATCGCGTAGGCGAGCGCGTCGGCGAGGATCAGCCGCCCCTCGGCGTCGGTGTTGTTGACCTCGACCGTCTTGCCGTTGTATTGCGTAATCACGTCGCCGGGCTTGACCGCCGTCCCCGAGGGCATGTTCTCGGTCGCCGGGACGACGGCGATGAGGTCGACCGGCAGGCCGAGCTCGGCGATCGCCGCCACCGCCTCGAGCACGACCGCGCCGCCCGACATGTCGTACTTCATCTCCTGCATGCCGGCGCCCGGCTTCAGCGAGATGCCGCCGGTGTCGAAGGTCACTCCCTTGCCGACGAAGCCGAGGGTCGGGCCGGAGCCGCCACCGTCGTAGCGGAGGACGATCAGCCGCGGCTCCTCGGCGCTGCCCTGGCTGACCGCGAGGAGGCCGCCCATCGCCTTCTCGCGGATCTGCTCGAGCCCCAGCACCTCGGCGCTGACCGAGTCGTGGCCGGCGGCGATGGCCTCGGCCCGCTCGGCGAGGTAGGCGGGGGTGGCGAAATTGGCGGGGGTGCTCTGGAGGTCCCGGGCGCGATTGGTGGCCTCGGCGACGGTGCCGGCCACCACCGCGGCCTCGCTCGCCTCGGCCGGGCCGATCAGGGTCAGCGACTCGATCTGCGGTGCCGGCCCGTCGGCGTCGGCGGCGCCGAAGCGGTCGTAGCGGTAGGAGCCGAGGACGGTGCCGGTGACGATCGCCTCCGCCGCCGCCGCCGACTCGATCCCCTCCGGCAGCACCCAGGCCAGCGCCCGTGCCTCCAGCGCCGCCGCCTCCTTGGCTACCAGCGCCGCGGCGACCCGCAGCCGCTCGGCCTCGAGGTCCTCGCGCTTGCCGAGCCCGGCGACGACGACGCGGCCGCTCCCGGGCAGCAGCGTCGAGAGCCGTTTGAACGTCCCCTTGGCGTCGGCGGCGCCGGGCGAGCCGGCCAGCTCGGCCGGCAGCGATCCGTCTTCGAGCAGCGCGACCGCGAGCAGATCGGCGTCGACCTCGCCCAGCTCGCGCTGCGTCACCTCGATCTCCATCGGCCGGGAGTCTATGCAGCGCCCGGTATCGTCACGCCCACCGAGAACCAGGCAAGGAAAGGGAATCGATGTCCAGCTCAGTGATCCTAGGAACCGCGCGCACCCCGGTCGGCAAGATGGGCGGAGCCTTCTCCTCGCTCGACGCGACCGAGCTCGGCGGCATCGCGATCGAGGCGGCGCTGGAGCGCTCGGGCGTCGACGCCGAGCAGGTCGAGCAGGTGGTCTACGGCCAGGTCCTGCAGGCCGGCCAGGGCCAAATTCCCTCGCGCCAGGCCCAGATCAAAGGCGGGATCCCGAAGGAGGTGCCCTCGGAGACGATCAACAAGGTCTGCGCCTCGGGCATGCGGACGCTCGGCCTCGCCGACCAAGCGATCCGCGCCGGCGACCTCGAGATCGCCGTCACCGGCGGGATGGAGTCGATGAGCAAGGCCCCCTACATGCTCCCCGACGCCCGCTTCGGCTTCCGGATGGGCGACGTCAAGGCGCTTGACGCGATGACCCATGACGGCCTCACCAACCCCTTCACCGGCAAGCAGATGATCAACGAGGCCTCCGAGGTCTCCAACGAGCTCGAGATCACCCGCGCCGACATGGACAAATTCGCCGTCCGCTCGCAGCGGCTGGCCGGCGAGGCGACCGAGGCCGGCCGGATCGCCGAGGAGATCGTCCCGGTCACGGTAAAGACCCGGAAGTCGGAGACCACGGTCGAGGTCGACGAGGCACCGCGACCTGACACGACGCTCGAGGTGCTGGCCAACCTGAAGGCGGTCGGCGGCGAGGGCGCCACCCACACCGCCGGCAACGCCCCCGGCGTCAACGACGGCGCCGGCGCGATCGTCGTCGCCTCCGAGGAGTGGGCGCAGAAGCAGGGCAAGACCCCGCTCGCCAAGGTCCTCTCCTACGCAACCGTCGCCGACGACTTCGCCTACCTCGCCCGCACCCCCGGCAACGCTGCCCTGAAGGCGCTGGAGAAGATCGGCAAGACGCCCGCCGACGTCGACCTCTGGGAGATCAACGAGGCTTTCGCCTCGGTCGTGATCGGCTCGATGCGGATCCTCGGCATTGACGAGGAGAACGTCAACGTCAACGGCGGTGCGATCGCCTTCGGCCACCCGATCGGCGCCTCCGGCGCCCGCATCGTCGGCGCCCTGGTGCACGAGCTGCGCCGCCGCGGCGGCGGCCTCGGCGTCGCCGCGATCTGCTCCGGCGGCGGCCAGGGGGATGCGATAGTCGTCGAGGTTTGACGGACGACGGCAGCCAAGACGTGAGCGGCGGCGCCTTGCGCGCAGCCGCATTCTTCGATCTGGACAAGACCCTGATGGCGGGCTCGAGCGGCATGCAGTTCGCCCGCGTCGCCACCCGCCAGGGGATCGTCGGGCGCCGGCAGCTGGCCCGCTGGGCGGTCGAGCACCTGCGCTACCGGCTCCGCGGCACCACCGACGAGCGCACCGCTGAGGTGCTGCGGGTCGCCCGCGAGCTGATCACCGGCGTGCCGGCGGTGCAGATCGCCCGCATGGGGCCCGAGGTGATGGCCGACATCCTGCCCCGCGTCTACCCGCAGATGCTGGCCGAGGTCCACGCCCACCAGGACGCCGGCCGGCCGGCCTTCATCGTCAGCGCCGCCGGCAACGAAATCGTCGAATCGCTGGCCCGGGTGCTGGGGATGGAGGGCGGGATCGGGACCAGCTACGAGGTCGACGAGGCCGATAACTTCAGCGGCCGCCTCGACGGCCCTTTCGTCTACGGGCCGGGCAAGGTCGAGGCGATGGAGAGCTTCGCCGCCGCGCACGGGATCGACCTCACGACCTCATACGCCTACTCCGACTCGCTCTCTGACCTGCCGATGCTGCGCGCGGTCGGCAACCCGGTTGCGGTCAACCCGGACCCGCCGCTGGCGGCGATCGCCAGGGAGGAGGGCTGGCAGGTGCTGCGCTTCGAACGGCTCGGCCGGCGGCTGCTCGCGGTCCTCGTCACCGTGCTGGCGACCGCCGCCGGTCTGACCGCCTCGCGGGCGCGCCGTTCGCGGGCGGCGGCGCCACGCGCCGGCCGGCTGCTGCGCCGGTGACCTCGCGCGCCTGGCTCGCCTTCGCGGCGATCTCGCTGCTCTGGGGGATCCCCTACCTCTTCATCAAGATCGCCGTCGACGGTGGCCTGCCGCCGCTGCTCCTGGCCTGGGGCAGGATCGCCCTCGCCGCCGCGGTGCTGCTGGCGATCGCCTCGCGGGCGGGAACCCTGGCGCCGCTCCGCGGCCGCGGCCGCTGGCTGGCGGCCTATGCGATCGCCGAGCTGGCGATCCCCTTCCCGATGCTGGGGCTGGGGGAGGAGCGGGTCGCCTCCTCGACCGCGGCGATCGTGATCGCCACCGCTCCGCTCATCGTCGCCGTCCTGGCGCTGCGCTTCGAACCGGCGGAACGGCTCGGCGGCCGCCGCCTCGCCGGCCTCCTGGTCGGGCTCGGCGGGGTCGCGGCACTGGTCGGGATCGACGTCGCCGGCTCGGCCCGCGAGCTGGCCGGCGTCGCCTGCGTCTTCGTCGCCGCCTGTGGCTACGCGATCGGGCCGATGGTCCTCAAGCGCCACCTCGCCCACCTCGACCCGATCGCCTCGATGGGCGCCTGCCTGGCGATCGCCGGGGTGGTCCTGGCGCCGCTCGCCGCGGCCGCCATTCCGAGCGCCGACCCGAGCGGCGGCGCCCTCGCCTCGGTCGCCGTGCTCGGCCTCCTCTGCACGGCGCTGGCCCTGGTCCTGATGGCGATCCTGGTCGACGAGGCGGGGCCCGGCCGGGCCCTCGTGATCGCCTACGTCAACCCGGTGATCGCGGTCGCTCTCGGGGTGGCCTTCCTCGGCGAGGAGCCGGGAGCCGGCGCGATCGTCGGTCTCGCTGCGATCCTCGTCGGCTCCTGGCTGGCGACCCGGGGAGCGCCGGCCGCGGCGCCCGAGCCGCTGTCGCCGAGATAGGCGACATTCCTCGCAACCGTCTAGATTTCGTGCGGATGAGCACCGCCACCGCCCGCAAGATCCGCGTCGTCGTCGCCAAGCCCGGCCTCGACGGGCACGACCGCGGCGCCAAGATCATCGCCCGCGCCCTCCGCGACGCAGGCATGGAGGTGATCTACACCGGCCTCCACCAGACCCCGGAGCAGATCGCCGAGACGGTGATCCAGGAGGACGCCGACGCGGTCGGCCTCTCGATCCTCTCCGGAGCCCACATGACGCTGGTGCCCCGGGTCGTCTCGCTGCTGAAGGAGCAGGGGGTCGACGACGTCCTGGTCACGGTCGGCGGCACGATCCCCGCCGACGACATCCCGGAGCTGAAGAAGCTCGGCGTCGCCGAGGTATTTACGCCTGGAGCAGGCACGGACGAGATCGTCGAATTCGTCCGCAAGGGCGCCGCCGAGCGTCACGCGCGGGGCGAATGACGGCGTGAGCTGATCCTTTTGCTCGTCTCGCGGACATAAGGAACAGCTGAGGCTGAGTTGTCGCCCCGAATCTCGATTACACAGATCGGTGCATAGGTCCGAGGAAGCGGGTATAGTCCTGATTGACTCGTCAGTCAACGACGCTAACCCGATAACATGCCCGGCCGCCGAGAGGTCGCGAAGGCGCTGACCACGGCCCCGCCCCACCACCGTTCATTGCTCCCCAAGGAGGCTCTCAGTTGAAGATCTGCGTCCTGGTCAAGGAGGTTCCGGACGCCGCAGTGCAGAAGCGCATCGACCCCGGGACGATGCGCCTCGACCGCAGCGGCGAGAAAAATCTCAACCCCTTCGACACGCACGCCCTGGAGGCGGCGATGCAGATCAAGGAGGGCGGGGCGATCCCGGTCGAGGAGGTCGTCGCGGTGACGATGGGTCCCGACTCGGCCGTCCGCGCGCTGCACAAGGCGGTCGCGCTCGGCGCCGATCGCTCGGTCCACCTCGCCGACGACGCGCTCGCCGGCTCCGATGTCTGCGCCACCGGCTACGCCCTCGCCAAGGTGCTCGAGTCCGAGAGGCCCGACCTGGTCCTGCTCGGCCAGCAGTCCGATGACGGCGAGTGCTACACGATCGGCGCCGTCGTCGCCGACCACCTGCAGATGCCCTCGCTGACCCAGGTGATCAAGATCGACGTCAACGACGGCAAGCTGCGCTGCGAGCGCCAGGCCGAGTACGGCTACGACACGGTCGAGGTCGAGCTGCCGGCCGTGATCAGCGTCGGCGACGCGATCAACGAGCCGCGCTACCCGAGCTTGAAAGCGATCATGGGCGCGAAAAAGAAACCGCTCGACGCGAAGGCGACCGGCGACGTCGGGATCGAGGCCGACCGGGTCGGCGAGGTCGGCTCGCAGACGAAAGTGCTGTCGCTGAACCCGCCGCCCGCCAAGGAAGCGGGGGAGATCATCGAGGACGAGGACACCAACGAGACGGTCGAAAAGATCGTCGCGTGGCTCGACGAGAGGAAATTGATCTAAGTGGCTCCTTCCGACAGTCACGCCCGTTCTGACACGCTGCAAACCTTCGCGGGGACGTCGTCCTCAGTCGCTCGCGTGCCGTCCGGCACGCCACGCTCCCTGCGTCCTAGCCCCGCTCGGTTTTCGCGGCCAGAAGCGGGCATGACCGCCGAAAGGAGCCACTAATGGCCGGCATCCTGGTTTACGCCCTCCACGACGACGAGGGCAACTTCAACAAAAACAGCCTCGGGGCGATCTCCGAGGCGGCGAAGCTGGCCGGCGAGATCGGCGGCGAGGCCTCGGCGCTGGTGGTCGGCGACGTCGCCGACGAGGCTGCCGCGAGCCTCGGCAACTGGGGCGCCGCCAAGGTCTACCGGGCCAAGGGCGTGCCCGAGGGCCTGGCGCAGCCAATCGTCGACGCGATGGCGAAGGTGATCGGGGACAACGGGATCTCCTACGCGCTGTTCGGCGGCGGCCTGCTCGGCTTCGAGATCGGTGCCGGCCTCACCGCCCGCCTCGGTGCCGGGGTGACGATGGAGGTCACCGCGGTCAAAGTCGACGGCGGCAAGCTGGTCGCCGAGCGGCCGATCCTCCAGGACTCTGAGATCGCCGACGTCGGTTACGTCTCCGAGCCCGGCATCATCATCGGCCGCCTCAACGCCTTCGATGCCAAGGAGTCAGGCGGCACCGCGGCGGTCGAGGACGTCGAGGTCGAGCTCTCGGCCTGGTCGACCAAGGCGACGATGGTCCAGCGCGGCGAGCAGCGCGGCGCCGACGTCAACATCGAGGACGCCGACATCCTCGTCGGCGGCGGCCGCGGCCTCGGTGCCAAAGAGGGCTTCGAGCTGGCCGAGGGGCTGGCCGAGGCGATGGGCGGAGCGGTTGCCGCGACCCGCGCCGTGGTCGACGCCGGCTGGTACCCCTACGCGGCCCAGATCGGCCAGACCGGGAAGACGGTGGCGCCGAAGCTCTACCTCGCGGCCGGCATCTCCGGGGCGATCCAGCACAAGGTCGGGATGCAGAACTCGGAGAACATCCTCGCGATCAACAAGGACCCGAACGCGCCGATCTTCGAGTTCTCCGACCTCGGCGTGGTCGGCGATCTGCACAAGATCGTTCCCAAGCTGACCGAGGCGATCAAAGCCAAGAAGGGCAGCTGAGCGCGAGCTCGGCCGTCTGCCGCTCAGGAGGAATCCCCAGATGGCAGTTGCACCCAGCGAGTTCCCGCCGCCGTTCGATCCGGCGTCGGTGATCGGCAGTCCGACGGATCCCGAGGACGAGCGGATCGAGGTTGGCGTCGCGGTCGTCGGCGGCGGCCCCGCCGGCCTCGCCTGCGCCAACAAGCTGATGCAGCTGCTGGAGGATGAGCCGGAGCTGACCGAGAAGCTCGGCGAAGTGCCGGTGGCGGTGATCGAGAAGGGCAAAGTCGCCGGCGCCCACCTCCTCTCCGGGGCCAACATGAAGCCCTCGGCGATGGAAGAGCTGTTCCCGGACCTGCCGAAGGAGGAGTGGCCGGTCTACCAGGAGGTGACCAAGGACGCGGTCTACCTGCTGACCTCGAAGGCGGCGATCCCGCTGAAGCCGATGCCGCCGAACTTCCGCAACCACGGCAACTACGTCACCTCGGTCTCCAAGCTCGGCCGCTTCCTCGCCGACAAAGCCGAAGAAGCCGGCGTCTACCTGCTGACCGAGACGGCGGCGACGAAGCTGCTGGTCGAGGACCGGATCGTCCGCGGCGTCCGCTCCGGCGACCGCGGCCGCGGCAAGGACGGGGAAGAGCTCGGCAACTTCGAGCCCGGCTCCGACGTGGTCGCGAAGGCGACCGTCCTCGCCGAGGGCACGGTCGGCCACCTCACCTACGCCGCCTATGACTACTTCGACCTCCACGGCTCTGACCCGATGCGCTGGGAGCTCGGGGTGAAAGAGGTCTGGGAGGTCGAGAAGCCGCTCGACCGGGTGATCCACACGATGGGCTGGCCGCTGCGCAAGGCCGCCCGCTACAACGAGTTCGGCGGCAGCTTCATCTACCCGATGGGCGAGGACAAGCTCTGCATCGGCCTGGTCGTCGGGCTCGACTACACCGACGCCACCTTCAGCTGCCACGACGCCCTGCAGCTGCTGAAGACCCATCCCTTCGTCAAGCAGCTGCTGGAGGGCGGCAAGCGGGTCGGCTGGGGCGCGAAGACGATTCCGTCGGGCGGCTACTTCGCGATGCCGAAGCGGCTGGCGGTGCCGGGGATGCTGATCGCCGGCGACGCCGCCAGCATGGTCAACGTGCCGACCCTGAAGGGCGTCCACTACGCGATGCACGCGGGGATGTACGCGGCGGAGACGATCGTCGAATCGCTGAAGCAGGACATCGACGCGGTCAACTTCGAGGCCTACGACGAGAAGGTCCACAAGTCGCTGATCGAGAAGGAGATCTACCAGTCGCGCAACATGCGGCAGCCGTTCTCGAAGGGCTTCTTCGTCGGTGGCGCCCTCGCCTCGGCGATGACCGTCACGAAAGGCGCCTTCCCCGGCGGCCACTTCAAGCAGGAGGACGACGCCGAGAACGAGATGGAGCTCGGCAGGGCGGGCGACATGTACGTGAAAGCCGACAACGAGCTGACCTTCAACAAGCTCGACTCGGTCTTCCTCTCCGGCAACGCGACCCGTGACGACGCCCCCAACCACGTCCGCGTCCAGACCCACGTCCCGCGCGAGGTCGCCCAGACCTGGGTCTCGATGTGCCCGGCCCAGGTATACGAGATCCCCGACGACCAGCTCGCGGGCGACGGCGCCGAGGTCGACGTCCACGTGACCGCGTCCAACTGCGTGCAGTGTGGGGCGATCACGGCCAAGGGCGGCCGGCTCACGTTGCCCGAGGGTGGGGACGGGCCGCTTTACCAGGAGACCTGAGTCGCGGGGGGTGTGGGAGGGGCACCCCGGCCCTCCCCGAGCACAGGCGTTTCTTCGAAGCTCGCCAAAGGGTTTCGGTCGAGCTCGCGTCCGGAGCTTCGTCACCTACGGGGCTGTGCGGGGGACGTGACGAAGTCGTGAGGGAGGTGGCGCGCTTCGCGCGCCACCCGCGCGCCGCCGGCCTCTAGCGTCGGCAGCGTGCCCGCCCTCGCCTCTTTCGCCTCGCAGTTCCCGTCCTCGATGGGAGCTGCGGCCGCCAGCATGGCGGTCTTCGGCTTCCTCTTTCAGGTCCTGCCGTCGCTGCGCCGCCAGGACGAGTACGTACTGCGGAGAAAGGCGGTGATCGGCGGCTTGGCCGGTCTACTTGTCGCACTAGCCGCCATCGTTTTCGGTGCTACGCTTTCGTAATGAACGCAATGACGCGCGGCGAAAGGAACTTTCTCCTCGTCTTCGCCGGGCTCTGCGTCCTCACCACGGTGGTCGTCGGGGTCGGCTTGAAGCTGTTGGGCGCCAACGACGAAGTGCTTTCAATCGGGTTCCTGCTGGTGATCGCGATCGGCGGCCTCGGTGGCGGCTGGGCCTTCGATCGCTACACGGATCCCCCCGAGAAGCGCTGAGCGCCGCCACCGCGGGCCGTAGGCTCGCGGGATGGTCGCCCTGGGGATCGCCTGCGCCATCGGCGCCTCGCTGCTCTACAACACCTCGATCGCCCTGCAGGCGCTCGAGGTGCGGGAGGTCGAGCCGGAATACTCGCTGCGGGTCGGGCTGCTGGGCCGGCTGCTGCGGAACCGGCGCTGGCTGGGGGCGACGGTGCTGGGGCTGGCGGGGTGGCCCCTGGAGATCACGGCGCTGCTGCTGGCACCGCTGACCGTGGTCCAGCCCTGCCTGGCAAGCGGGCTGGTGCTGCTGCTCGTGCTCGGCGTGACGCGGCTGGGGGAGAGGCCGGGGCGGCGCGAGTACATGGCGGTGGGAGCGATCGTGGCCGGTGTCGCGGGCATCGCCTGGGCCGCTCCCGAGCGAACCACCGAGCACGCCGGCACGGCGGCGATCGTGGTCGCCTTGGTCCTGGTCGCGATCCCGATCGTCCTCCCCTACGGGCTGAAGCTGACCGGCTGGGGCCGCTCGGCGGGAACGGTGGCGGTGATCAGCGCCGGCTTCGGCTACGCCTGGACGGCGATCGCCTCGAAGCTGCTGACCGACGAACTGTCCTCGGAAGGGGCGGTGCTGGTCGCCCTCGCCTGGCTGGCATCGGCCGCCGCCTCCGAGGGCCTGGCGCTGCTCTCGGAGATGAGCGCGCTGCAGGGCCGGCCGGCGACCCGGGTGGCGCCGGCGATGTTCGCGGTCCAGGTGACGGTGCCGGTGATCCTGGCGCCGCTGATCTTCGAAGAGCGCTGGTCGACGACCCCGGCGAATGGCGGCGCGCTGATCTTCTTCGTCCTCGTCGCCCTTGCCGGGGTGGTTCTGTTGGCCGGCTCGAGGGCGGTCGGGGCGGTGCTGGAGAGCGCCCACGCCGAGGAGCCGGAGGCCCTACCAAAAAACGCTGCAGGCGACGGATAGAACTCGAATTTCGCCGCCTTTTAAGGTTTCGCTCCGCCAGCACTGCTAGCCTTGCGCGCGCTTCGTCGGCCCCAGGCAGATCCGCCGCCGAGCAGAACCAGAGTCACCCAGCCAAGGAGCCACCGTAGGGTCCGTACAGACAACCCGGCCCGACGCGACCAAGTTCGCGATCGGGTTCGATCACCGTGACCGTGCCAGGCTGTTCGAGCTCTGGACCGAGGTGCTCGACTCCGAGCAGTGGTCCGAGGGCGCCAAGCTGGCCGCCTTCGAGGAGCGCTGGGCGCAATGGAACGGCCTGCCCAGCATCGGCGTCTCCAGCTGGGCCGGCGGCGCCCTGGCAGCGCTCGAGTTCGCCGGCGTCGCGGGCGAGACCGTGCTCTGCCCCTCCAACACCTTCATGGCGACGCCGCTGGCGGCGATCGGGGCTGGCGCCGCGGTCGAGTTCGTCGACTGCAACCGCGAGGACCTCTGCATGTCCTTCGAGGACTTCGAGCGCAAGGCCGAGCGGCATAAGCCCCGCGCTGCGATCCTCGTCCACATCGGCGGCCACATCGCCTTCGACTCCGAGAGGATTGCCGAATTCTGCGCCGCTGAAGGCATCTTCCTGCTCGAGGACTGCGCCCACGCCCACGGCGCCGAATGGGCCGAGCGCCGCCCCGGCGCCTTCGGCGACGCCGGCGTCTTCTCGCTCTACGCGACCAAGACCGTCTCCACCGGCGAGGGCGGGGTGCTTGTCTCCGCCAACGAGGAGCTGATCGACTTCGGCCGCAAGTTCCGCAACTACGGCAAGTTCGAGCACGAGGTCGACGGCCTCAACTTCCGGATGAGCGAGTTCACCGCCGCCCTGGCGCTGGTCCAGGTCGAGCGGATGGAGGAGATCGTCGCCTGGAAGAACGAGTACGCCCGCGAGCGCCTCCACCCTGTCCACCCGGGTCGCCTGCAGTTGCCCGACGGGATGACCTCCGGCTACTACAAGTACATTGTCTTCGAAGCGCTCGAGAAGAGCACCGGGCGCGTCTACGAGGAGCCCTGCCACCGGATCATGGGCCGCCACGACGAGCTGCCGAACACCGACTGGGTGGCGCGCAACCATTCCTGCGTGCCGCTGTACTACCGGCCGGAGCACCGCGAGGCGGCGTTGGCAAAGGAGGGGTCACAGTGAGGGTCCTGGTCACCGGGGGTGGGGGCTTCATCGGCTCCCACGTCGTCGATCGGCTGCAGGAGCGGGGGGTGACGCCGCGCATCTTCGACCTCAGCGCCTCGCCCTACCACTCGCCGCTCGAAGTCGAGACCTTCACCGGCAGCATCACCGACCCCGCCAACCTCGACCTGGCGATGCGCGACTGCGACGCGGTCATCCATCTCGCCGCCGTCGCCGACGTCTCGCACGTGCTCGCCGACCCGGTCCTCGCCGAGGAGGTCAACACCCGCGGCACCCTCAACGTGCTCGAGGCCGCCTGCCGGGCGAAAGTCGGCCGCGTCGTCTACGGCTCGACCACCTGGGTCTACAGCGACTGCCCCGAGCAGGAGGTCGACGAGGAAACGGCGATCCCGGCACCGCGCCATCTCTACACCGCGACCAAGCTCGCCGGCGAGACCTACTGCTCCGGCTACGCCGAGCTCTACGACCTCGAGTCGACGGTGCTGCGCTTCGGCATCCCCTACGGCCCGCGTGCCCGCGCCGCCGGCGTCGTCGCCAAATTCACCGACCTCTCCTTCGAAGGCAAAGCGCTGACGATCGCCGGCGACGGCAGCACCACGCGCAGCTTCATCTACGTCGAGGACCTCGCCGACGGGATCGTCGCCGCCCTCGCTCCCGAGGCGGCCGGCCGCACCTACAACCTCTCCGGCGACGAGGTCGTGACGATCCTCGAAATCGCCGAGCGGGTCCAGGAAAACGTCGACACCTGCGAGATCACCCACACGCCGCCGCGCCCGGGTGACTTCCCCGGCAAGACGATCTCCAACCAGCGCGCCCTCGACGAGCTCGGCTGGAAAGCGGAGACGAGCTTCAAAGAAGGCGTTCGCAAGTACGTCGAATGGGTCCGCGGCACGACCCGGCCGCCTGACCCGGTCCCCGGCACCCGCCCTTCGCTGAACGGCAACGAACACGCCGCCGGCGCCCTGCTGGCCGGTGCCGCCCGCTACGAGGAGCGCGAGCCGCGCGTCCTCATCCTCACCGCCGACATCGGCGAGGGCCACGACCTGCCGGCGCGGATGATCAAGGCCGACCTCGAAGTCGAAGCCCCCGACGCCAAGGTCGAGATCGCCAACGGGCTCGAGGCGATGGGCCGGATGCACGCGGCGGTGATCCGCGGCGGCTCGGCGATCGTCTTCCGCTGGGCGCACTGGATGTTCGACTTCCAGTACTGGCTGGTGGCGAAATTCGCGCCGACCCGCTGGCTCGCCCACCACCTGATGTACGTGTTTGGCGCCCGTGGCCTGCTGCAGCTGATCGCCGCGCACGAACCGGACGTGATCGTCTCCACCTACCCGGGTGTGACCGCGGTGCTGGGGATGCTGCGCGAGAACCGCCGCCTGCCGATACCGGTGCAGTCGGCGATCACCGACCTAGCCGGGCTGCGCTACTGGGTTCACCCGGGAGTCGACCTCCACTTCGTCACCCACCCGGAGTCGATCGAGGAAGTCGAGCGGCTGGCCGGCCCCGGCAGCGTCGAGTGGATGCGGCCGCCGATCGCCCGCGAGTTCCTGATGCCTCGCACCCGCACCGACGCTCGCGCCGCCCTCGACCTGCCCCCGCACGCCCGTGTCGTCCTCGTCTCCGGCGGCGGCTGGGGGATCGGCGACCTCGAGGGCGCGATCCGCACGGCGCTCGCCGACGGCGACACCCTGGTCGCCTGCATCACCGGCCGCAACGAGGCCGCCCGCGAGCGGTTCCAGCAGCGCTTCGGCGACAACGAGCAGGTCCGGGTCATCGGCTTCACCGACCAGATGAGCGACTGGATGGCCGCTGCCGACGCGATGGTCCACGCGACCGCCGGCCTGACCGTGCTCGAGGCCCACATCCGCGGCTGCCCGGTCGTCTCCTACGGCTTCAACGCCGGCCACCTGCGCGCCAACAACGCGGCCTTCGAGCGCTACGGGCTGGCCGAGGTGGCGAGCTCCGAGCACGAGCTGGAGTCGGTCCTGCGTCACGTCACCCGCGAACGGCACTCGCCGGACTCGAGCTTCGCCTCGCTGCCGCCGATCTCGGCGCGGGTGCTGGCGGCGCGGCCGCGGGTCCGCCCGCAGCCGGTTTGGAAGCTGCGCGCCAGCCGCACCGCGACCGCGGCCGCCGCGGCCGTCGTCGTCGTCGTCGCCTTCATCGCCGTCGCTCTCTGGCTCAACTGGGAATCGCCCTACAGGGTGATCGCGAAGCCAATCGAGAGCCGGATCCACATCGGCAAAGACGAAGACAAGCCGGCCCGCACGACCAATCAGCAGCAGCCGGCGGCGACCGGCCGGAGCAGGGCGAAAACCGCCGCCACGCCTTGAGGCGCGGGGTCGCCGGGTCCGCGTGCGCCGCCGGCGCCGCGGTGGCCGCCGGGGTCGCCAACTCGGTCCCGTCGCTGGCCCCGGTGGTGCCGCCGCTGGGGCGGGCGCTGGGAATCGTCCTGCGCGAAGAGGGGCTCGGCGGGGTCGCCCTCACCTTCGACGACGGGCCGCACCCGCAGGGGACGCCGGCGGTGCTCGAGCTGCTGCGCGAGGCCGACGCCGCCAAGGCCACCTTCTTCCTCGCCGGCGAGCAGGTCGAGCGGCGGCCGGCGCTGGCGGCCGAGATCGTTGCTGCCGGGCACCGGGTCGAGCTGCACTGCCACCGCCACCGCAACCAGCTGCGGTTGAGCCCGGGGTCGCTGCTCGCCGACGCCGAGCGGGCGCGGGCGGCGATCGAGGAGGCGTCGGGGCAGGCGATCGCCGACTACCGGCCGCCGTACGGGATCTTCAGCGCCTCAGGGCTGCGCGCGGTGCGCCGCTGCGGCTGGCGCCCGGTGCTGTGGTCGCAGTGGGGGAGGGACTGGGACGCCGGCGCCAGCGCGGAGTCGATCGCGCTCCGCTGCACGGCCACCGTCAGCGACGGCGACGTGATCCTGCTCCACGACGCCGACTATTACAGCGCGCCCGGCTCCTGGGCTCGCACCGTGGCCGCCCTGCCGTCGATTCTCGAGGCGCTCGCGGCACGGGGCCTCTCGTCGAGACTGCTGCGCCGGGGAGGCGCTGCCACCACCGTCCACTGATCGCAACCGGCGAAGGCTTCGTCCAGGCGCTGCGCCATCGTGCTGCGAGGGCGTTCCTGGTCGAAGATCTCTTTGGCCATGGGGCTCTCCGTCCTGGTGTTGGGGGGTCCGCCTGGGAGCGGGCTTGGCAAAGACTCTCTCCCCGGTCGGACGAGATCCCTGCACTTTGCGAAAAAGCCGGGATTTTGGGCGAAACCCCCGTTCAGGCCGTTTCCGCAGACTGCGAGATTCCGCCGTCAGCCTGGCCGGCTGGTCGAGCGGGACGAAGGTCTTGGCGCCCTCGATCTCGACATCCGGCCGGTGCCGCCGCTGGCAGCGGCGATCCGCTGCGGGTAGCGCATCGGGAAGAAGCGGTCGCCGGGCGCCCCCAGCTCACGATGCCAGCCTCCGTTTGATTCGCCGTGGTGCTCGCCCGGACGCGAAGCGGGCCGCTTGTTCTTCGTCATCGTCGTTCGACCTCTAAGATATATACATACATACGGTATGGATGTAAATGATCAGTCGGAGAAACGCCCCGGTCGCCGCACTCAGGCGGAGCGAAGGGAGCGAACGCACGCCGCGCTGATCGCCGCGGCCCGGAAGCTGTTCGCCGAGCGCGGCTTCGAAGCGGTTAGCGCCGAGCAGGTCGTCCGCGCCGCCGGCATCACCCGCGGCGCTCTCTACCACCACTTCGGCGGCAAGCAGGGACTGCTCGACGCGGTTTACGAGCAGCTCGAGCGGGAGGTGACCGAGCGGATCGCCCGGGTCGTCCTCGGCTCCGAGCTGGAGAGCCCGATGGAGGCGATGCGCGCAGGGATCGGCGCCTTCCTCGACGAGTGCGCCAGGCCCGAGGTGCGCCAGATCGTCCTCCACGACGCGCCGGCCGTGCTCGGCTGGGAGCGCTGGCGGGAGATCGCCGCCGCCAACGGGCTCGGCCTGATCGAAGCCAGCCTGGCGGCGGCGATCGAGGCCGGCGAGCTGCGGCCGTTACCTGTCCGGCCGACTGCTCACATGCTGCTCGGCGCCCTCGACGAGGCGGCGATGCTCGCGGCTCGCTCCGATGACCCGGCCGCCCGGGCGGAGGCGACCGCGGTCCTAGGGGCCCTGCTCGATGGACTCGCGGTCCGGCGCCCCTAGCGGCCGCTCCCCGCGCAGCTCGGCCTCGATCGCGGCGCCGAGCTCGCCGTCCTCCTTGCGCCGTCCCGGCCGCGCCGACTCCTTCTGCGCGTACATCCGCGCGTCCGCCAGCTGCATCGCCTCGCTGGGCTCGGCTGCTTCGAGTGGCACCCGGACCGAGCCGCAGGCGGCGCTGAGCCGGTAGCTGGGCCCGCTCTCGCTGAGCGCCGCGCCCGCCGCCGCGCTCAGCGCTGCCAGCGCCGAGCCGCCGCCGATGCTGAGGATCGCGAACTCGTCGCCGCCGATCCGGTAGGCGGTCGTCTGCTCGTCGCTGACCGCCTCCCGCAGCCGCTCACCGAGCCGGGCCAGCATCTCGTCGCCGGCGACGTGGCCGAAGGTGTCGTTGTAGCGCTTGAAGCCGTTGAGGTCGAGCAGTAGCAGCGAGAGCGGTTCCTCGGCGGCGCGCCGGCAGCGGGCGCCGAGGTCACGCTGGAAGCGCCCCTGGTTGCCGAGCCCGGTCAGGTAGTCGGTCTGGACCTTCTCCAGCAGGCGCTCGTTCTCGCGCACGCTGACCGCGAGGCGGATGACGATCGCCAGCACCGTCGCCGCGGTCAGGGCCACCGTCAGCAGGTGGCCGGAGCTCGCGTACTGGACCGAGAACAGCAGCAGCATCACCACCGCGAACGCGCCGGGAACGATCAGCTCGCGCCAGCCGTCCGGGCGGTAGGCGGGGCGGATCTGGCGGACCGGCGCCAGCCAGGCCTCGGCCCCGATGCACACGGCGCCGATCAGGTACAGCGGTTCGATCCAGTCGCCGCCTGGGATCACGCTGCCGTCTTCAGCCAGCGTGAAGGCGACGTCGGCGGCGGCGAGCGCCGTCAGGCCGACCAACAGCAGGCCCCAGCTGCGGCCCGGCCGCCAGCCGGTCAGCGCCACCACCCCGATGACGAGGGCGAGGATGAGGATGTCGCCGAGCGGATAGGCGAGCGTCGTCGCCCGTTCCAGGGTCGAGCCGGCGGTGTGGTCGGCGACGAACTCGAAGATCGCCCAGGCGCCGAGCGCGGCGGTCCCCAGAGCCGCGATCGCGGCGTCCATCCAGCGCCGCCAGTCGAGGGTGCGCGATCGAGTGCGGACCAGCTGTAGGAGCCCGGCGGCGGCGAGCGGGTAGAAGGCGAGGTAGCCGGCGTCGGCGGGGGAAGGGATCGGCACCGACGGGTCGCCGGCGAGCGCCGCGGTCCAGTAGACCTCAGCGGCGGCCCAGGCGAGGACGGAGGCGCCGATCAGTAGCCAGGCGGCGCGCTCGGGCCGCTCGTCGCGGGCCTTCAGCAACGCCGCCAGGCCGGCGGCGACGACCACCGCGTCATAGAGCTCGCCGTTGATCGCCTGGTCGAGCCCGGAGCCGCCGATCTCGCCCCAGTCGTGCAGCAGCACGACCGCCCCGCCGGCGAAGAGGACGGCGGCGATCAGCGCCCGGAGGACCCCTCCGACGCGATCCGTGCGGGTGCGCACCACGGCTGCCACACCCCTTTATCGGCACGACTTGCGCCGTTCTCTAGAATTGATCGAGATGAAGCAAGCAATCCACCCCGAATACACGCTTGCCAACGTGCACTGCTCGTGCGGCAACCAGTTCTACACGCGGTCGACGAAGAGCGACCTGCACGTCGAGCTCTGCTCCGAGTGCCACCCGTTTTACACCGGCAAGCAAAAGCTGGTCGACACCGGAGGCCGCGTCGAGCGGTTCCAGCGTCGCCAGGCAAAGCACAGGGCCAGCAAATAGTCCTATGAGCCCGCCGGCGGGCTTGGCACGGACGTCGCACATCCCCTCGAACGAGGAGGCGAGCGGCGGCGCGCCAAGCCGCAACGGCGACGCCATGGACGCTGTGCGGATGCCCGACGGCGCGCTCGTCGCCAAGCGCGACGCGCCCGTGGGCGGCCAGGCGGTGCTGGAGGGCGTGATGATGCGCGGCGTCTCCGTCTGGGCGGTTGCCGTCCGCACGCCGGAGGGCCAGATCGAAGTCGAGTCGGAGGCGATCAAGCCCTGGGCGCAGCGCCATCGCGCCTGGCGGCTGCCGCTCCTGCGCGGCGTCGTCGCTCTCGCCGAGTCGATGAAGATCGGCTTCAAAGCGCTCTCGATCTCCGCCAACGCCCAGCTCGAGGAGGACGAGGAAGGCGAGAAAGAGGAAATCGGGGGCTTCGTCTGGGGCCTGACCATCGTCGTCTCGCTGCTGCTCGCGGTCGGCCTCTTCTTCGTCGTTCCGGTTGGGATCACCAGCCTCTTCAAGGACAAGCTCGGCTCCCCGCTCCTCTTCTGGCTGGTGGAGGGCCTGCTGCGGACCGGCATCTTCATCGGCTACCTCTGGGCGATCTCGAAAATGCCCGACCTGCGGCGCGTCTTCGAGTACCACGGCGCCGAGCACAAGACGATCTCCTGCTACGAGGCCGAAGACGAGTTAACCCCCGCCCGCGCCAAGCTCTACTCGCGCCTGCACCCGCGCTGCGGCACCAGCTTCCTGCTGATCGTGATGGTGCTGGCGATCTTCGTCTTCGCCCCGATTGGCCTGCCCGCCTGGTACTGGCTGGTGGTCTCGCGGATCGTCGGCATCCCGGTCATCGCCGGCCTCTCCTACGAGGTCATCAAGTGGGCCGGCAAAAACCGTCGCAAGCGCTGGGTGCGGGCGGTGATGTGGCCGGGCCTGATGCTGCAGAACCTCACCACCCGCGAGCCCGACGAGGAGGAGCTGGCCGTCGCGATCGCCTCGCTCAACGCCGTCCTCGCCCGCGAGGACCCGGTCGAGGCGGCGAAGCGGCAGCCGATCGAGATCGTCGCGTAGCCGCGGACATCCGCGTTCCCGCGCGCGATTGGCCGCTACGAGTTGAGAGCCACCTTCCGATGAATCGGGACGAGGACGAGACGGGACGCAAGCTGCTCTCGATGATGACGTGGCTCTAGGGGGACCGCACGCCGACCAAGCAGGTCGGCATCTGGGCCGAATGACGGAGCTCCAGCGACGTGGGCGGAGACTCGCCCCGCCCGGCTAGGCTCCGTCCCATGATCGATCAGCTGGTCGAGCAGATAAAGGCGCGCTTCTCCGACCTCGAGGAGCAGATGTCGGACCCGGCGGTGATCAGGGACCGCGAGCGCTACGCCGAGGTCGGGCGCGGGTACCGTGAGCTGCAGCCGGCGCGGGCGCTGGCGGACGAGTACCTGACCGTGCGCGACGATCTCGAGGGGGCGCGCGAGCTGCTGGCCGAGGGCGAGGACGAGGAGCTGCGGCGGGTGGTCGACGAGGCGCCGGCACGGCTCGAGCGGCTGGAAGAGGAGATCCGGCTGGCGATGGTCGAGCGCGACCCCAACGACGCCAAGAACGTGATCGTCGAGATCCGCGCCGGGACCGGTGGCGACGAGGCGGCGCTGTTCGCCGGCGACCTCTTCAAGATGCTGACGAGGTACGCGGAGGAGCGGGGGTTCTCGACCGAGGTGCTCTCGCAGTCGGCTTCGGAGCCCGGCGGCTTCAAGGAGGTGACCTTTGCGGTCAAGGGCGACGGTGCCTACTCGGTCTTCAAGTTCGAGGGCGGCACTCACCGCGTACAGCGGGTCCCGGAGACGGAGTCGCAGGGGCGCATCCACACCTCGACGGCCACGGTCGCGGTGCTTCCGGAGGCGGAGGAAGTCGATGTGCAGGTAGACCCGAACGACCTGCAGATCGACGTCTACCGGTCATCCGGGCCTGGGGGGCAGAGTGTAAATACGACGGATTCGGCTGTGCGGATCACTCATAAGCCGAGTGG
This sequence comes from Solirubrobacterales bacterium, assembly GCA_036489595.1. Lineage (GTDB taxonomy): Bacteria > Actinomycetota > Thermoleophilia > Solirubrobacterales > 70-9 > VAYN01. The sequence continues at coordinate 29,729 of DASXFL010000188.1, forward strand.
CATCGTCGTCTCGATGCAGGACGAGAAGTCGCAGCTGCAGAACCGCGAGCGGGCGATGCGGGTGCTGCGCGCGCGCCTGCTCGAGCGCGAGATCGCCGAGCAGCAGGCGAAGATCGCCTCCGAGCGCAAAGCCCAGGTCGGCAGCGGCGAGCGCTCGGAGAAGGTTCGCACCTACAACTTTCCCCAGGGCCGGGTCACCGACCACCGGATCAAGCTCACCTCGCACAACCTCGACGGGGTCCTGGGCGGCGATCTATCGGAGTTCACCGACGCCCTCTCGGCCGAGGAGAAGCGGCAGCGGCTCGAGTCGGCGGCAGTCGGCAGCTGAGCGTGGTCGCGGCGGCGGGGACGGTGGGGGACGCGCTCGGCGCGGCCGCCGAGGCGATGGCCGCGGCGGGGGTCGCGGAAGCGCGGCTCGACGCCGAAGTGCTGCTGAGCGAGGCGACGGGGTGGGATCGGGCGGCGCTCCTCGCCGATCCCGGGGCCGGGTTGGAGCCGGCGGCGGGGCGCCGTTTCGGCGCCGCGGTGCGGCGGCGGCTGCGCCGCGAGCCGGTCGCCTACATCCTCGGTCGCAAGGGGTTCCGGCGGCTCGAGCTGGCGGTCGACCGGAGGGTTCTGGTCCCGCGGCCGGAGACCGAGCTGCTGGTCGAGCTGGCGGTCGAGCTGGCGCCGGCGCGGGCCCTCGACGTCGGCACCGGCTCCGGCGCGATCGCCCTCGCGATCGCCGACGAGCTGCCTGGCGCCGAGGTGGTGGCGACCGATACGTCCCCCGGCGCCCTGGAAGTGGCGCGGGCGAACGCCGAGCGCCTCGGCCTCGCCGACCGCGTGCGCTTCGTCGACGGGACGCTGCCCGAGGGTGAGGCGGCAGCTGGGGGTTTCGACCTCGTCCTCGCCAACCTGCCGTACATCGCTGAGCTGGACTGGCCGTCACTGCAGCCGGAGGTCACCCGGTGGGAGCCCCACGAGGCTCTCCTCGCCGGGCCCGACGGCCTCGACGCCTACCGCGCCCTCTTCGTCCCCGGCGCCGTTCGTCGCTTGTTGTCGTATGGGCAACAAGGAACGAACGCACCGGTCGTCGCCGTCGAGATCGGCGAGGGGCAGGCGGTGGCGGTGGCGCAGCTCGTTCGTGGTGCCGGCTTCGAGCGGGCCGAGACGCGGCGCGACCTGGCGGGGATCGAGCGGGTGGTGGTCGGGCGGTGAGCGAGCTCGTCTCGATCGAGCGGGACGGCGAGGCGGTAGCGCGCAGCGCGCTGGAACGGGCGATCGCCTCCGGCAGGGTCGTCGTCTTTCCCTCCGACGGCGTCTACGGGCTCGCCTGCGACCCGCTGGACGCGACCGCGATCGAGCGCATCCACGAGCTGAAGGGGCGTGACGACGGCAAGTCGTCGGCGGTCATGTACTTCTCGCCGCTCGCCTTTCGCGAGCTCGTCGCCGGGCTCGGGCCGAAGGCCCGCGCCGCCGCCAGCGCGCTGCTGCCCGGCCCGGTGACGCTGATCCTCGCCAACCCGCAGCAGCGCTACCCGCTCGCCTGCCGCGAGGACCGCGAGCGGCTTGGCGTGCGGCTGATCGGCGGCCCGCTCGCCGGAGCGATGTGCCCGGTCTTCCAGACCTCGGCCAACCTCAGCGGCCAGCCGGCTGTGCGCTGCCTCGACGCCGTCCCCGCGTCGATCCGGGCCGGTGCCGACCTGGTGGTCGACGGCGGCGGGCTCCCCGGCCTGCCCTCGACCGTCGTCGACATCTCCTCGATCGAGGAGGACGGCGATTGGAAGGTGCTCCGCGCCGGCGCGATCTCCGAAGGTGACCTCTTCGCTGCCCTCGCCTCCGTCGGCCTTGCCTGAACAGCTCAGGCGGGTCAGCAGCCGGGGTGGCCGGGGTAGGGGAGGCGGACGAGGCGTCGCGAGGTGTCGTCGCCCTCGTTCGACTCGAACAGCAGATGCTTGGGATTGACGGTCATCGAGAAGACGAAGCAGCCGCGGAGCCCAGTGACGTTGATCCACTGCTTGTCGTAGTCGGACGGGTAGATGTCCGACCAGCCGACCGAGGTCCCGAGCACGTCGCGCTCGATCGAGCGGTCCTGGTTGCAGCCCGGGTAGTGGGGATACTCCGGCGAGCGCGGGCCGGGCCGGGTGCGATCGAGGTCGCGCAGGCAGTAGTTGAGCTTCGGGCTGGTGCGGAGGACCGGCCCCACCGCGGCTCCGTCGGCGGTCGCCCGGCGCAGCTCGAACCGGGCCAGCTGGTGGACCTTCCAGTAGGAGCCGCCGAAGTAGTAGCCGACGTCGGTGAAGTGCAGGGTGGCGTCGGTCCGCACGTCGATGTGACCGCCGCCGACCTTGTAGATCCGCTCGACGACCCGCATCGACTTCGGGCCATCGCGGTGTCCGCGCAGCTCCATCGGCCCCTTGCCGCGGCTGCGGACGTCGCTGGTCGCGTGCAGCCGCAGCTTGCCGTCGTAGCCGTCCTCATAGATTTCGCTCGGCGGCCCGATCCTCAGGTTCGGGCACAGCAGATGCTTCGCTTCCGTCCCGGTGCAGGGGTTCTGGGCCGGCGCCGCGCTCGCCGTCGCGGCGCTGAGCGCCAGCCAGGCGAGCATCGCGGCGAAGGGGGCGAGTCGGCGCGCTCTCACGGCCGCAAGGCTATCCCGAACCGCTGGTATGGTCGGCGCCGATGAGCCAGCTGCCCGAGAACTTCCAAGCCGCGCCGCTGGCCGAGGTCGATCCGGAGATCCAGACGGTCCTCGACCGCGAGCTGCACCGCCAGCAGCGGACCCTGGAGATGATCGCCTCCGAGAACTTCGTCCCGCAGGCGGTGCTGGAAGCGGTCGGCTCGGTGCTGACCAACAAGTACGCCGAGGGCCTCCCGGGCGCCCGCTACTACGGTGGCTGCGAGGAGGTCGACGTCGCCGAGGAGCTGGCGATCGAGCGAGCCAAGAGCCTGTTCGGCGCCGAGCACGTCAACGTCCAGGCCCACGCTGGAGCCCAGGCCAACAACGCCGTCTACATGGCCTTGCTCGAACCCGGCGACACCTTCCTCGGCCTCGCCCTCGACCACGGCGGCCACCTCAGCCACGGGATGAAGATCAACGTCTCCGGAAAGCTCTACAACCCGGTGCCGTACCACGTGCGCCGCGAGGACATGCTCGTCGACATGGACGAGGTCCGGCGCCTCGCCGAGGAGCACCGCCCGGCGCTGATCGTCGCCGGCTGGTCCGCCTATCCGCGCCAGCTCGACTTCGCCGCCTTCCGCGAGATCGCCGACTCGGTCGGGGCCAAGCTGATGGTCGACATGGCGCACTTCGCGGGCCTCGTCGCGGCCGGCGAGCACCCGAGCCCGGTGCCCCATGCCGACGTCGTCACGACGACGATCCACAAGACCCTCTGCGGCCCCCGCAGCGGCATGATCCTCTGCCGCCCCGAGCACGCGAAGGCGATCGACAAAGCGATCTTCCCGGGCCAGCAGGGCGGGCCGCTGATGCACACCGTCGCCGCCAAGGCGGTGGCGCTGCGGATCGCCGCGACGCCGGAGTTCGCCGAGCGCCAGCGGCAGACCCTCGCCAACGCCCGCGCCCTCGGCGAGGGCCTCGAAGCGGGCGGCGTCCCCGTCCTCACCGGCGGCACCGACGTCCACCTCGTCCTCGTCGACCTGACCCCGACCGGGCTCGACGGCCAGACTGCCGAGGACCGGCTGGAGGAGGTCGGGATCACGGTCAACCGCAACGCGATCCCATTCGACGAGCGGCCGCCGATGAACCCCTCCGGCCTGCGGATCGGCACCCCGGCGCTGACCACCCGCGGCCTCGGCGAGGAGGAGATGGGCGAGATCGCCGCCGTTATCGTCGCCGCGCTCGGGCCGGACTTCGACGCCGAGAAGCCGGCGCTCGCCGAGCGCACCGGCGCCCTGATGGACCGCTTCCCGCTCTACCCGCAGCTGACGCCGGCCTCGGTCTAGTCGCTTGCGCATCTGGGTGGACTGCACCGCCGCCGCGCACCCGCTGGTGCTGCGGCCGATCGTGCGCGAGATGGAAGCGCAGGGCCATGACGTCCTCGTCACCGCGCGCGAGTACGGGCAGACCCTGGGGATCCTCGATCGGTTGGGGATCGAGTACACGGCGGTCGGCGAGCATGGCGGCGCCTCGCGCTTCGGCAAGGCCCGCGCCCTCGGAGCTCGCTCCTCGAAGCTGGCGAAAGTCGTCTGGAAGGCGAGCCCCCAACTCGGGCTCGCCCACGGCTCTGTCGACCTGGCGGTGATCTCCGCCACCTTCCGCTTCCCCTCCGTCCAGATGCAGGACTACGAGTACGGGGGGCTGCAGCGGAAGATCGCCTGGAAGGCGGCGGAGCGGGTCCTGGTCCCGGACTCGATCCCGGTCGAGCGGCTGCGTAAGGCCGGCGCCAAGGAGGAGAAGCTGGTCCGCTACCCGGGCCTGAAGGAGGAGTACTACCTGGCCGACTTCGAGCCCGACCTGCGGGTGCTCGAGGAGCTCGGGCTCGACCGCGAGAAGGTCCTGGTCGTGGTTCGGCCGCCACCCGAGACCTCCGAGTACCACGCCCCAAACGACGTCTACGCTGCCACCGTCCGCCGGCTCGCCGCCGAGCCGGGGGCGCAGGCGGTGATCGTTCCCCGCACCGAGGAGCAGGCGGAGGCGGCTCGCGCCCTGCGGTCCCCGAACCTGATCGTCCCCGCTGCCGCGGTCGACGCCCAGAGCCTGATCGCCTACGCCGACCTCGTCGTCAGCGCCGGCGGCACCATGAACCGCGAGGCGGTCGCCCTCGGCACCCCCGTCTACACCACCTTCAGCGGCCGCATGGGAGGGGTCGACGAGGCGCTGATCGCCGACGGCCGGCTGCGCGTGCTCGAGGACCCGGTGGCGCTCGAGCTGGCCAAGCGGACGACTCCGGTCGGCGTCCTCCACCGCCGCGACCCCGGCCTGCTGACCGCCGCCGTCCTCGCCGCCGGCGAGTGGGTGCGCCCCGCCCAGGCCCCCGAACCGCCCGGCTGAGTGCGCGTTGGACCTTTGGGGGGCTATGGCAACCAAAAGGTCCAACGGGTGCGCCGCCGCACGGGCGCAGTAGCCTGACCGAGTCCTTCAAAGGGCAGGAGCAACGCCCCGACCATGGTCCCGACGACCGCCGACGCCGTCCTCGCCTTCATCGCCGCCGCGGCGATCGCCTGGCTGCTGGTGCCGCTGGCCGAGCGGCTCGCCTTCCGGGTCGGGGCGATCGACGTCCCCAAGGAGCGCAGCCTCCACGACCGGCCGATGCCGCGGCTCTCCGGCCTCGCGATCCTGGTCGCGGTCGAGGTTGCCGGCTGGATCTGGCTGCCCGACGACGGCCAGAGCCGCTCGATCCTGATCGGCGCGATCGCGATCGCCGCGGTCGGGGTCGTCGACGACGTCGAGGGGCTCTCCGCCTTTCCAAAGCTGGTCGGGCAGATCGCTGCCGCCGCGATCCCGGTCCTCGCCGGGGTCCGGGTCGACAACCTCACCCTGCCCTTCCTCGGCGGCTGGCAGCTCGGCTGGCTCGCCTACCCGCTGACGATCCTCGGCATCGTCGCCGTCGTCAACGTCATCAACTTCCTCGACGGGGTCGACGGGCTCGCCGCCGGGGTTTGCACGATCGCCGCCGTCACCCTCGCCGCGATCGCCCTCTCGCTCGAACGCAACGCCGCCGGCGTCCTCGCCGCGCTTACCGCCGGCGCCGCCCTCGGCTTCCTCCGCCACGGCTTCCCGCCCGCCTCCAGCTTCATGGGCGACACCGGCTCCAACCTGCTCGGCTTCCTGCTCGCCACCGCCTCGGTCCAGGGGGCGCTGAAGACGAACGCGGTGATCGCCCTCGCCTTCCCGCTGGTCGTCCTCGCGGTGCCGATCCTCGACACCGGCTTCGTCGTCGCCAAACGGCTCAAATACCGCCAGCCGGTCTACCAGGCCGACGCCTGGCACTTCCACCACCGGATGGCCAACATCGGCTTCAGCCAGCGCCGCACTGTCGCCTACCTCTATGCCTGGACGGTAGTGATGGCGGGGCTGGCGCTGGCCCTGCGCTTCGTCCCCTACAGCGACAACCACGGCCACTTCCACGCCGGCTGGACGGCGCTGATGCTGGCCCTGATCGCGGCCGCCCTCGCCTACAGCGTCTACCTCGTCTACGTACTAGAGATCCTCAAGCTCCGCCGCGCCCGGATCAACCCGGAAACGGGCGAGTTCGAGGCGGTCGAGCTGGAGGAAGTGGGGGGTTTGCCGGGCGGCGAGGCGCCGCCGCCGCGCCCCGAAAAGGCGCCGACCGAGCCGAAGGGGGCGCCGAGATAGTGACAAAGGCGCACGAAGTAGTGGCAACCGGCACTATCCCGCATGGACAAGCCATTCTCGGGCCCTTTCGTCTATAGTCGCGGCTGCGCCCGCTCAGCCCCGAGCCGGGCGTAATTCATGTCTCCTCCCAAGTACGTCGACCTCATCGCGCTGGCCCTCGCGCTGCCGGTGTTCCTGCTTGCCAATTTCTCGAT
>DASXFL010000011.1:0-4978 GCA_036489595.1 Solirubrobacterales bacterium
ATCAGCTATCCCTCTTCCCAAGCGGGATAGCGAGACGGGGCAGCCAGGACTCGAACCTGGAATCGCCGGTTTTGGAGACCTTGCATCCGGCACGACTTTCGGCTGATTCGGCGCTCTGACAAGCCAAATCCTCTCGACCCCGATTCGCTAGGGAACGTCATAGGGAACGAAATCTCGGCGAAATTCCGAGCGGAGCGCTCCACGGATTCGAGCCTCGTTCCCGGTTTTGAAGACCGGGCTTTAGCCAGTTTGGCGACTGCTCAGGCTAGGCCGCCGGGCGGCAAGCGCGGCAGTCGAGCCTAGAGGCAGGCGCAACGGCGGCGCTCAGCGCCGACGGGCGTTCGCGTCTTCGTTTTCGCGGTCGACGAGGAAGGCGTCGAGCAGCTCGCGGGCGCGCTCCATCTCTCCCGGCAGCATGTGCGTGTAGCGGTCCTGGGTGATGCGGGCCGCGCCAGGGGCGCGGTAGGTGGGCGTCTTGTGGCCCATGATTTCCGAGGCGACCTTGGGGCTGACGCCGGCATGGTCGAGCCAGGTGGCCGCCGTGTGGCGGGAGTCCTGCAGGCCGATCGGCTCCAGCTTCGCTTCGCGCCAGCGCTTCTGCACGCGCGCCTGGAGGGCGTTGAGCGCCAGCAGGCCGCTCCGTCGGATCGCCCGCGGCGGGCAGACCTTGCCCTTCTTCGGCCGTCCCTGGGCGATCCACTCTTCGCGCAGGATCTTCCGCAGCGGCGCGACCATCGGCACGATCCGCCAGGAGCCTCCCGGCTTTCGGCCTTCCTCGTCGGCGGCGAGCTCGAGGCCGTCGAGCTTGAAGTCGACATCGCGCCAGTCGAGGATCTGGATCTCCTGGTGGCGGGCAGTGGCGTAGGCGGCGAGCGCGAAGGGCACCGAGTCGCGCAGCGCCTCTCGCGGCGTGCGCGCCGTCTTCTCCTTTCGCTCCTTCGGCGTCTGCCGGTGGAGCGCCTTGAGAAGCGCGGCGAACTCGGCCGGCGTCGCGATCCGATCGCGCGGGTTCTCGGCCTTCGCCGGCAGCCTCACCTTCTCGGCCGGGCTCTCGCCGGCGAGTTCGTGGAGCTGCGCCCAGCTGTAGAAGGAGCGGATCGCGTTGACAATCGCGGCGATCCGCGAGGCCGAGAGGCCGGAGCGCTTGAGGTCGTCGATCAGGCCCTGCACGTCGCCGCCGCTGACCCGGTCGACGGCTTTGCGGGAGATCGACTCGGGGACGCGAGAGAGCGCCCCTTCGAGGCTCTTGCCTGCCTTAGGCTTATACGGGCGACCGCGCTTGTTCAGCGCGACCCCTTCCCGCACCGCTCTGAGGAAGCGGTCCCGGGCCTCGTCGAAGCGCGCGCCGGACTCGCGTGGCAGCTTGCCCTGGCGCACCGCTTGCAGAAGATCGCGGCGAGCGTCGCGGGCCTCGCTGGCGAGGCGGAAATAGCCCGTCTTGCGGTGCCGGGCGGCGACGCGATCCCAGACGACGCCGAAGTAGCGGGGAGTGCAGTTGCAATCCCCGCCGCCGACGCCGAGCGTGCAGGGAAGCTGGTGGCGGGCGAAGACGCCCTCGTAGCGGGTCTTGGTGTCGACGGTGCGGCGTTTGGGCGGTGCCCGATCGGGCTCAGCGTCGCTCACTGGCTTCCCTCTCCGCCCACGCCCTCAGGTCCTCGGGCCGGTACTGGCGCAGCTGGCCCACATAGACGCAGGGGATGTAGGGCTGGACGTGGCGCTGGAAGTGACTGAGGCTCATGCCGAGCACCTGAGCGGACTCCTCGCGGGTGTAGAGGAGGCGGGGCAGCTCGCCGCGACGCTCGGCGGTTGGGCGCCGGACCTGCCGGGCGCCCCGTCCGCGACGATCGGCTCCTCGCTTCGTGGCTGGCGCCCGGGCATCCATCGCGGCTCAGCCGCCGATCGGCGGTCGGGAGTTCGAGCCCGCGCGCCACACCGACCGCGCTGGGCGGGAACTCGGCGAGAACGGTGATCGTGTCCGTGCCGAAGGGCGCGCGGGCGCGCATAGGGTTCCGGTCAGCCATTGGAAGCAGGTCCTTCCTCTGGTCAGGCCCTCGGTTGGCGCGACAACGCCGCCGGGGGCCGCTTCTTGGAGCCGGTAGCTCGCTACCGTTCCCGCTGCGTCCGGCCTGGTGCCAACTGAGCCGGATGCCACGGGGCCGGCGTTGGTGCGCGCGGCCCCACTTATGTTGCTCTGCATTCTAGCTCCCGAAGCGGCAGAGATGGGAAGCTCGCGATCAGATCGGCAGTGTTCCCGGCCGGGCGCCATCGCGGTGATGTCACTGTTGAGGGCGCGGCGGTCAGGCATCGTCGTCCTCCCGGCCGCCCGCAACGGCCTCGCCCTCGCCGAGCCAGTCCACCGGCCGCTCGGGCCCGGCGACCGAGCGGAAGATCGGCGCGAAGGGTCCGCGGGCCCGCAGGTCCTCCAGCAGGCAGAAGGAGATCGCCCCGCTCATCTGCTCCGACAGCGCCGGGTCGCGGCGCAGGAGCGCGGCCGCCAGGTCGCGGCGGCGGCCGAGCGCCTCGCGCGCGGCGCCGGCCAGGACGCAGACCACCCCCGGGAAGACCGGGTATCGCCGGCGCCACAGCGGCTCGCCGTCCTTGTCGCGGGCGCCGCGCAGCTCCCTGTAGCGGCCGAGCTCGGCGGCGAGGCGATCGACCGAGAGCGTCGCCCGGTCGAGCTCGATGAAGCGCTGCTCGAGAAAGATCGTGCTCTCCTCCAGGCGCAGGTAGCTGAGGACGGCGTCGGCGAAGAGCGTCCGCCGCGCCCGGCCGCGGCCGCGGTTCAGGGGGTGGGCGACCTCATGGCGCCAGGCGAGCGGGCCGCATTCATCGCCGCGCTCGCGCGCCGCCTCGAGGAAGGCGATCCCGACCTCGTTGACCGCGTGGGTGTGGGCGCGCAGAGGGCCGGCCGCTTCGCGCGGGCCGAGCAACTTCGGCGCCCGCTCCAGCCCGCCGGTTCGGGCGGCGAGCTCGGCACCGCGCTCGGCGAGGAACCAGAGCCGCCGCGGCGATCTGCGCGCCTCGACGTGATCGACGAGCTCAGCCCGCTCCAGGTCGGCGAGGAGTTGCTGCGCCCGCCGCGGGCTGCGCCCGGGCAGGTGGACCTGCCGCACCTGCTCGGTGGAGAGGACGCGGTGGTAGCCGAGCGAGGCGATCACCTCGACCGTCACCTCGGGCAGCCCGCCCGCGGCGCTGGACGCCGCCTTCACCTGCGACCCCGATCGCATCGCCATTCGGACGCCGGGCGCTCTGCGGCCGGCGCGGTGATGGGGGTGCGTTGTGTCGCCAGCGCCGAGGCGATCGCGGTCGCGCCGAGTGCGATCGTGGCCGCCGAGGCGGAGGAGCGCTGCCTTACCGGCGCCGAGGGAATCGCGGTCGCGCCGAGTGCGATCGACGTAGCGGACGAGGCCGCGAGGGGAGTGATCGCGAGCGCGAGCCGGGCGGTGCGGTCTGCCTTGATGTTCTGACCCGGAGAGCGAGTAGAGATGTCGGCGCCGGCGGGGGCCGACAAACCGCGCTGGGATCGGCGTTTGCCGGCGCGCGGCGCGAGCGCTCGGCGCAGGGAGAGCCGAAGCAACCGGCGCAGGCATTGGCGAAGCGAAGGGCGAAGCCGAGCGGAGCCCTCGTGAGGCCCCGGCAGGGCAGGGAGGACGGCCCGCGCCCCGCGGCTCACCGTTCCTTTCATGCCGGTCCTCGCTGCATCCATAAGAACAGGGCGCCGAGCGCCGAAAGCGGACCCCCCGCTCGCGCCGCGGCCCGCCATGCACCTCCTGTTTCGCCTCGCTGCATCCACAAGGACAGAGCCGCGGACCGCGAAGGTGGCCACCCTGGTTTCCTCGTGTCTCGCCGCGGCGGTCGTGTTGCGCTTCGCTGCATCTACGACAACTGTGCGGCGAGCGGCGATTGTGGACCCCCCGGGTGGGCATCTCGCCCGCCGGGCGTGTCGTCTTGTCCTCTCGATTCGTCCTCATCGTCTGCCTACCTGCCGTCTCCGGGCGGCCGCGGCTCCCTGCCGCCGGGGCGCCTTCGAGCTGCGAGCTCCGCCCCCTCCACGCGCGGCGGGCCGGCCCGCGCCACCCAATGGCCGCCAGGGTCGGAAAGGCGATGTCCGACAGGGTGAGAAAGGCGTCCGGCAGGCCCGGAAAGGCGGCCGGCTGGTGTCCGGCAGGGCCGTTTTCGTGTCCGCATTGCAACGCTACTTCGCCACCTTGCCGGACATCTGGCCGCAAATCATTCGGCTTGCCAGAGCCGAATCGGCCGAACCTAAATTTTCCCGGCGTGCGAAGGGGAAGAGAGATATACGACCAGTGCGAGAACCAGCGCTGAGACGAGGAGGAGACCGACCGGGTGAGAACGACCGTCTGATCTCGCCCTACCGCGACGGCTTCGACTAACTCCACATCCATCCGACCGTCCTTGCCCACGACCTGCCTGCCGTCCGGGCGACACCATCAAGTTCTGCTCACCATCTCGCTCATCTCACGATCTCCAGGTTCGTCGTCCGCAGCGCCCTCGCCCGCTCCAGCGCCCGGCTTCGCTGTGCCCGCCGGATCGACTGGATCGCCCGCTCTCGCGCGAGCCGTTGGACTCGATCGCTCGCCTCCGGCCCGAGCGCGCTGTCTGTGTCCCGAATGCCATGCTCGACGCGGTAGCGCTCGACCGCCGCGACCGCCCGATCCCAGGCCCGCCGGTCGCGGCCAACGGGTGGTTGCTCGCCGAGCTCGGCAGCTCGATGTGGCTCTGGCCGTTCAGGGCCGCGACCAGACCGGGGAGCTTGTGGTGCGAAGACCTGAGGTAGACCCGGGCCCTACGTCTCGGTGGCCGGTCGCCGTCCCCAGACCGACATCATCGTGTGGGACAAGTGGTCGTATTCCGGATCCTGATAGCGCAGTTCGAGTGCATCGAAGTCACTCTCCGTGATCAGTCCGGCCTCGATCATCCGCGACCGCTGCTGACGAAGCGCCGCCAAGTACACCGG
>DASXFL010000019.1:0-20489 GCA_036489595.1 Solirubrobacterales bacterium
GTACCAGCGATACGTCTGGTAGAGGGGGTCCACTAAGACCGGGAACGCAGTCGATTTGCTGGTCGAGACCCGGAGCGAAATCGTATCGCCAGATAGCGACATGCTTACCGGCACTTCGTTCCCTTCTGCGTCGATCGCCGAGGGAGGAAGGACTCGAAGGAGGAGCTTGCCGTCCTGGCGGACGACTTCAGCCCCACCACTAGGGCTTGCCTGGAGAGATGCCCCAGCCGGAAGTTCCAGCCTGAAGGTCTGCGAGGTCGGTGCTTCGGCGGTTCGCAATTGAGTCAGCGTCTCAACCCCTTCAGGAGTCGGCGCAACTGCAAGATCCGTATCGGTGCCGACGTTCGGATAGACGGCGACGCTTTCGTCAATCGTCGAAGGAGCACGTTCCTGAGGCGCCGAGACGAGTTGGACCCGAACGGGTTCTTCGCCAGCTTCGCCGCCGATTTCGATTCCTTCGCCGAGTTCCTGAGGAATCCCGACTTCGACTATCGGATTCGCTGGCTGCAATTCACCTTCTACGTGTTCGAGCCCGAGGTTGACCGCTTCCTCTTCTCCTGAAGCGTTCTTAGCGCGGAGTGGAGCCGATGACTCCAGCAGCGTCGGGCCGGTTGATCCCGCGGCTTCTTCCCCGATTGAGATCCCTGGCGATTCCGGCTGCTGGCCCGCGGGAATGATCGCTGCGTTGTTGGACAAGAATCTCTTCACGTCGAGTTCGTCGTAGATCCCGGCACGCCCCTCCAGCGGAAGTTCGAACACTGAGTTGAGTAGACGGACCGCCTGGTCGCGATCGAGGTCGTTGTGCGGCAGGTTTTCGGCAGCCTCGGAGTCGGTGAGCTGTTCTTCGACTCCTTCGTCACCAGCGGACCTGCTGGCTTCTTCGATGTCGCGCCCTGATATTTCGGGATATGCGTAAGGGGTCGATTCGTGTGCGGTGGCCGAAGACGAGGCGGTAGCGGACAGAACAATCAGTAGCAGCAGGAGGACCGCGGCTGCACTGAGCCTGCGGCCCACGGGCCGCCCCGTGAATATGCGCCTGTCTCCCGACATTTCCCCTACCTGACTGGCGCCCCTGCGCCGGATCGTTTCTATTCACCTTCAGGGTTGATCCCAAATGACTCCGGGTTTTTATCACCCCGGGTTTTGGTTTCAGTACCTAATTTTCTACTTAAATGATCTTGAATTCGACGCCTCCGGAATATGCAAAGGTCCTTCCCGCGCGCAGTGGACCGCCGGAATCGTCCCTTCACCAGTTCAAGTTCAGACGACAAAACCAGCGACTCGCCGCTACCAAAATCGCGATGGTCTGCGGAGGTTCGGGCGATTCGTCTTCATTTGCCTCGGCTAATGCGTCAGCGAGCGCCCCTCTGTCCGCTCTGGACATCACCGGAGCCCCGAGGTGAACGACAAGTGCGAGTGTCTCGAGCGGTTCAGCGCGAATTCGCCAGTGGAGCAGCACCAGCCTGGCGAAATGCAAGAGCAAGAACAGTTCACCCGCTCGGCCATGCCAGCGAAACGACGAGCGGCGTGCCGGCGACGCGCTTGAATCGAGCAAACCGCTGAGACTCGCTCCTCGGCCTACCTCCTCATTGTGGTCGGCCTCCAATTGCAGGGCATCGATGCCTTCGAACGAAAAGCACTTGCTGCCGTCAGTCTCACGGGGCGTTGGCATTCCGGCCCTCCCACCACTGGGCCGGCGGAGCCTCGAACGCAGCGGCTCCAACCACCATGCTCGTTCCTCCAGCCGGATTAGCCGCCTCTAGCCGCCCTCGACTCTGCGCCTCGATCCGCTCGACGCTGGCGAGCGCCGCCCGCAGGGTCTCGCGGATTTCCGCAGCCCCCTGCTCGTCGACTCGGAGCAGGCGTCCTCCGAAAACGCTGCCGAGATGTCCCTCAATCGTTCGGGAATCGAGCGCCGCGGCCGCAAGGCTCGCGAACTCACCCAGCCATGCGTTTCGGAGGCCGGCTGCGGCGAGCGGCGGAAGCGAACCCCATACGTCACCCCAAGCCGCTGCGGAGCGAAGCTCATAGATCCTCTCCTTGCTCCCACGGACCTGGCTCACCTGGCGAAAGTCGACCACACGGCATCGCTCGAGCACGGTCAGGTGGTAGTAAAGATCTCCAACCGAAGCGTCGTGGATCAGCTTGGACAGGCTAGTAGCACTGCCGACCCCGGCGACCATGGCCCGAACGATTCGGACGCGAAGTGGATGGCCAAGCGCAACGGCGATTCGAGCCAACGGATCGCCTATATCCGGGCCGCCGGGTGATCGCTTAGGCACAAAGACGACCCAATCGCGTTTGTAGTCTGGCCTCGACCCCGTAGAAGGACCGTTTTCTACCTGGCTGTTCCCAGCATCTCTCTCTAATCACTAGTGATTACGTCCTCTCGTCCTAGCCTGACTTGAGTCATCGTCCCGAATAGACCGCCCTTCTCGTTTCTTGCTCAACCGCCAGGAGATTCCGTCCAATAGCTCCTCCGGCTCGACATTCAGACTGCCGGCGAGCTTGACCAACGTGTCGATCTGCGGCGTGCGCAGACCCTTTCTCGAAGTTCGCGACATGCGTCCGAGTCAGGCCAGATCGATCCCCGAGCTGCTCCTGAGAGAGATCGGCAGCGTTGCGATAGCGGACGAAATTGCGGGCAAACTGCGCCGTAACAGGCTCGGAACCCGCGACAGTCATGACGGGCCCCCGCCAGAGGGTCCCAGGCCAAGTGCTTCGCGAACCCAAGGGAGTTCCGCCACCCCCTTATCGGCGCGGTAACAGTGTCGGACGACACCCCTAACCGGTTGCGTGTCAACGAGCTTGAGCGCACCAGCGTCCTTCAGGACCCGAACGTGATAGCTCACATCATTCAGCCGTTCCCCCAGCTCGTTGGCAAGCTGGTCCGGGCTAATTGCTTCGGCGCTCTGCAGGCTCCGCCGAAGGATCTTTCGGCGCAGAGGATGCCCCAGCGAGCTGAGAATCGCTTGGTCGTCAATCACGAGCACGCATCCCCGGTCAGCTCTCAGCGCACCCGCTCATCGCCGACGAGAAAGGCGCCGGCTCGGGGATTTTCGTCCTGCCAGTCCCAGGCGATTCCCTCCAGTAGCTCCAGAGGACTCACTTCCAGCGGCCCGGCCAACTTGAGGAGCGTTCCGATCCGGGGTTCGCGCTCACCGCGCTCGAGCAAACTAATCTCGGACCGGTGTAGCTGAGCGAGCGGCGCCAAGCGGTCTTGAGTAAGCCCTGCCTGAAGCCGGAGTCTCCGCAGATTGGCGCCAAACCGCCCGGCGATGACGCTTGGAAATTGCCGCGACGTCAACTTCCTCTCTCCGATTCGGCATCGAGCTCGGCGAGGACGACTTGACACGCCTCGACTACCAGGCGGTTCTGCTCCTCCAAGTCGCGAGCCCGTTCCCACTCGGGTTCTTCACTTTCGCGCTGCCCGGTAGCTCGGGTCTCAAGGCGACTAACCACCCGCCGCAAGACATCGGGTGGTGTCGTCAAGTCGATCGTCCGGCCCGGACCCCCACCCCAGCCGAGGTCGTTCAGCACGAGACGGAGGTCGTCCGAGTATTCCTGGCCGAGCCGACCGGCAGTGTTGAAGTCCTCGGCCTCAGCTGCCAGCCACACGTCACCAATGCCGCTGAGCCGATCCAAGACCTGCTCATACAGGGCATCCCTATGAGCGGCGCTGAGGCGGATCATCTGGAGACGGATTGGGAGACGAGCCATACGCCATCGGATGACTCGTCTCCCGCTCTCGTCGCGCCGTCTATTGCGAGGGTGCTAGACGGCACCGTTGGGGGGCGTTTTGGGGAAGCTGGTCTCATCTGCCTGGCAACCGACCCGTCGCCGCCGACCGAACCGCGACCTCGCTAGAGGTGGTCGGCCCCTTGGGCAGTCAGTCCAATCGCGATCCGGACGGAATTCGGACGAAGACCGGCCGGCGGCTTAAATTCGGTTGATCGGTGGAAGATTCCAGAGCCAAAGGACCGCTGTCAAAAAGAGTTTGCGCTCTTGTCAGCATTTGCCTCTGGCGCAGCGCGGGCCCTCTCATACCCCCACTCGCCGACTATGTAGGACCTGGCTTCCTCGCCCGACCGAGCGCGACGATTGGTTGACTCGGCCTCGATGTCCTGAACCCGCTCCCAGAATCGCTCCTGCTCCTCGAAGAGTTCCTCACGCCCTTGATCGTCGAGGTTGAACCACCGCCACATCAGGCAGACACGCGGATCGTCGCTGAGCTTGCCGGCGGCCAGAGCCGCCATGACCTCTGCCGTCGAGCACTGCACGATCAGCCCGGCGATTTCCTGCCTCTGCGCCGGACTCATTGCCGCCAGCACATCGCGGTCGAAGCTCGGCATCTCGACCGCACGGTAGTAGTGGAGGTCGGTGTTCCGCTTCTTTTCGATCTTGGCGATTTCGATCGAACCAGCATCGAGTAATTCCTTCAAGTGGTAGTTGACGTTCTGGCGCGACTCGCCGATCAAGGCAGCGATGGCGTCTGCGGTGTAGATCCCTTCGTTGAGCAGCGTCAGGACTTCGACGCGGACCCGGTGGCTGACGGCAAAGCCGACCCGTTCCTCGATCCTCTTGCCGCGCTGGCCGGGCCTGCCGATTCTCGTCGTCGTCACCTTCCCGCCTCCCTTTGGCTCGACTTGTTTCCCGCACTCAACAAGGCCCGAGCATAGGGGATTTCACAGCTTTCAAGAAATGCTGCCTTGTCAGCGTATGCCTGATACTCGGAGCCGCTTTAGCATTCGCCCTCGCTCCTGGCGGCTCTCGCTGGGCTGATTCAGGAAGGGGGGTGAGAGTCGATGAAGATCGCCAATGTGGCGCCTGTCTGCGTGCCGAGTCTGATGACGATGAAGAACGCATAAGGGGGGCTAGTGAGGGGCCGGTCTCGGCCCGTCAGCAGGGGAATGGGATCGGCCCCACTCCAATGTCGCCTCCAGCGACAACCAAGAGCGTACCGAAAGACTTGTGAAGTTTCCTATGGAGCTAGAGAGGCTTAGGAAAGACGATCCACTCCGTGGGGGACCTTGGCACCAATCTGCGGGACGCCCGCAAACGACTCGGTCTCACGCAAGAGCAAGTCGCGGAACGCAGTGGGGTCCACGCCACCGAGGTAAGCCGGATCGAGGCCGGCAAACGGGACCCGCAGATATCGACGCTACTCAAACTGGCCAAAGCCGTCGAGCTGCCCCCAGGAGACCTACTCAACTAGCGGCTGGTTCGCCAGCGTGAGTCAGGCGCTCGCCGGAGCCGATGATGCGGGCGGCGCAGCAGCTCGGCTTCCCCTCGGCACCGCTACCACCGCAAGCCGGAACTGGGAAACCGCTCGTCGAGGTCCCAGGACCACGCTGAGCGGCGACCCGCTTCGGGGGACCACTATTGAAGGTCTGCAACCTCCGAGTTGCAAAACGATTGATCGCCACTGCCCCTTTTGGGTGCATAGACAGCCGTCAAACGCCCCCCGGCGAACATCGAAACAACCGAAGCGACAAAAAAATTTGGCCGGATTTGGCGGCTCGTACGACAGAGAGGTAGATGGCCAGATCCTTCGAGCAGAGAACTGCCCCTGACACGTGGCGATTGGTGGGCTGCTGCCGAGTCAATTTCCTCACTCCGCTCGGTCCATCTCGCTCGTCTCGATCTGAACTCCGTTCCCTCGGAGGGGACCACTTTGGCCGTTCCGTCCTCTGTGGTGCTGTGGACGGAGTCGACGAATTGACGATTTGGGGGGTGCACTTTCGCTCCTCGCCCGTTTGTTGTGGCGTGGGCACTCTTGCCAAAGACGATCGAAACCGAGATCCGCTCGCGGTCGAGCGCAGGGCCGGCCGTGCGGTCGAGCCCGCGGTCGGCCGCGCGGTCGCGGCAGTTGGCCCGGCAACGGGCTCGATCCCGCATCGCAGCGCCCATCGCGGCTTCGACAATTTGCCGACATACCTACGTCACCCAGAGGTAAGTGGATGAAGGGCGACGGTCGCGATCCGAGGCCGATGCTGGTGATCTTCGCCGGGCTCGCGCTCATCGCGCTATGGCGCGCTGCCTCGAGCCTCAGCGTCGATCACCTCCTCGCCTCCGCGGCGAAGCTCGCGCCCCTTGCTCTCGGCGCCCTCGCTGTCGCCTCGGCGTTGGCTGCACAACGCTTCCGGGCCACGCGCCGCTCGCTGGCGGCGCGAACCACGGTCGCGGTGGTTCCGGCTGATGAGTTCGATCCGAATTGGGAGACGGTCGAGCGGTTTGCGGCCGAGCTGGCGAGAAGCGATCGCGGACTACGCGGCTGGCTCGACCGCCGCGCTCAGGCGCTCCGCATCGAGCTGACCAACGATCGAGCAGGCCGCCTCGTCTACCTGCTGGAAGTCCCCGGCCGCTCGCGAGAGCTGCTGCGCACCGCCCTTCGCGGCTTCGAGGGAGCCGAGCTCCTGGCCGGGGTCGCATGGGCCTCCGATGGCAAGGGCGGAGGAGAGTTCCGCCGTCGCTGCGACGGCCCGCCTCCCTCCTAGCCTGGGGTGGGGGCCGGGCTCGTCTTCTATTTGAGACACTGCGCCACGACCTCGGCGGACGCCGTGCCCCCGGAGTCCGAAGTGATCCGGCCCGCAACTCCCTGCAACGATGCATTCACGATCGGCAGCGCCTGAAGCCAGCCGACCTGACCGTTGCCTACGGACGTCATGGCGAAGCCGGAGCCGATGAGCGGTTCTCCGCTGCCGCAGCTCGCGACTTCCGTGTTTGACGCGGTCCATTCTCCGTTGTGAGCAACCGCATCGAGGTCGGCGATCGGCTTCGTCACCAGGGTAACTTTGCCGAGGGCGCCGCCGTACACCGATTCCGGCGCGAGCTGTGCTGCCGTCACAGCGTCATTTGCGAGCGCGGCGGTGCCTACCGATCCCTTGGTCAAGGCTCGCCCGCCCACCGATTCAGGGGCGAGCTGGGCAGGATGAATCGCTTCGTTCGCGATGTTCGAGCTGTTGATCGCTCCATTGGCAATCGCCGAGCCGTGAATGGCACCCTTTGCAATTGCCCGAGCGTGGACCGCGCCCTTGGCCAGGTCCTTGGCAGTGACCGCGCCGGGCTGGATGTCGCCCCTGCGGACGATCACGCGGGTCGGCTTCGCGGTCGCGACCCCGATCATGGCGACGACGAACGCCAACACGGCGAAGACGAGCGCCGCCGTTGCCAGGCTCCTCGTCGACGGTTTCCAAATGCTCACTTCGTCCTCCTCGCTCGATGGTCAACCTGGCTCTGCTCGCTGCTCATTTCGAAGCTGCTTCCTTCGCTGTGGACCGATTCGATCGTAGGCGCTGCGCTCCGCAGGAATTCAGAGATGATCCGCTCGCGCGCCGATGGCGGGGTTCTGACCGCCCTCACCTTCACCCGGGCCGGTTTGCTGTGGCCGGTTGCGTAGGGATAGCCGTTCTGCGGGGGGACCACGGCGCGCATTCGGTAGATGATCGATTCCGGCGATTTGATGAAGCGGTAGGTGGCGGCGAAGTAGCCGCGCTGCCCGGTCGTCGCCCGCCGGAAGGTGTACCAGCGTCGCCCGTGTAGCGCGCTGGCCTGCAGGACGACGACCCTGCCCGCGGCGTCCGGCGCGGGCAGCTTGCCGGTGATCCGGACTCGCCCGCCCGCCTGGACCCGTCCCGGTTGGAGATGCAAGGTCGGCTTTGCGCGCGCAAACAGGCGCATGGTGCGGCCGACCTGAAAGGAGTCGTGGCGGTAGCCGACCAGCATCCGCCGGTTCGGCCCGCCGGGAACTTCGTAGCTGAACCGGCCCTGCGCATCGGTCTTGGTCGTGGCGACCGGCGCCGACCCCGGCGCGGAGTCTTCGATCTGCGACTCGATGCAGATCGTCGCCCCCGAGATCGGGTCACCGGCGTCGTCGGCGAGTTCGCCTCTGACTTCCGCCGGTCGCCCGAACGGAACCGTCACCTGTTCAGAGTCCGATCGGGCGAACGTCGCGGTGAGTATCTGGCCGCCGCCGACCGGAGATTCAGAGCAACTGTTGTCGACGGTCACCGTCTGCGGTGGAGAGCAGGTCGTGTTGGGGCTGCCGATCGTCGCCAGGTCCGACGCGCAGACCTGCACCGAGTTAGTCCCGTTCTGGAACGGATAGCTCGTGGTGTCGAGCGACCAACTGCCCGTTAGCCTCGCGGGGCACGGGGTCGGCGAGATCGCTGCACGCCCTTGGTAGCTCGCGTTGGAGACCAGGGCAACGCCGCAGGCGCCGGTCGTCGTCGGCGCCGCCGGGAGCCCGTTGACCAGGGCTTCGATCCGGCTGACTCCACCGCCGATATCGCTGGCTTCCCCCAAGAGGCTCTGGCGTCCGCGTAGCACTTCGCCGCTCAGCAGGGAACCTTCCACCTTGGAGATCACCGGCGGAGTCGGGTCCACCTCCGTCGCCGCGATGTAGTGGGCGGCGATGGTGCCTTCACTTTCACACGCTTCGATACAAGATATGACGATGAAGAAGAATCCGCCCAAGATGGAAGAGGGTTCGCGGAGGATGAACTTGCGAGCGGTATCGCCGCCCCCGCTGAGGGGCCACCCGTCGGAGAAGATGTAGCTGCTCCCGGGCTGCAGGTTCGAGACAAACCCGGAGATGGTCTCGTCTTCGACGTAGCCGCCAGGCGTTCTCGGAACGGTCACGCCGATCGCGGCAGCACGAAGACCCGTCCCAGGGCCAACTGCGGATAGCCCGAGCGCACCGCCCGGAGAGGCGCAGGTCTGCACCAACCCGAAGCCCGCCGCGAATTGGGAGTGTTCGATTTCAGGTGGGTTGCCGTCGGGGAGCGCCGAGTCGCAGTACTCGACGGTGAAGTGCGATCCTTCCGCCCGCGCGAGCGCCGCTGAGGCGAGGCTGACGAGAAGAAGGATCGTAAGGAGCAGCGCCGACAGTCGCCAACGGTTTCGACGCGTCGTCTTCATCGCGCGAGCGGCCCCCTTAGCTGAGTTTCGGAATGCTGTTCTTCGCGCTCCACCGAGGCGGACGGTTCGTTTGCTTCGCTTTCGCTCGGTGCGGTTTCTGCGGGGGCGATGTCGCTCGCGCTCGGTGGCGATTCGACCGCGGGTTCGGCTCCACCGCGGGAGACGCCCGAGTACTGGTCTTCGGCGTGGTGCGCTTCGCGCCGGCCCTTGCTTTTCTCGGCGTCGCTCTTGGAAGCTCGACTTGAAGACGGCTGGGCCGCGCCGGGTCGGCTCGTGTTCGATTCGGTGCCAACGGACCCTGCGCTTTCCTGCGCTCGAACCGGCTGCGTGATCAGCGGCCGCGTCGGCCGCTCCAGGCGGGCGGCCCCGGAGACCCGCGTGGGGCGGCTCGCTCTCGCAGGCGCCGGGTGCGACTGGCCGAGCGGGATGCCCGAAACCGCCACGCCTGCCGCGCAGACGATCGCCGCTCCGGCGCAGCCGCCGATCACCTTGCCGGCCGGTCCGCTCGCAATCGCCCCGAAACGTTCCGGCGCTTCGCTTGCCGCTAGACGCTCGACGGGGTGGCGGGCACGGCTGAGGAGCCGCGCCGGCCCGTGGCGCAGCCACTCGAAGGCGCTGGAGAGGCGGCCGAGGGGATCGGCTGCGGCGACGACCCGGGCACCCCCCAAGCTCGCCCATGCGGCGAGGCCGATCTCGAAGCCGCGGTGCGAGCCGGGCTCCGGCGCCGGGGCGCCGAGCGCCCGCGAGAGATGACGGAGCGCCGAGCGCAGCCGGCGCCGGATGGTCCGCTCGCTGCAGTGGAGGCGGCCGGCCGCCCGACGCTCGCTCAGCCCCTCGAAGTAGCGGAGACTGAGAGCCGCCCTCTCTTCGGGAGACAGCGAGGCGACCGCTTGGCGAAGCTCGTCGCGGGCTATGCGCTCAATGGCCACCTCCTCGGCGGCCGGCGTCGTAGCCGCGCCGATGTCGAGGAGATGGTAGACCGACTCTCCATCGGCCTCCCGCACCTCGCGTCGCAGCTCATCGATCGCTCGGCGGTAGGCCGCCTGCACGACGAACCCGGCGGGGTCGCGAATCTCCGCTCCGGCCGAGCGCGAGCGCAGGTATTCAAGGACGCCCCGCTGGAGCGCGTCCTCGCCCCAGCGTGAGATGAAGTCTTCGGAGAGATGGTGGGCACGGAGCTTGCCGTGGAGGGAGCGCTCGATCTCACGCAGCGCTAGCGCCTCAAATGGCTGATCCAGGTCGAGACTTCCCATGCCGAGAACCCCTTTCATGCGCTTGTATCACTTCGCACTTCTTCCGTCAAAGGCGTCCCCCCGAATGCGGGCACCTACCTACCTGTCGTACGAGAAGCGAAATCCGGCCAACTTTTTTTGAAATTGGCCGGGTCTGCGCTCCCCCGCGACAGGTGGGTGTGAGGCCAGCGACGCGAAAACGACCAGTTGAGATCGAGCGTGGGGCACCCTTGTCGGCGGCTGCCATCGAAGCCGTCAGCGAGCGGCTTGCTGCACTCGCCGCCCCTAAGCGCATCGCGATCCTCGAAGCGCTGCGCGACGGTGAGGCGAGCGTCCAAGAGCTTGCCGATCGGCTCGATATCACCCACCGGAACGCCTCTCACCAACTGGCCGTCCTCTATCGAGAGGGAGTCTTGACCCGTCGCCAAGACTCCCTCTCCGTCCTGTACGCGATCGAGGACTGGAGCGCCCTTTGGCTGGTCGAACAGGTCGCGCTCTCACTCGCGGAAGCTGGCGTCTAAGTCGCGATCTCCCCGAGAGCCCATGCGCTGCCATATCACCGAGTGCGTTCCGTACAGACGAGTAGACGACTAGTCGTCTGCGCGGTTGGACGGCATACCCGCCCTCCGGCTACTCCTGTTCGCGTCAACCGAAAAGCGAACCCGCCGAGGGGGTGAACACAGCTTTGCCTCCTCGGCGGAACGGAGGAGGCAAGTAAGGGTGAGTGAGGAACGCCGTAGTAGGAAACTGAAACCAGGCGGCCCGAGCGGGCGGCGGGTCGCCCGTACGATCGGGCGCTGGGCGATCTGGGCCACGCTGGCCGTCCTCCTGGTGCGCGGCATCGGCTCGGCGTTCGCACCGAGCGAAGGTGAAACGCCCTCGGCGCGTCCGGCTGGGCCGGCCGCCGACGAGGCGGCCGACGCCTTCGCGATCCGCTTCGCTCGGGCCTACCTCTCGGACCCGAGCGCCGAAGCTCTGACGCCGTACCTCGCCGAAGGTGCGCGGATCGGTACCGGCCTGGCGCCGAGCACCGAAACTGCGAACGTCGCGCAGGCCGAGGTAAGCAGTACCGAAGTCCTCGGCGGGGGCGAATCGGTGCTCACGGTCGCTTGCGAACTTCGCGACTCGCGCACCCTCTACCTCGCCGTCCCAGTCATCCGCTCCGGCGATGGCGAGGTCGCGGCGTTGGGCGCGCCCTGGATCGTCGCGGGGCCGGGCATCGCGGCTGGGGCCGATTCCGATCGACCCCAGCCGCTCGCCGGTCCGGACGGCCCGGAAATCGAATCCCTCGTCGCAAAGTTCCTGCCCGCGTATCTCGGATCAGGTGAAGCCGACGAGCTGTCCTATCTCCTCCTGCCGGGCGAGGTCATTCAGCCGCTCGGGGGGCAGATGTCACTCAAAAGCCTCGCGGGTGTGTCGCAGCTCGGCGACGGTGACGGTCCGCGCCGGACGATCGTCGCGGGTGTAAGGGTCACCGAGCCGAGCAGCGGGGCGACTTATCCGCTGGTCTACCGGCTCTCGGTCGTACGGGCCGGACGCGATGGCCGCTGGTATGTCGCGGCGGTCGAGGGGGTCTCGGCATGAGGCGCCGAGTGCTGTTTTTCCTGGGTGCCCTGGCCTGGGCCTCGCTGATGGCTCTCTACGCCGGCCATGAGGCGATGGCGACGGGTAACGACGTTGCACAGAACCTCGGCGGACTCCTGCGCAAGTCAGCCGGCGAGATTTATGGCGGGGTTGTCGCCCTGTTCGCACTCCCGTTCCTGTTCACCCGGCGGTTCACTGAGCTGGGTCTCTATTTCGTCGGGGCGATCGTCGTCGGCTGGCTCGTCTTCAGCCCTGATCAGGTTGCCGAAGCCGCGCGGACCATCGCCGGACAGGTGCTCCCGTGAGCGGTCGCGAACCCATTCGCTCCTATCAGCGGATATTCCGACCGGACCGCCGCCTCCATCACATCGAGGGACGGGCGCTGCCGGTACCCGGCGGTGTGCCGCTCCGTTGGATCGGTTACGACGCGGCTGCGCTCCTGGCGGTGCTGGCGCTCGGGACGGGATCGGTCCTGGTCTATGCGGTCGTTGCCGCCTGTGCGGCGCTGGCAGGCGCGGCCAGCGGTGGACGCGACGCCGCCGCCCTCGCCGGGGCGGGAGCCTTTGCCCTGGCCTGGCTCGTCGGCCACGTCCTCGGCGCGCTCGACTGGCCGATCCGTCTCGTCATCATTCCGGCCGGGGTCGCGGTGGTCGGGATGCAGGCGACCCCGGACGGTCGGCCCGCCCACCGCTACGCCGCTGCCTGGCTGGCGCTCCGGCTCTCGCCACGGCGGCGCTCGGTCGGTCGTCGGCTGCCGGTGGAGGATGTCCCACGAGTCGAGGACGCCGAGGTCTGGGTCGCGCCCGACGAGACGGTGCCCGTACTGCGCCGGTCGAGGATTCGCGGCGAGGGCGAGATCGTCTTCGCCGAGGAGGTCTCGGCTCGGCGATCCCGCCTGCGACAAGGTCGCATATCCGTCTCGATGCCCGGCGAGCGCAGGCACGCCGGAGAGGTCCGCCTCCGGCGCCTTGGGGTCGCCGATGGTGAGACGGTCGAGGTCCGGCCGTGAGCGACTTTCAACTGCGCTACGCGAGGCGGAACCTCCTGGTCGGCCGAGGCGGCGAGGCCGCCGCTCTCTACCGCTCGCGAACCGTCTCCTACCCATTTCTGCCCGTCGCCGAGAAGCGGAGGCAGCTCGGACGACTCGAACTGTTCGCGACTCTGGTCGGCGCCGACTTCTCGCTCTGGCGCGTGCAGCGCTCCTACCCCGCCGAGCGCTACGCCGCCGAGCTGGCCGGGAGCTGCGATCCCGACCACACGGACGCCACCGCCTGGAGGCGCTTCCTCGGCGAGCAGGAGGACCGGCTTCGCGGCCTCGACTCCCACATCCCCGAGGTCTACATCGCCGTCTCCCTCGGCGAGCCCGCGCGGGGCGCGTTCGGGTCGCTCGATCGCGCCCGCCGCCGGCTTGAGGAGCTTGCCGGCGTCGGCGCGGCCTCGCCGATCCGGGGCTCGGAGCTGGAGGAGCTGGCGGTCGCCGAGGAGCGGGTCTATTCCCGCCTGGCGGCGACGCTCGGCCTGCGTCGGGCGCGGACCTCCGAGCTGCAATGGCTACTCCGCCGCGCGGCGACCCGGAGCGTCGCCGAGCCGGAGACGGAGGGCGCCTGGGAGCCGGACGCCCTGGTGGTCGGGCACGGTGCCGACCTCCGGTATGAACCGCTCGAATCCGACCTCTGGCGGCTCGCGTCCGAGCCGATGGTCGAGGACGCCGGCGAGCCGCCCTCCCTCGAAGTGCAGGCGGAGGCCGGGCCGACCTATCAGGCGATGCTCTGCGCTGGGACGCTTGCCGAGGAAGCCGAGTTCCCCGGCGCCGCCGAGCTGCTTTTCGAGCCGGCGGAGGGCTCCGGCTTCCCCGTCGATGCGGTCCTACATGCGCGATGGATCGGGAACCGCGAAGCGCTCGCCCAGATTCGCAAACGGATACTTGACGTCGAGTACGCCTACCGCGAGGCGACGCGCGGACACGGCGGCCCGGGATGGCAATCGGAAGAAGACCGCGAACTCGCCCGCGAGTTCGAGGCGGTGCTCCAGTCGTCCGCCCACCCGCCGATGCTCCGGGCCTCGCTCGCGCTCGCGGTGGGCGCCCCGACGCGACCGGAGCTTGAGCGTCGGGTCGGCTTGATCCGGGAGCGCTTCGGCGACGTTTCGCTGCACCGCCCGCGCGGGCTCCAGCACCGCCTCTACTTCGAGCATCTGCCGAGGACGGACGGCGGCGCCGTCGCCGACTACCGCCAGCAGATGACGATCGAGCAGTTCGCGGCGATGGTCCCGACCGCCACGGGCGGGGTCGGCTCGGCGAGCGGCAACTATGTCGGCTACACGCCCTCCGGCACTCGGCGCCCGGTCCACTTCGATCCTGCCGAGGCGAGCCGGACCGCCCGGCCGACCGGCGTCCTCCTAGCCGGCACCCTCGGCTCGGGGAAGACGATCGCCTCGCAGGCGATCGCCTTCGCCGCCGAGCGTCGCGGCTCGCTGGTGATCGACTTCGATCCGAAGCCCGATCATCGCTTCGAGGCGATCCCCGAGCTTGCCGGCCGGGTCGAGATACTGGAGCTGTCGGGCGATCCGGTCCACCGGGGCAAACTCGACCCGCTGAGGATCGCACCCGAGGAGCTGCGAGAGGAGATCGCCTCCTCCTACCTCCTCGATCTTCTTCCCGATCCGCCGCCCTCCTGGGAGAACGCGATCGACCGCGCCGTCCGCGATGCGGTCCGCGCGGGCGAGCGGAGTCTCGGCAGGGTCGTCGACCGGCTGAAGGCGTCCGAGGGCGAGGCCGCGCGCGACGCGGCCGACGCCCTCGACGTTCTCGCCGACTTCGGTCTCGCCCGTCTCGGCTTCTCGACCGGCGAGGCCGCCGAGATTGAGCTGCCCTCATCGATCCTCACCATCAGGACGCCGGGCCTTTCGCTGCCTGACCCCGGCGCCTCGCGCGAGACCTACTCGCGCGCCGAGCGAATTTCCGTCGCGACCCTTTCCTTGGTCGCGTCGCTGGTTCTGCGCCTCGTCAGCACGAATCGACACAGACCAAAGATCGTGTTGCTGGACGAGGCGTGGTTTCTCCTGGCGTCCACGCAGGGACGCCTCCTCCTGAATCGCCTCGTCCGGCTCGGCCGGTCGATGAACGCGGCGGTTCTCCTCGCCACCCAGAGGCTCGCCGACCTCGGCGACCTCTCCGACCTGATCGGGACCTACCTCCTGTTCGGGCAGGGATCGCTCGCCGAAGCCCAGCGTGCGCTCGCGTTGATCGGCCGCGATCCCGAGGACCGCGAACTCTGCGCGCGGTTGACCGAATACCGGCAGGGCCGCTGCCTGGTTCTTGATCTCGACGGGCGGGTTGACGAAGTGCAGTTCGACCCCGGCGAGCGCCTGGTCGCGGCGCTCGACACGACCCCGAAGGCGCTCGCCGAATGAGGCGGCGTCACGCCGGCCGGGCGCTCCTCGTAACCGGATTGGCCGGGGTGGTCACGCTGCTTGCGCGACCCGTCGCCTGGGCCTCAGACGTGTTCCAGAACATCGGCCCGGCCTCTCCGCTGGGAAGCGCCGCGAGCTTCGCCCGCTACCCGCTCTCGCACTACGAGATAGACGAGCACTTCACGGCGATCTCTGCCTCGCTGACCGGCGGGATCAACACCGATGGCCTCCTGCCGATGATCGCCTACTTCTTCGCCTCGGAACTGTGGCACCTGACGGCGTTCGTCGCCAAGTTCGTGATCGAACTGTTCGCCTTCGCATTCAGCCTCGATCTCGTCAATGGCTCGTCTGCGACCGGCGGTGCCGGAGCCCTCAGCCCGGTCTCGCAGGCGATCCACTCGATCTACGCAAACGTCTTCGGGGCGCCGTGGCTGGTGCTCGCCTTCTCGGCGGTCGGGCTCTGGGCGATGTGGAGGGCGCTGGTACAGCGGCGCTATGTGGAGACGGCCGGTGCTCTGGCCCTCTCGGTGATCTACATCGCCGTTGCCCTCTTTTTCGTCGCCGAGCCCGGGCAGACGATCGGGCAGGCGTCGCGGTGGACGAACGAGATGAGCCAAGCGTTCCTCTCGATCTCCGACAAGGGCTCCCCCGGCGGGGGTGAAGAAGCGACCGCAGACGACGCCGATCAACTGTGGGGCCTCCTGGTCGAGCGGCCGTGGTCAGTCCTTGAGTTCGGCGGCCTCGAACACTGCGCCGTGGACGGGACCGGGGACGAAGACCACGATCCCGCCTCGGCGCCGGTCCGGCCGTTGTCGCAGAACGCGGCCCATAACTCGGCGCTCTCGAAGCAGCTCGCCGAAGGGACCGAAGTCGCGGCCGAAGGCAAGACGTGCATCAACAACGCGAACAAGTACGGGAGCCACTTCCTCCAGTTCGCCTCCGGCACCGACGAACGGAACGAAGAGTACGAAGCGCTCGATCACGGCAACGCCGAAGAAGTCCCGGAAGCCGACAAGGAAAGGGCCGGCTACAAGCTCGGCGTCGCCGACAAGCCGGCCACCGACGCGATGGAGGAGGGAGGCCAATCGCAGCGACTTTGGCTCTCGCTCCTGATCGCGGTCGGCGAGCTTGGCGCGCTCCTGCTCCTCGGATCGCTCTCGATCGGGGTCATCCTCGCGCAAGTCCTCCTCCTCCTGCTCCTGGCGTTCTCGCCGGTGGCGCTGGTCGCCGCCGCGATCCCGGGACGCGGCCACGACTTCTTCAAATCTTGGCTCGAAAAGCTCGGCGGCTATCTCCTGCGAAAGGCGGCCTACTCGCTGGTGCTCGCCGTCCTCCTGGCCGTGAACGCCGCGATCGGGGACGCGACCTCTCAGCTCGGCTGGCTCTTTTCCTTCGGCCTACAGGCGGCCTTCTTCTGGGCGGTTCTGATCCAGCGCCGGACCCTTGCCGCCGGGATCGTCGGCATCGCGACGGGTCCGCGCGTCCCGGGTGGCGACCTCGCCCTCGATGCCGTCGCCCTCTACGCGGGTGCCCGGCTCGGTCTCGCGCCGATCCGCGGTGCGGGCCGCGCCGTCAAAGGCGCGGGCGGGTTCGCCTACGGTCGATATCGGTCGGGCCGAGACGAGCGCCGGAGTCGTCGCCTCGCCCCGTTCCTCGGCACCCGCAGCGAGCACATCCTCGATCACCGCGGGGGCGCTACCTCCGAGGCATCCGGGCAGGGCCAGCAGGGTTCCGCTCGGCCCGAAGCCACGGCCGCCGCTCCGGCCGCACCCGAAGCCACGACGGCATCGGGCGACCGCGAAGGTCGGGCGAAGCCTTCGGGCGGCGAAGCCTCCACCAAACCGCCGGAGAGGCCGCGGACGGGCGCCGGGTCGGAAGCGTCGACCGGCGCACCCGCCGGACCGGCGACCGGAGCGGCCGCGAGCGGATCACCCGGGCAAGAGGGCGGCGAGTCGCGCGAGTCCGGGCGCCCCGGGCCGCGCGCCCGGCTCGCGGAGATGCCGGCCGCGGAGCGCGAGGGGGAGGCCGGGGAGAGCCCGAAGGGCGAGAACCGGCGCGGTCCTGCGCCCTCGGCGAGGACCGGCGAGGGCAAGGCCGACGACACGCGCCCCGAGCGTGCCCACAGACAGGCCGGGCGCCCGCGCCCGGACGGGCAATCGCCGCGTACCGACGAGCGCGCGGGGACCGGCGAGGACGGCGGCGGCGACGGGCCGGCGGGTGCGCCGAAGTCCGACCTCAGCGAGGAGCTGCGGGCCGAGCGCGAGCGTCCCGAGCCGAGGCGGGACACCCCGCGCGACCGCGGCGAGGCGAGGGCCTCGGCGAAGGACGACCGGTCCGCCGAGCCCGATAGCGACCCGATCCCCCGGCCGCAGGGGCCGAGCTCGCCCCCCCGGCAGCGACGACTTCGCCGGTTCTGGGGGCGACACAAATGAGGTCGCAGTGGCGAGGCGCCCGGCTGATCGTCCTCGGTGCGCTCGTCGCCCTGGTCGCCGTGGTCGGCACGATCATGGCGGCGCTGATGGCGATCGTCGGGGCCGGCGGCCTCTCCTGCGGCGCCTACGGCGGGACCGCGCTCGCCGCCGGGCCGGCGCCGACCAGGACGGCTCTCCGGGAAATCCCCAAGCCCTGGCTTGCGATCTACCGCGAAGCCGGCTCCGCCCTCGATATCAGTTGGCCGTTCCTCGCCTCGATCGGCTATCAGGAGTGCGGCGACGGGACCGGGGCGTGCGACGGCGTCAATCCCTCGGGTTGCGCGGGGCCGATGGAGATCGCCTACGTCCGGGGCTCGGCGTGTAGCCCGGACCCATCGGTGCCGACGATCTGGGAACGGTTCAAGACCGATGGCAATGGCGACGGCAAGACCTCGATATTCAACCCCGCCGATGCGGTTTTCACGGCGGCCAAAATCCTCCGCGAAGCGGACGGGGCACCCCCGGCGGGGGGCTCATATGCTGAATACCACGAAGCCGCCTGCAACTACTACGGCGCCTGTTCGGACGCCTCGGCGAACTACGCCGCCGAAGTCATGGCGCGGGCAGTCGGATACGGATTCGGCAAGGCCGAATCCGAAGACGACTCCGGCGACGCCGGGATCGAACCGCGAGGCGGTCGGCCGGAAGTAGAACGGGACGCCGGCCGCGCCGAAGAAAAGCCGGGTGGGGGCAAGGCTGAATCGGTCCTCGCCTCGGATTCTGGCCCGACCTGCGAAGCGAGCTTTGTCCTCTCCTGGGCGAGCGGCAACGAGATAGTGCGTATCGCCCTCTCGCAGCTCGGCAAAGCCGAGCAGCCGCTCGGCTCGAACTGCCAGAAGTACGGCCCCTGCGAGCAGTGGTGCGCGCTGTTCGTGGCGTGGGTCTGGGAACGCGCCGGGGTACCGCTGGAAGGCGGCCCGCCGGATCGCGCTTACTCGGGCTTTCCCGCTGAATGGGTCGAAGAGCACGGGGGCCACTACATCCCCGCGACCGCGACGCCGGCACCGGGGGACGCGGTGATGTTCGGGACCAAAGGTGCGATGGAGCACGTCGGGATAGTCGAACGGGTTTTCCCGGACGGCGAGATCACGACGATCGAGGGCAACTCCATCTCCAACAACGTGGCGCGCGTCGGCCCCTTCGATCCAGCCGAAGCCGAAGCCATCGGCGAGCCGGGACCGATCTTCGGCTACGCCGAACCGCCGACGACGAACGGGCAGACGGGCGGGGCCGAAACTCACGGGACGAAGAAGCACAGAGGCGGGGTCGCCGCGTGATCGACCCCATCCGGCGGATACTCGATCGCCCGCTCGCACCCGCTCAGGCCCGCGCCGTCCTGGCGCTCGCCGCCTGCGTGACCTTCGGGTTCGCGACGCTTGTCTGCCTCGGCGAGGTCAGCGGCTCGACGCCCGGCGACTCCGGTCCAGGTCCCCGCTCGAAGGCTCCGACCGAGCCGCCCCCGGCGCCGCCGACGAAGCCGTCGAGCGCTCCCGCGGGGTCCACCGTCGCCCCCTCCGAATCGACTCTGCCCGAACAAGACCCGCAGGATCGACCGGGCACCCTGGCATATCGCCGCGCCCGCCGGGAGCTGCGCGAGCACCGAGCCCTCCAGCGCCTTCCTTTCCGCGGCCGCGGCCTCTCGATAACGCTGGTCGGAGCCGATCACGGTCGCGCCCTGATTCGGATCGTCGCCGCGACCATCGTCAAGGCGAAGCGGGGATGGCGGCAGTTCCTCCGACGCTGGTCCGACCACGGGTCCGCGTACGAGCCGCGCTTCGCAGCTCGATCGAATCGGCGGCACGCGATACTCACCCCGCCCGGTCTGGGCACCGGCTCGGTTCGACGGTGGCGGACGAATCCGTGAAGCCCTCGAAGCCCGAGACTGCGGTCCCCGATAGCGACCCCGACGAGCTGGTCGCGATGGCGAAGCGCACCTGGCGGCCGCTCAAGACGTTCTGCCTCTTTTCGGGTGGCGGCGACTCGACCGTCCTCGCCCACCGCTGCCGCGACCACTACGACGAACTGCTCTACATCGACACGGGGACCGCCATCCCGACGAGCCGCGAGCCGGAGATCGGCGGCGTCGAGGATCACGTTCGCGCCGTTGCCGCCTCCCTCGGCAAGCAGGTGACGATCCGGCGATCGGGCGACGCCTACCGGACCCTCGTCCTCGGGGACGAGCTTTGGTGGCGTCGCTTCCGGGTCGCCGCCGGCCGGCGCCCCGGTCTGACGATCGAGGATTGGATAGCCGAGGAGAGGCGCGCCGGGCGCACCGCCACCCGCACCTATGGCAAGCCTCCGTGGGGCTTCCCCGGCCCGGGCTACCACGGCCGGGCCTACGCCGAGCTGAAGGAGCGTCGGATAGCCGATGTTCTCCGAGAGACGAAGGCCGGCCATCCTCGCACCGCAACGGTCCTGTTCCTCTCGGGACTTCGCCGGGGCGAGAGTTGGCGGCGGGCCAAACGGGAGGCCCTGACCGGCAGGAGGTCGGCGAAGTTCTGCGCGCCGCTGATCGACTGGAGCGCCGGGCAGATGGCCGAGTATCGGGAGCGCTTCGAGTTGCCGACCTCCGATGTGGCAGCGTTCCTCCACCGCTCCGGCGAGTGCAACTGCGGAGCCTTCGCCCGCGCCGAGGAGGAGCGCGAGCTTATGCGGACCTTCTGGCCGCAATGGTGGGCGGAGACGATCGAGGCCCTGGAGGCCGAGGCCGAGGCGGCGGGGGTCCGTTGGTGCCGATGGGGCGGCTTCGACGTTGAAGGAGTCCACGCGACGGGCTCGGAGAAGCTGCGGCCGGGCTCGCTGTGCTCGCGTTGCGAGAACCTGGAGGGCGGCACCCCGCGTGTCGCTGAACCGGACGGCGGACCGGACGCCG
>DASXFL010000025.1:0-3997 GCA_036489595.1 Solirubrobacterales bacterium
CCCGCTCCCGCTGCGCCTCGGGCAGCGGGAGCGGGTCCTGGTCCTCGCCGGCCGCCAGCAGCCGTGACAGCGCCTGGCTGAACCAGGCGTCGCCGAGGAAGAGGTTGACGAAGCCGGGCCCGGCGACCTCGATCCGCTCGAGGCTCCCCAGCTTGGCGCCAAGCCGCTGCTCGAGCTCGCCCCGCAGCCGCTCGGCGACGGCGCGCGGGTTGTCGCCGAGCGGTCCGGCGAGCAGCATCGCCGCGTTCGAGGAGTAGTCGCCGAACTCGGGGTTCGGGGGGCGGTCGAGGGTCGGCGCCGGCTCGGTCGGCTCGCCGCCGCGCAGTGCCCGAGCAGCCTCGTCGACGGCCCCTCGCAGCTCGCTGATCGAATCGGTCACGCTCACGGCCCCATCGTAGGTAACGGAGCCGCGGCGACCGGGGACGGTCGCGGGCCGCGGGCTGGCCCGCGTTACGCTGCCCGCTTGCGCGTCGCCGTGATCAGCGACATCCACGCCAACCAGCCCGCGCTGGAGGCCGTGCTCGAGGCGATCGGCGAGACCGGGCCCGACGAGCTCTGGTTCCTCGGCGACCTGGTCGGCTACGGAGCCGAGCCCGACCGCTGCACCGAGATCGTGCGCGAGCGCTGCGACGTCTGGCTCTCGGGGAACCACGACCTCGCGGCGCTGGGCGAGATCGAAGTCGCCACCTTCTCCGACGCCGCCCGAGCGGCCGTCGAGTGGACGCGGGAGGCGGCGAGCGAGGAGACGCTCGCCTTCCTGCGCAGCCTCTCGCCGCAGGGCAGACGGGCCGAGGTCGGCCTCTTCCACGCCTCGCCGCGCGATCCGATCTGGGAGTACGTGCTCTCGCTCGACCAGGCCGAAGCGGGCATCGACGCGATGGCGGAGCGGCTGGGGCTGATCGGCCACTCCCACGTCGCCCTCTTCTTCACCCGACCGGAGGCCAAGCGGCCGACCTACGCCCAGGGGGCCCAGGCCGACGGCGGGACGGCGATCGAGGCCGCCAGCGGGCGCTGGCTGCTCAACCCCGGCAGCGTCGGCCAGCCGCGCGACGGCGACCCCCGGGCGGCCTGGCTCGAGCTCGACACCGCGACCTGGTCGGCGCGGTTCCACCGAGTTCCATACGACATCGCCGCGGCCGGCGCCGCAATCCTCGAGGCCGGCCTGCCGGGCTCCCTCGCGGAGCGCCTGGCGGTCGGCCGATGATCGCGAAATGCAGGGGAAATCGAGGCGCGGGCCCGTTCTCTAGACTCGGATCATGGGTCGCCTGAGAGCCGCTTCGATAACCCTTGCCTGCGCCCTGGCGCTGGCAATCGGCCTGTCCGCCTGCGGCGGCGGCGGCGCCAAGCTGCTGCCGGAGGCGACCGCCGAACAGATCAACAGGAACCTCGACCAGGTCCGCAACTTCGCCGCCGAAGGCGACTGCGCGGGCGCCGAAGACGCGACCTCCCAGGTCAGCGAAGAGGTCGCCGGGCTCGGCGACGTCGACCAGAAGCTGAAGGCGGCGCTGCGCGAAGGGACGACCCGTCTGGGCGAAGTGGTGTCCTCCTGCGGCCAGGAAGCGCTGGAAGAAGCCGAAGCCGAACAGCAGGCCGAAGAGGAAGAAGCAGCGGAACAAGAAGAACAAGCGGCTGTTGAAGCCGAAGAAGAAGAATTGGAAGCCGAAGAAGAACAGGCGAAGAAGGAAAAACCGAAGAAGGAAGCGGCCGAAAACGGAGGCCCGCAAGCCGACGAAGGCACTGAAGGGGAAACCTCCGAGCCCTCCGGTCCGAGCGAAGAGCACGGCAATGGACCGCCGGCCGAAACGCCGAGCGGTAACGAACCTCCGGCCGGCGGTGTAGGCCCCGGAACGGAAGTCGAATGATGGAGGCAGGCACCCTCTCGGGGCGATACGAAACCGGTGAGAAGCTCGGCTCGGGCGGGATGTCGAACGTCTACAAGGCGACCGACCGGATCCTCGAGCGGACGGTCGCCGTGAAGATCCTCGCCGAGCACCTCTCCGACGACGAGCGCTTCGTCGCCCGCTTCAAGCGCGAGGCGCTGGCGGTCGCCCGCCTGATCCACCCCAACATCGTCCAGGTCTACGACACCGGGGTCGACGAGGGCCGCCACTACATCGTGATGGAGTACGTCGAGGGGCGCTCGGGCGCGCAGATCCTCACCCGCCAGGGACCGGTCGAGGCCGAGATCGCGGCGGAGATCGGAATCGAGGCCTGCGCCGGCCTCGACTACGCCCACCGTCGCGGGATCATCCACCGCGATGTCAAGCCGGGAAACCTGATGATCAGCGGCGGCCCGGTCGGCGGCGGCGAGATGATCGTCAAGCTGACCGACTTCGGGATCGCCCGAGCGATCGAGCAGACCCGGATAACCCAGGTCGGCTCGGTGGTCGGCACCGCCGCCTACCTGGCGCCGGAGCAGGTCCGCGGCGAGGAGGCGACGCCGGCTACCGACGTCTACGCGCTCGGAGTCGTCCTCTACCAGTTCCTGACCGGGCGGCTGCCCTACGAGGGCAGCTCGCTGGCCGAGCTGGCGGTGCGCCAGCAGAACGAGAAGCCGCTGCCGCCGAGCACCTACAACGAAGAAGTGCCGGACACCTTCGGCGCCGCTGTGCTGCGGGCGCTGGAGGGCGACCCGAACCGGCGCTACGCCAGCGCCGGGGAGCTCTCGCGGGGGCTGCAGCTGGGGCTCGAAGGCGAGGAAATCACGGTCGACGAAGAGGGCCGCACGCAGCCGACCGGCGTCCTCGGCGGCGACACCGCAGCGACCCGCCACATGGGTCGCGACACCGCCGCCACCGAGCTCCGTCCGGCCAGCCCGACCCGGCGGCCGGGCCCTCGGCCGATGCCGACCCCGCCGCTGGTCGCCCCGGCCCCGCGGCGGGAAGCCGCTCCCACCGCGCCGCGCCGCCGCGGCGGGTTCTCGCGCTTCGTCCGCTTCGTGCTGGCCCTCCTGGCGCTGGTCTTCGTCGCCGCCGCGGTCGCCACCGGCGTCATCCTCGCCACCGACCAGGCCGCCGGCGTCAAGGTCGGCAAGGTCGCCGGCCACACGGTCGAAAAGGTCGTCGAAGAAGTCAAGAACCTCGTTAACGACAACAAGGAATAGGCGAACGCCTGGGAGCGTTCGTCGCTTGTCGTCCATACGACAACAAAGAACGAACGCATTCGTCATTCCTCCCTCGTTCGAAGCAGAAAGAGCGAACGCGGGCGGCTACGCGGACCAGGGCGGGGAGCCGGCGAGGACGGCAACGCGGTAGGCGTCGAAGCGGCCGGCGCGGATCGCGGCGCGGGCGCCGGCGGTCAGCTCGCGCATGTAGACGAGGTTGTGGAGGACGATCAGGCGGACCGCGGTCAGCTCCTCGGCGCGGGAGAGGTAGCTGAGGTAGTCGCGGTCATGGCGGGTGCAGGCGGGACAGGGGCAGCCCTCGACGAGGGGCGAGCGGTCGCCGACCCAGCGGCCCTTGCGCAGGTCGAGGCGCCAGCGCGTCTCCGGGCTCGGGGCCAGGGCGACCCCGTGGCGGGCCAGCCGCGTCGGCACCGCGCAGTCGAAGACGTCGAGGCCGAGGGCGATGCCGCCGAGCAGGTCGTCGACCTCGCCGATCCCGAGCAGGTGCTTCGGCACCTCGATCGGCAGGAGCGGCGCCGTCATCGCCAGCACCGCCGCCATCTCCTCCTTGTCGCGGCCGAGGGTGCCGCCGATCGCCAGCCCGTCGACCCCGGCCGCCGAGATGTACTCCGCCGACTCGCGCCGCAGGTCCTCGTGCACCCCGCCCTGGACGATCCCGAAGAGCGCCTGCCGACGCGGCCCCTCGTTCTCGTGCCAGGTGACGCAGCGGTCGAGCCAGCGGTGGGTGCGCTCGGTCGAGCGGGCCGTGTAATCGCGGTCGGCGTGGAAGGGCGTGCACTCGTCGAAAACCAGGGCGATGTCGGAGCCGAGCGCCGCCTGCACCTGCATCGAGACCTCGGGCGAGATGAACAGCTCGGCCCCGTCGCGGTAGGA
>DASXFL010000069.1:0-3017 GCA_036489595.1 Solirubrobacterales bacterium
TGACACCGATCGCGTCTCGTCCCGAGTTCGACGTCGTCGTCGTCGGTGGCGGCGCCGCCGGTCTCTGGACGGCGCTGCGGGCGGCCGAGCTGGGCGGGCGAGTCTGCCTGATCTCGCGGACGCCGCTCTCGGAGAGCGCCAGCTTCTGGGCCCAGGGCGGGCTCGCCGCCGCGCTCGAACCCGACGACTCGCCGAGCGCCCACGCGGCCGACACGATCGCCGCCGGCCGCGGCCTCTGCCGCCCCTCCGCCGTCCGCGTCCTCACCGACGAAGCCCCGGCCGCGGTCCGCGACCTGCAGGCGCGCGGCGTCGTCTTCGACCTCGACCACGAAGGGCGGCTGGCGCTGGGCCTCGAGGGCGGCCACTCGGCGCGGCGGATCGTCCACTCGGGCGGCTCGGCCACCGGCCACGAGCTGACCTTGAAGCTCTCGGCGATGGTCGCCGCCGCCGACCAGATCGAGGTGATGGAGCGCACATCGGCGCTCGCCCTGTGGTCCGACGGCGAGCGCTGCCAAGGCGTCCACGCCGACTCCGGCCCGATCGCCGCCGCTGCCACGGTGCTGGCGACCGGCGGCGCCGCGGCGCTGTGGCGGCGGACGACCAACCCGCGCGGGGCGATCGGCGCCGGCATGGTGCTCGCCTCGGCGGCCGGCGCCGACCTCACCGACCTCGAGTTCTGCCAGTTCCACCCGACCGCGCTCTACCGGCCCGGCACCCCCTACGACGGCAAGCTGATAACCGAGGCGATCCGCGGCGAGGGGGCGCCGCTGCTCGACGCCCGCGGCGACCGCTTCACCGACGAGCTGGCACCGCGCGACGCGGTCACCCGGGCGATCCTCGCGCAGATGCGGACCGAGGGCACCGAGTCGGTCGCGCTCGACCTGCGCGAGATCGACCCCGCCCGCTTCCCCAACGTCTTCGCCTCGCTGGAGAAGGCCGGCCTCGACCCCCGCGCCGAGCCGGTCCCGGTCTCCCCCGCCTCCCACTACATGATGGGCGGGGTCGCCGTGGACCTCGATGGCCGCTCCTCGCTGCCCGGCCTGCTGGCGGTCGGCGAGTGCTCCTGCACCGGCCTCCACGGCGCCAACCGCCTCGCCTCCAACTCGCTCAGCGAGTGCTTCGTCTTCGGCAACCGGGCTGCCGGCGCGGCGGTGACCGAAGCGGGCGCTGCGGGGCGACCGGCGGAGCCGAGCTGGCGCTTCGAGCCGCCGAGCACCGAGACCCGCGACGCGGTCTGGCGCTACGCCGGCCCGGTCCGCAACGCCGACGACCTGGCGCGGCTGATCTCCAGCCCCTACCCGCTGGCGCGGGCGATCGCGACCTCGGCGCTCGACCGGCGCGAGTCGCGCGGCGGGCACCTCCGCGCCGACGCCCCCGACACCGACCCCGCTCTCGACGGCGTCCACGTCGTCGTCGAGCCGGCCGGCGGCGCCCGCCACGAGATCTGGGACTAGCCTCGCCCCATGCTCCTCGGCGTCGACGTCGGCGGCACCTTCACCGACGCGGTCCTGCTCGACGACGAGTCAGTCCACACCGCCAAGGTCCCGACCACGCCAGGGAGCGAGTCGGAGGGGGTGATGGCGGCGGTCGCCGCGGTGCTCGAGCGAGCCGGCGCCGAGGCCGGGGCGATCGAGGTCTTCGCCCACGGGATGACGGTCGGCACCAACGCCCTGCTCGAGGAACGCGGCGCCCGCACGGCGCTGATCGCGACCCGCGGCTTCGGTGACCTGCTCGAGATCGGCCGCCAGGACCGGCCCCACCTCTACCGGCTCTGCGCGCCGAAGCCGGCACCGCTGGTCGCGCGCGAGCTGCGCTTCGAGGCGGCGGAGCGAACCGGGCCGGAGGGCGTGATCGAAGCGATGGAGGAGGGCGAGCCGGAGCGGCTGGCGGCGCTGGTCGAAGAGAGCGGCGCTGAATCGGTGGCGATCTGCCTGCTTTTCTCCTATCTGGACCCAGGCCACGAGGAGCGCCTCGCCGCCCACCTGCGTAAGCGCCTACCGGGCGTCCACGTCTCGGCCTCGCACGAGGTGCTGCCCCGCTTCCGCGAGTACGAGCGCTGCTCGACGACCGCCATCGACGCCTACCTCAGCCCGCTGCTCGGTCGCTACCTCGGCGAGCTCGGCGAGGCGGCGGCGGAGGCCGGGCTGCCGGAGCCGCTGGTGATGCAGTCCTCGGGCGGCGTCGCGCCCGCCGAGGACGCCGCGCGGGCCGGCGCCTGGAGCGTCCTCTCAGGCCCCGCCGGCGGTGCAGTCGGCGCCGGCCTGCTCGCCCGCGCCGCCGGCGAGCGCGACGCCCTCGGCTTCGACATGGGCGGCACCTCCTGCGACGTCTGCGTCATCGAGGACGGCGCCGTCCGGCGCACCGACTCGCGCCGGATCGAGGGCCGGGTGATCCAGCTGCCGATGGTCGACGTCCACACTGTCGGCGCCGGCGGCGGTTCGATCGCCTGGCGCGACCCCGGCGGCGCCCTGCGGGTCGGCCCGCGCTCGGCCGGCGCCCAGCCCGGGCCCGCCTGCTACGGCCGCGGCGGCGCCGAGCCGACCGTCACCGACGCCAACCTCCTGCTCGGCAACCTCGCCGCCGACTCCAAGCTCGCCGGCGGCGTCGAGCTCGACGCCGAGGCGGCGGGGCGGGCTGTCGAGGCACTCGCCGAGCAGCTCGCCCTCGGCCGCGAGGAGACCGCCGCCGGCATCCTCCGCGTCGCCAACCAGGAGATGGTGCGGGCGCTGCGGGTGGTGACGGTCGAGCGCGGCCTCGACCCCCGCCGCTTCGCCCTCCTGCCGTTCGGCGGCGCCGGTCCGATGCACGCGGCGGCGATCGCCGCCGAGCTCGGGATCGAGCGGATCCTCTGCCCCCGCGCCAGCGGCGTCCTCTCGGCGCTCGGCCTCTGCGCCTCGGACCGCCGCCGCGACACCGCCCGCACGGTGATGCTCGGCGGCGCCGACCTGAGCCCGGAGCGGGTCGCGGCCGAGGTCGAGGCACTAATCGAGGCCGCCGGCGAGGGCCTCGGCGCCGCC
>DASXFL010000088.1:0-14132 GCA_036489595.1 Solirubrobacterales bacterium
CAACTACAGACGCTGCAGATCGCGATCGAGCGGATGGCCGAGGAAAGCGAACGGCGGGCCGGCGGCGGCTAGCCCTCCCCCGCCGCCTGCTCGGCCGCGATCTGCTTCTCCAGCTCCTTCATCACTTCGGGGTCTTTCAGGGTCGTCACGTCGCCCAGCGCCCGCCCCTCGGCGATGTCGCGCAAAAGGCGGCGCATGATCTTGCCCGAGCGGGTCTTCGGCAGGTCGTCGGCCCAGATGATCCGCTTCGGCCGAGCGAATTTGCCGATCCGCTTGGCGACCTCCTCACGGATGCCCTCGACCAACTGATCGGAGGGCTGGGTGGTGCCGGAGAGGGTGACGAAGGCGCAGATCGCCTGGCCGGTGTCGGCGTCTGACTGGCCGATCACCGCCGCCTCGGCGACCTTCTCGTGGGCGACGATCGCCGACTCGACCTCGGCGGTCGAGAGGCGGTGCCCGGAGACGTTAACCACGTCGTCGATTCGGCCGATCACCCAGAAGTAGCCGTCGGAGTCCTTGCGGGCGGCGTCACCGACCAGGTAAGTCTCCTTGCCGAATTTCTCGAAGTAGGTCTCGACGAAGCGCTCGTCCTCGCGGTAGAGGGTGCGGAGCATCGAGGGCCAGGGCTTCTGCAGGACCAGGAGTCCCTGGCCTTCGTCGACCGGCTCGCCGTCGCGCTCCTCGACCACCTCGGCGGAGACGCCGGGGAAGGGCTGGGTGGCCGATCCCGGCTTGGTCTCGGTGATTCCCGGCAGCGGCGTGATCATGATCGCCCCGGTCTCGGTCTGCCACCAGGTGTCGACGATCGGGCAGCGCTCGCCGCCGATCACCTTGTGGTACCAGAGCCAGGCCTTGGGGTTGATCGGCTCGCCCACGGAGCCGAGCAGGCGCAGCGAGGAGAGGTCGTATTTGCCGGGGATCTCCGCTCCCCATTTGACGAAGGTGCGGATCGCGGTCGGGGCGGTGTAGAGGATCGTCGCCCCGAACTCCTGCAGCAGCTCCCACCAGATCCCCTGGTGGGGGTAGTCCGGAGCCCCCTCCCACATCACCGAGGTGGCGCCGTTTGAGAGCGGGCCGTAGATGATGTAGGAGTGGCCGGTGACCCAGCCGACGTCGGCGGCGCACCAGTAGACGTCTGACTCTGGCTTCAGGTCGAAGACGTAGCGGTGGGTGGCGGTGACGCCGGTCATGTAGCCGCCGGTGGTGTGGAGGATGCCCTTCGGCTTCGCGGTCGAGCCGGAGGTGTAGAGGATGAAGAGCGGGTGCTCGGCCTCCATCGGCTCCGGTGGGCACTCCGGGTCTGCCTGCTCGCAAATCTCGTCGTAGAAGACGTCGCGGCCCTCTTTCATCGGGCACTCGATCCCGGTCGCCCGAATCACGACGATCGTCTCAAGGCTCTGAACGTCGGCCATCTGCTCGTCGACCGCCGGCTTGATCGGGGCGGTCTTGCCTTTGCGGCGGGCGCCGTCGACGGTGACTAGCGCCTTTGCCTCGGAGAACTCCATCCGCTCGCGCACCGCTTCGGCCGAAAAGCCGCCGAAGACGACGTTATGGACGGCGCCGATCCGCGCGCAGGCCAGCATCGCGACGGCGACCTCCGGGATCATCGGCAGGTAGATCCCGACCACGTCGCCCTTCTTCACGCCGAGATCCTTGAGGGCGTTAGCGAAGCGCTGGGTCGAGGCGTGGAGCTCGGAGTAGGTGACGTCGCGGCGCTCGCCTTCCTCGCCGGCCCAGTGGTAGGCGACGCGCTCGCCGTTGCCGGCCTCGACGTGGCGGTCGAGGCAGTTGGCCGAGGCGTTCAGCCGCCCGTCCTCGAACCACTTGTAGAAGGGGGGGTTGGAGTCGTCGAGGGACTCGGACGGCTCGGTGTCCCAGTCGAGGAGCTCGGTCGCCTGGCGGTGCCACCAGGCGACCGGGTCGGCGGCGGCTTCCTCGTAGACCTTCGGGTCGTTTAGCAGCGCCCGCTCGGCGAACTCCGGTGGCGGAGGGAATTTCTCGATCTCGAGCATCGACTCGAGCTCGCGCTCGAGCTCCGAAGATGCCTGCTCAGTTGCCATGCTGCTCGCTCCTCTCTCGTTGCCCTGGATCCCCCTCCGCCACTAATCCAATCAGCTTCTTCGATCGTCAGCCGTTCAACGGCTTCACCGGCAGCACCGTCCGCCCGAAGGTCGAGTTGGTGACCGCCGCGAAGGACGCGTACCAGGCCGCGATCGCGGTCGCCATGGCGACCCAGCCGCCGACTTCGACCAAGCCGGTGGATTCGTTCGCGTTGCCGATCCCGAGGAGGAAGAACGCCGCCGCCAGCAGGACGAAGACGAGCGCGATCGCCGCCGTCGTCCGCAGCGAAGCGACGAACATGTAGGTGGTGAAGATCCCCCACGAGATCAGGTAGAGGCCGAGCGCCGCACCGATCTCGCCGGCCGGGATGTCTTTGATGAAGAACGTCACCAGCGCCCAGAACGAGATCCAGAAGGCGCCGAATGACGTGAACGCGACCGCGCCGAAGGTGTTCCCGGTGCGAAACTCCCACATTCCCGCCAGTAGCTGGGCGATCCCGCCGTAGGCGAGCGCCAGCCCCAGCACCACCGGCTCGGCCGATTTGCTGACCAGACCGGTTTCAAACATGCTGAGCACGAACGTCGTCATCGCGAAACCGGCGAGGCCGAGTGGTCCGGGATCGGCCGGCGACCATCCTGCCGAACGTCCCTCTGCTGGTT
Organism: Solirubrobacterales bacterium; assembly: GCA_036489595.1. GTDB lineage: Bacteria > Actinomycetota > Thermoleophilia > Solirubrobacterales > 70-9 > VAYN01. The sequence continues at coordinate 2,721 of DASXFL010000088.1, forward strand.
CTCGCTCCGGAACCTCCCGTGGCCGGACACTTGCAGACTCCATCGACTCCTCCTCTCCTTGTTACACCGGCAACTTGATACCCCGTCTCGGAGTTCTCAATCACTCATCTGTGCGTTTCCGAGCAAGCGCCTCACCCCGCAAACGCGGGTTGCCTGCCGGAGCGGATAGAAGGCGCTGGACGCTAGGAGCGACTAGCGAAGCTCACGTCACGACTGGGCGCGCGCCGGACCAAGCGGTGCAAGGACGCAGGCGGCCGAATAGCAGCGTTATCTGGCCAACCGAGGACGCCGCACCGCGCCGTGTCCGCCGTCGCCAGGCGTGGGCGCGGGAGCTTCGCTCGGCCCTCCTGGGAGGGACTAGTAACCGGCGGGGTGACGGACGACGAATCCTTCCGGCGAGTCGACCCAGGGGTCGTGCCAGCGCGGGCCGGGGCCGCCGACGGTGTCGAAGGCGATGCCGGCGATCACCATCCAGGCGTGTTCGGCGTTGGCGTAGACGGTGATCCAGGTGCCCGGGCCAGGTTCGCCCCAGGTCTCGAGGCCGGTCGAGTCGAGCGGGCTTTCGAGGAAGCCGCCGCCGTGCAGCGCGAAGGAGACGGCGCCGGAGCAGTCGTAGCCTTCGGATTCGAACGAGCCGTGGCCGCCGCCCCAGATGTAGGGCGTGTAGGCGATCGCGTTGGCGGCCGAGATCGCGTCCTTGACCGCCTGCGGGGCGGAGGCCGGCGCGCTCGCTTCGCTTTCGGTGATCACCTGCGCTTCCTGGCCCGGGTTGAGCGGCGCCGGCACTTCGCCGGTCGTCATGTCGCTGCCTTCGGCGGCGATCTGTTCGGAGATCGAGGCGAGGTTGTCGCCGAGCGATTCTTCGCGCGACTCGAGCACTTCGAGGGCGGCCCGGCGTTGGTGCTGGGCGGTCCGCAGTTCGGCGAAGCGGGCCTCGGCGGCTGCCCGAGCTTCCGTCACTTCCTGCTCCATCTGCGCCACTTCGTCGCGGGCTTCTTCAGCTTCCCGGCGGTGCTGGGAGAGCTGGTCGACGGCGTCGCGGACTTCGTCGCGGAGGCTCTTGACGCGGCCGACGACCGAGTCATCGTAGCTCTGGATACGGCTCAGGTATTCGGCCTGCGCTTCCAGCTCCGACCAGTCCTGCGATTCGAGGATCGCGTTGATCGCGTCCGGCGAGCCCGCCTCGTACATCGAGACGAGCCGTTCGCGCAGCGCCCCCAGCGCCCGCTGCAACCGTTCGCGGACGACTTCGAGGTGGGCCTGTTCCTTTTCCAGCTCTTCGGTCGCGGTCGCGAGCTTCGCTTCCGCCGCTGATAGCTGTTCCTCGACCGCGGCCTGTTCGCGGCGCAGCGCCGAGACTTCGCCGATCATCGTGTCGATTTCGCGGTTCTGTTCGGCGATCGTCGCCGCCAGGTCTTCGCTACGGCCCCGCACCCCTTCGAGCTTGCTGCGGGTTTCCCGCAGTTCTTCGTGCGGCGTCGCCGCCGGCGCCGAGCCGGCGTCGAGCAGGGCGGCGAAGACGGAGAGAGCGGCGACCACGACCGCTGCCAGGAGCAGCGCTCGGCGCCGGCTCGCGCCCGCGTGGGTGTCGGTGAGAGAAGCCCGCATCGGTCTCACTGCTCTCGTCCAACAGCGGAGGGAGCAGTGAGTCGCGCAGGCTAGCGGAGTCGGCTCCTCAGTATTAATGGTTGCTAATAACCTGCAATTTGCCTTGCAAATCGCGGTTTTTCGGAGGCTCTGGAGGAGTCCGGCGAGGTGCCCCGACGAATCCCGAAAAACCCCTGCAGAGGCGGGGAAAGCGCGGGAATCGGCCGGGCCCGGACCGATTCCCGCCCCGTCGCCAGCCTAGGCCAGCAGTTTCTGCTTCGCCTGCTGGAACTCGTCGTCGCTGAGGGCCCCCTTTTCCTTCAGCTCGTTCAGTTTGTGGAGTTCGTCGGCGGGGGTGGTGTGAGCCTGCTCGCGGACGTATTCGTCGAAATGCTTTTTCGCGTCGGCCTGGGCTTTGATCGTCCGGTCCCGCATCCCGCCGCCGCGTGCGATCAGGTAGACGAGGGCAGTCAGGAAGGGGATGAAGACCAGGAACAGGACCCAGAGGGCCTTGCCCCAGCCGGAGGTTTCGTGGTCGCGGAAGAGGTCGGTGAGGATCGTGATCAGGATCCAGATCCAGACCACGAAGAAGAAGATCTCCAGGGCGAGAAGCAGCACGTCCCCGAAGCTGATGTCAGCGAGCGGCAGGGGCAAGACGGGTCCTTTCGGTGAGATTCGAGGCCCGCGGCCGCGGGCCTCTGGGTCTTTCTCGGCAACCTATCCGCCCACCTGCAGCCGCGCACGGATTTCTTAGCGGCCGCTGCCCACTCCCCAGGCCCGGTCGTGGAGTCAATCCTCGGGCCGCAGCGCGAAAAGCACCACCGCAACCGAGGTCGCGAGGTTGAGGCTGGAGACGCCGGCGCGCATCGGGATCGCCACCCGCGCCGCGGCCCGCTCGAGCGTCGCCGCGGAGACGCCGTCGCGCTCGGTGCCGAAGGCGAGCAGCGCCCGCGGCGGCAGCTCCGCCGGGGCCAGCGGCTCGCCCTCCGGGTCGATCGCCAGCAGCGGCCGCTCGGCGGCGCCCGCCGCCACCTGCTCCGCGGCGATCGCCGCCACCGGCAGCGCGAACTGCAGTCCGGCGGCGCCGCGGACCGCGTCCGGGAACCAGGGATCGTTCTCGCCGGTGCTGAGCAGGGCGGCCGCGCCGGCCGCCGCGGCAACCCGCACGCAGGCGCCGATGTTGCCCATGTTGCGCGGCTGCTCGAGCAGCACCACGGGGGCCGGCGCCGGGTCGGCGAGCGCCGCGGCGACGTCGACCGGCGGCCGCCGGGCGATCGCCACCACCCCGGTCCGCGGCACCAGCGGCACCAGCTCGGCCAGCGTCGCCGCGTCGATGGTCTCGACCAGGGGTGCGAAGCGGCCGGCGAGGTCGGGGGCGAGCTCGGCCGCCAGCGCCTCCAGCGCCGCCGGGTCGACGGCGACCCCCTCGACCACCTCGGCCCCGAACCGCAGTGCGTGCTTGAGCGCGTGGAAGCCCTCGACCACGGTCAGCGCCGGGTCGCGGCGGGCGCTGCGGAAGCGCACTGTGCGCTCGTGCTCGGCTCGGCCCATCCCGGGATCATGCCGGGAGCGGCTGCCCCGGCGCCGCGATCAGCTCGGCAGCGGGGCGAGGACGAGGCGGTTGCGCCCCTCCTCCTTGGCCCGATAGAGGGCCGCGTCGGCGGCGCTGATTAGACCGTCGATGTCGGCGACCCCGTCCCAGACCGCGACCCCGGCCGAGCAAACCTGCCCCTGCGGCGTTGCCGCCCGCAGCCGCTCGACGATCTGGGCCGCCTCGTGCGGCTCGGTGTCGGGCAGCAGGACCAGGAACTCATCGCCGCCGTAGCGGACGATCGTGTCCGAGCCGCGCAGCTCGAGGTCCCAGGCGGCGGCGCACTCGCGCAGCAGGCGGTCGCCGGCGAGGTGGCCGTTGCCGTCATTGAAGGTCTTGAAGCGATCGAGGTCGAGGATCGCCAGGCAGAGCGGCCGGGCCCCACGCCGCGCCCGCGCCATCTCGCGCGGCGCCTGCTCCTCGAGGACCCGCCGGTTGGCGAGGCCGGTGAGAGCATCGTGGCGGGAGAGGCTTTCGACCTGCTCCAGCAGCTCCTCGCGTTCGGCGGCCAGCCGTTTGCGCTCGGTGACGTCGGTCGAGCGCGAGTAGACGAGGCCCTCGCCGGGGTCGAAGGTGGAGCTGGTCCGCAGCCAGTGCCAGCTGCCGTCCTTCGCCCGCACCCGGGTTTCGAGGTCGACCGAGCGCTCGCCGGCGAAGATCTGGTGGGCCCGGTCGAGCGCCAGCCCGTGGTCCTCGGGGTGGGTCAGCCCGAGCAGCCGTCGGCCTTCAAGCTCGCTCGACGCGTAGCCGAGCGTCCGCAGCCAGGCTTCGTTGGCCTCGACGCAGCGGCCCTCCGTGTCCATCGTCGAGAGCATGTCCTGGGAGAGCTCGAAGAAGCGGCGGGCGCGGAGGTCGGCGCGGGCGCGATGGGAGACGATCACGCTGATCATCATCATCACCACGCTGAGCGAGATCGCCGTGAACAGCCAGCGGGTGATCGGCGAGTAGCCGGCGGTGCTTCCGACCAGGGCGAGGGAGCCGGCGTAGATCGCGAGCAGCCAAGCCAGATGGGCGACGGCGAGGCGGCGCGAGAAGTAGTAGGCGCAGATCAGCGTCGCCCAGACGAAGATCGAGCCGTACTGGCCGACCGCGACGCCGCTCTCGGCGATCAGCAGGCCGGTTGCGGCGACGGTAGCGGCGATGATCGCGTGGGTCGAGGGCAGCGGGATCCGCGGCGCCAGGGCAAGGCAGAGGATCCCGGCCAGCCCCATCGCGAAGGCGGTCGCGATCAGCGCGCCGGCGTCGCCGCCGCTCGGATGTGGCAGCAGCAGCGAGAGCCAGACGAAGACGCTGGCGCCGATCAGCAAGACCCCGGCTGCGCGCGCTTCCGAGTGCCCGCGCCGGCGCAGTGTGCTTCGGATCTTCAGGCCGGGGCTCGACACAATGTCGTAATCGGCATGCCGGCGTCTGTCTTTTAGGGAGCGGAGCGGGCAGCTCAGGCCCGCACGACCTGGAACTGCCCCATCAAGCCGTGGTCCTCGTGGTCCAGCATGTGGCAATGGATGACGAATTTCCCGGTGTAGTCGGCGAAATGGCCAGCAAGGAGGATCTTTTCTCCCGGGTAGACGAAGAAGGTCTCCTTCAGGCAGTCTTCCCAGGGAGGGGGCGGCTTGCCGTCGCGACGCAGCAGATACCAGTCGGTGTGGTGGATGTGCATCACGTGGGCGACCGAGGTGCGATTGACGATCTCCCAAACCTCGGTCGTGTTCAGCCTCGGGAAGGCCTCGACGTCGGCTGGGTCGAAAGTGCGCCCGTTCAGCAGCCACTTGGTCCTAAAGCCGCCGCCGATCGTGATCTCCCAGCGCTGGTCGGGCCTGCGCACCTTCGCCTCCTGCGCCCACTTCGGCAGCGGCCGCAGGCGGCGCGGGACGTGGGTGTGGTCAGGCAGCCACCCGGCGCCGACCCGGAACTGCATCAGCGCCCCCTCGTAGGTGCGCGACCCGCTCGGGTTGCCGCCGGCGTGGCGCTGGGTGCTGCGCAGTTCGACGCTCTCGCCGGCAACCGCGGCGAAATCGACGATCACCTCCGCCCGCTCGGCCGGCCCCAGCAGGATCGTCTCGCGGCGGATCGGCTTCGGCATCAAGCCGCTTTCGGTGGCGATCTGGACCATCGGCAGGCCGTGGCCAAAGCGGAGGTTGTAGCTGCGGAAGGCGGAGACGTTGAGGATCCGCAGCCGGTAGCGGCGCGGCCCGACCCGGTGGTGGGGCATGAAGGCGCCGTTGACGAGGATCGTGGCGCCGCGGATGCCGTCGGCCGGCGGGCGAAGCTCGTCGCGGAAGGGGTCGGTGAGCTGGTTGTGATGGTCGAAGCTGCGGTCGGCGATCATCAGCGGCAGGTCGCGGTCGCCGCGCGGCAGCGGCAGCGATTCGTCGAAGGCGTCGTCGACGATCCACATCCCGGCGAGGCCGTGCCAGGCGTGGAGTGCGGTGCGGTCGAGGCGGTGGTCGTGGTACCACTCGAAGGCCGCGCGTTCGGGGCGGCCGTCCTCGGTCAGGTCGTAGACATAGGTTTTGCTCTTGCCGGGCGAGAGCAGCAGGTCGTTGCCCGACTGCTTGGGAGTCAACCCGCGCGAGATGTGGCAGAAGAGCGACCGCGGCTGGTCCTTGGTGAGGCCGCCAGGGTAGCCGTCGAACTGGGTGCGGTTGTGGCCGCCGTGGAGGTGGACGGTCAGCTCGCCGACCGCCGGCGGCAGCCGGTGCTCGAAGGTGACCCGGGTGCGGCGGCCCGCGCGGCGGCGCACGGTCGGGCCGGGGAAGCTGCCGCCAAAGGTCCAGAGCCTGGTCGGGCGGCCGGGCAGGATCTGCTGCTCGGCCTCCTCGATCGGGATCGTCAGGTGGTCGCCGCCGAGCACCGGCGGCACCGGCAGCGGCGCCTGGAAGGGGACCGCGGCGAGCGCCCCTTCGGGCTCGGAGCCAAGCGGCAGGGGCCCGCCGCCGCGGAGCGGCAGCAGGACCGAGAGGGCCCCGCCGCCGAGGGCGCCGAGGAAAGCTCGGCGCCCGAGGCGGGGCTGAGATGCGCGAGACGTGTCCGTGCGCTCAGGCCGCCGGCTTCGGCAGCACCTTGATCGACCCGTGCATCCAGGGGTGGACGGCGCAGACGAAGTAGAGCGTCGTCCCCGCTTTCGCCGTCACCGGCTGGCTGAAGTGCGTCCCCTTCTTGGTTTCGCCGGTGAACCAGGAGTCGCCCTTCTTGCCCTTGTTGTTCCCCAGCGTGCTCCAGCCTTCGGGGCCCGCTTCGACCGGGTTGATCGTGATCTTTTCGGTTTTCGGGTTGAAGCCGTGCCACTTCGCGATCGACATGCAGATGTGGCCCGGCGTGAAGCACGATTTCTGCGCCTGCTTGGACTTCGGCACCGTGCCCTTTTCGACCAGCGAGAAGGTGTGCGGGCCGACCTGGCGCGGGTTCGTTTCGTTGAGGACTTCGAGTTCTTCGCCTTCGTAGACCGTTTCCGGCCCTTCGAAGGAGAGCTTCTTGCCCTTGAGAACCATCTTCACTACCGCCTTGCCGGCTATGGGCGCTGGCGCTTCGGCGGCGCCGGCCGAACCGGACGCGAGCAGGGCGGTGACGAGAGCGGCCAGCGGAACTGCCGCCAGCAGCACCCGGAGACTGCCCGAGCGTGGGAGCATGGTGCGCACGTGTTGCCTTTCTGATGCCTGGATTTCGGGACGAGTGCTGCGACTGATGCGAGCGCGTCCTGGGAACCTAATGCTCGGAGCGGCGTCGATCAATACCGAATTACGCTGTCCCTGAGGCCGCCGCGCACCCTCCAGCCACGAGAGAAAGGCCCCCGCAATCACCAGCTTCATCCACACCTGCTACCGGATCGGCGACATCGACCGCTCGGTCGCCTTCTACCAGAAGCTCGGCTTCGAAGAGGCCCGCCGGATGGACATCGGCAAGGAGGCCGTGAACGTCTTCATGGGCCTCCCGGGCGAAGACGAAGCCCGTCTCGAGCTCACCTACAACCACGGCGTCGACTCCTACGACCTCGGCACCGGCTACAACCACGTCGCGATCGCCGTCGACGACATCAAGGCAACCCTCGCCGCCCTCGCCGAGCAGGGGATCGAGCCCGAGAAGCCCCCCTACCGCCCCGGCGGCCGCGCCACCGGCTCCTTGATCGCCTTCGTCCGCGACCCCGACGGCTACCGGATCGAGCTGATCGAGCGTGCCGGCGCCGAGCGCGGCAGCGAGTACTGAGACCCTCTAGGGGCCGCCCTGCGGGCGATACTGCCGTCGTGGAGCTGCTCGCGGTATCGACGGGGGCCGCGATCGCCTACGGGGCCGGCCTCTGGGTCGTTCTGATCGTCGCACCGGCGACGATCACGGCGCTGAAGGGCCAATGGCTGCTGCTCGCCGCCGGCTTCATCACCTTGGGCATCGTCTGGTGGATCGCCACGCTGAGGCTCGCCCGGCCGAGATCGTGGTGGGCTCGCCACCGCTACGGCCGGCAGAGCTCGCTCGCTAGGTTCGGCGCATGGGCTTCTCGGGCTCCTACCTCTGGCAGCTGCGACAGAAGGTCGGCTCCGACCTGGTTCTAATGCCGGGGGCGATGGTGGTGATGCGCGACGGCGAGGGGCGGGTGCTGTTGACGCGGCGGGTCGACGACGGGACCTGGTGCCTGCCGGCAGGCGGGGCCGAGAAGGGGTCGGGCTTCGCCGAGACCGCGGCGGCCGAGCTGCGGGAGGAGACCGGGGCGGTGGTGGCCCCCGGAGAGCTGCGGGCCTTCGCCTGCCTCTCGCGGCCCGACCTGCACACGATCGAATACGCGAACGGCGACGTCACCCACTGCTTCGCGATGTGCTTCTGGGCCGAGCGCTGGTCGGGCGGATTGCAGGCCGACGGCGAGGAGGCGTGCGAGCTCGGCTTCTTCGGGCTGGACGAGTTGCCACAGCCGTTGCACGGCCCTTCGGCGGCGGCGCTGGAGCTGTTCCTCGAGCACCTGCGCTCGGGCGAGTTCCAGGTGAGCTGACAGCCCCGGCTAGTCCTCGACCTCCATCGCGGCTATCAGCCCGTCACGGAAGCTGTAGACGTGGCGGACCTCCTGGCTCGCCACGATGCTGCCCTCCCGGTCGCGTATGACCTGGCGCACCGCGACGGCCATCCGCCCCCCGGCAAGCTCCTCGAACCCGATCGGCTCGACGGTCGGATCGATCTCGGCCCACTGCCGCTGCCAGTAGTCGCGGACCGCGTTCCGCCCGTGCAGCCTGCCTCCCTCCCAGGCGTTCGGCCACTCGACATCCGTAGCCATCTGTGAGATCACCGCCTCGGCGTCGCGCGCGTTGAAGGCCTCATAGAGCAAGCGGAGCCGGCCCTCGGCGTTCATCTGCCCCAGCTTAGACTCGCTGCCTACTCGACCTCCCGCGGCGGCGCGGCGGTTTCGAGATCGAGCAGCTGCTGGGTCGCGCCCCCAGGGCGCAACCGCCCGCTACGAGCGCGTCGTCCTGGAGTGGGCGCCGCGCTGGCCCTGGGAGGCGGTCCGGCGGGGCGGAGGCAATGATCAGCCGGGGCTGATGCCGCCGCCGGCGGGCGGAGGCGGCGCGGCTTCTTCTTCGCCCGCTTCGGCTTCTTCGCCTTCTTCGGATTCGGCTTCTTCTTCCGATTCTTCTTCTTCGCCGTATTCCGATTCGGATTCTTCTTCGCCGCCGTAGGAGCGGGTATAGCCGCCGCCGACGGTGTGGCCTTCGGTGTACGGCGAGAGTTCGGGCAGGCTCGAGGGGACTTCGAATTCGGGACAGTCGCTGCCCTGCGCCGCCGACATGTAGTTCTGCCAGATCGGGCCAGCGGTCGGGCCGCCGAAGCCGGTGTATTCGCGCGACTTCGGGTGGCCGACCCAGACTGCGGTCGAGTACAGCGGCGTGTAGCCGACGAACCAGGCGTCGGACTCTTCCTCTGAGGTTCCGGTCTTGCCCGCCTCCGAATGGCAGCCCATGTAGGTGTAGCCGGCGCCGGTACCCTGGGTGATCACGCCTTCGAGGATCCGCGTCACTTCGTAGGCCTGGCCCTGGGTGAGGACCCGTTCGCCCGAGTCGCTGCCGGGTTCGTCGACCTTGCCGTTCGGGAAGACGACTTTGCTGACCGCGGTCGGGTCGTGGTGGATGCCGCCGTTGGCGAGGGTCGCGTAGGCGTCGGCCATTTCGAGCGGCGTCACGCCTTCGGCGAGACCGCCGATCGCCTCCGCCGGCACCGACTGCAGTTCGGATTCGATCCCCATCTGTTCGGCCGTTTCGGTCACCGCTTCGGAGCCGACGTCGAGGTCGAGCTGGGCGTAGACCACGTTGGTCGAGGCCCAGGTCGCCTCTTCCAGCGACTCGACGCCGCTGCTCGGCTCGGCGTTGTGGACGGTCCAGTAGCCGCCGCCGGGCAGCGCCAGGGTGATCGGCGAGGTGCCGTCGTAGTAAGTCGAGGCGGGGTCGATCCCCTGCTTGATCGCGGTGGCGAGGACGAAGGCCTTGAACGAGGAGCCGGGCTGGCGATGCGCCTGCCAGGCGTAGTTGAACTGGCTTTCGTCTGCTTCACTTTCGCTCGAGGCGAGGGCGACGATCGCGCCGGTGCTCGGATCGACCGAGGCCAGGCCCGAGGCCGGCCCGCCGACGTAGCAGACGTAGCACGATTCTTCGACTGCCGCTTCCGCCTTTTCCTGCAGTTCGGGATTGATCGTCGTGTAGGCCTTGAGCCCGCCATTGCGAACCGTGTTGATTCCGTACTTTTCGATCAGTTCGCTTTCGACCAGGTCGTAGAGGAAGGGGTCGCGGATCTTCGTGTACTTCTGACCGGGTTCGAGCTGGAGGCCGTGGGTGCGGGCGACCCGGTATTCGTCACCGGTGATGTAGCCCTGTTCCCACATCGCTTTCAGCACCTCGCCGCGGCGCTTGATCGCCGCCTCCGGGTCGAGGAAGGGGTTGTATTCGGAGGGCGCCTGCGGCAGCCCAGCGAGCAGCGCCGCCTCGGTCAGGTTGAGCTTGGAGACCGGTTTCGAGAAGTAGGTCTGGGAGGCGGCTTCGGCCCCGACCGCGGTCTGGCCTTCGACCGTTCCGTAGGGGGCGGTGTTGAGGTACTGGGTGAGAATCCAGGCGCGGGTGTGCTTTTCGAAGAGTTCGTTGGCAAGGCGCGCTTCGACCAGCTTGCGTTTGATCGTGTCTTCGGGGTTGTGGATGTAGAGGTTCCGGACCAGCTGCTGGGTGATCGTCGAGGCGCCTTGCACCGGCTTGCCGCCGGCCTTGATGTCGGCAATGGCGGCGCGGGCGATGCCTTCGGGGTCGAGCGCTTCGTGCTGGTAGAAGTTCTTGTCCTCGATCGCGATCGTCGCGTCCTCGAGGACTTCGGGCAGCTCGCTTTCCGCCACCGGCTGGCGGATCTGGTTGGAGCGGATGTAGCCGATCAGGGAGCCGTCGGCGGCGTAGATCGCCGAGGAGCGGCCCTTCTGGATCGGTTTCAGTTCGCTCAGCTCGGGGCCCGAGTTGTACTGGTTGAGCGCCCAGGCGACGCCGATGCCGCCGGCTGCGGCAAGACCGCCCAGCGCGATCACGACGGGGATCGCGATCTTGTGCCAGACGTGACGATGCGGCCTGCGTCGCCGCCTGCGAAGTCGCGTGGCCATCGGGCCCGGATTCTAGAGAGGCACCCTGATCGGCTCCTAAGCCGAGTTACGCCCGCAATCGGGCATGCGTCGGCTAGGACCGCAGCTTGTAGCCGCGGCTGAACAGGCGCAGGTTGAAGAGGAAGAGCGCCCCGGTCGCGCCGGTCAAGGCGGCGAGCGCAAGCGGGATGCTGATTTCGGTAAAGCCGACGAAGCCGTAGCGAACCAGGCTGATCATGTAATAGATCGGGTTGAACTTGGTCAGCGTCTCGAACGGCTGCGGCAGCAACGAGGCCGAGTAGAAGACCCCGCCGAGAAACATCAGCGGCGTCAAGATGAAGGTCTGGGCGAAGGCGACGTCGTCGAACTGCTCGGCGCGTACGCCGATCAGCACCCCGAGCTGGGAGAAGAAGAAGCCGACCAGGAACAGCGCGGGGATCAGCACCAGCACGTGCTCGACCGGGAGCGGGGTGAGGATCACGGCGACGGTGAAGGTGAGGGTGGCGACGATCAGCCCGCGGACGAAGCCGCCGAGCGAGAAGGCGAGGAGCAGCTCCAGCGGCGAGGCCGGCGAGGAGAGCTGGTCGTGGATCGCGCCGAGGAACTTCTGCTGCAGGATCGAGGAGGAGTTGTTGGTGAAGGCGTTGGTGGCGAA
>DASXFL010000153.1:0-14574 GCA_036489595.1 Solirubrobacterales bacterium
GACATGAACCGCCTCTATTCATTCGATCAAGCACTTGAGCGAATCCAAGCCGGCACGCTCCATAGCCGTGGTGAGGCTGACGGCGATAACCGAAAGGAACAGACATGAGGAGAGTGAAGCTTGGCGTGCTCGTCTGCGCCCTGCTTGCGGGTGTCGCCATGCTGGTCGCCGGCTGCGGAGGTGGAGGATCGAGCTCGAGCAGCTCGTCCTCGGGCGCCGAAGAAGCCAGCGCCGAAGAAGCGAGCTCGGGAGGCGGAGAAGAAGAAGCGGGCTCGGCCGCCGGCGAAACCCTCAACGTGCTCACCTGGGAGGGCTACGACGAACAACCGTGGCTGTCCGAATTCGAACAGGAAAGCGGGATCAAGGTCAACGCGATCAACGTCGGCTCGCCGGCCGAAATGTTCTCCAAGGTCAAGGCCAGCCCGGAACAGTACGACATCGTCCTGGCGACCGCGGGATGGTTTCCGCAGTACGTCGAATCCGGCCTGCTCGAACCGATCGACGAAGCGAAAGTCACGGCGCTCAAGCACCTCAAACTCGGCTTCAACTGGCAGGAAGCGACCACGGTCGAAAACCAGCTCTACGGCGTCCTCTACAACTGGGGCGATCAGCCGCTGGCCTGGGTGCCGGAAAAGGTCAAAGGCCTGAACCTGAAGAAGTACGAGAACTCGAAGGGCGAACTCGACAACTGGAACGTCCTCTGGGATCCGGCGCTGAAGGGCAAGGTCACGATCTTCGACGACCCGACCTCGGTCGAGCCGATGGTGCCGCTGGCCCTCGGCTTCAAGAACCCCTACAACCTGGACGAACAGGAATTCGAAGAATTCGAAAAGAAACTGTTCGAACTGCGTCCGCAGGTGAAACGCCTGACCACCGGCTTCGACGACCAGACCGCCGCGCTGGCGTCAGGCGAAGCTGACGTGGCCTACCTGAACATCATCAGCATCGCCTCCACCCTGAAGAAGGAAGGCAAAGAACTGGATGTCAACCACCTGGTCGAAAACGGGGTGCCGGCCTGGACCGACAACCTCGCTGTCACCAAAGCGGGCGGCAAGAAGGCCAACGCCGTGTACCAGTTCATCAATTTCACCGAGTCGATCCCGTGGCAGGCGCGGTTCATCGGCGAAACGGCGAACTCGGGCACGCTCAACTACGGACAGGCCACGTCCAAAGAAGCAGAAGAAATGGGCCTGAGCAAAGAAGCACTCGAAGAGACGCTGATCCCGGCGACCAAAGCCGGGAAGCCGTTCTTCGAAAACATGAAGTTCTTCCAGCCGGTCGAGAATCTCGAAAAGCGACTCCAGGTCTGGAACGAATTCAAACTGGGCATCGGCAGCTGATCGGTGCACGCGGGGCCCGCTCCGGGCATCGGCCTGGAGCGGGCCCCGCGTTCGGAGGTGTAGAAGTGGCACGCGCAAGCAACCGGACCGAGCCCGCCGACGACAACGGCACGGTCGCGCCGATCGACGAGGTGCGGACCTCGATCGGCGCCCGGATCGCCCACCTGCGGATGGAGCACGGGTACAGCATCCGGGCTCTGGCGGAGCTGGCCGATCTCTCGCCCTCGTTGATCAGCAACGCCGAGCGGGGGAAGGTGGAGCCCTCGATCGCGACGCTCCGGCGCCTCTCCGAGGCCCTGGGCACGAGCCCCACCTACTTCGTCGCCGCGGCCCACCGCGGGGGGCCGCGAGTCGTTCGCGCCGGCGAGCGCGGCCGCGTTGAGCCCGCTTCGCAGTCGGATGCCGAGCGTGGCGACGGCCGCTGGCCGGTCGGCGTCGAGGTCGATCGGGTCACGCCCGAGTCGGCGCACGCGCTCGAGGCGTGGGTCGCCCGGCTCGACCCCGAGGCGGTGCTCGACCTGCCGCCGTTGGCCGAGCCGGGCGAGACCTGGGGAATGATCTTGAGCGGGCGGCTCAAAGTCTGGGCCGGGGACGAGTTCCAGTTCCTCGGTCCCGGGGACGCGATCTGGCATCACGCAGATGTCGCCCAGCGGATCGAGAACTTCTCGCGCGAGGCGGGCGAGATCCTCTGGGTGCACGGAAGCTAAGCGTTCGATCTACCGGTCCACTTTGATCACAAAAGTGACAATTGTCCGAGAAAACGCGACATCTGACCCTCTTTAGACTGATAACGTACGAAATTAACGATGACGAACGTTGGGGGAGACGTCGGCTCGCTGCTCTTCGAGACCCGGATGGCGCGCGGCTACAGCGTCAAACGGCTCGCCGATCTCAGCGGCCTCTCGCCCTCGGCGATCGTCGCCGCGGAGACGGGCCGGGTGCGCCCCGACGGACCCGCGCTGGAGAAGCTGGCGGCGGCGCTCGGCACCTCGAGCGAGCGCCTCGGGGCAGCGGAGCCGGGTCGCGCCCCCCGCGTCATCCGCGGGGCGGAGGCGAAGCAGGTCTATGAGAGCGGAGCGTCGAGCCGCAGCGCGGTCGGGCACGACGGCGAGCTCTGGGGAGTCGTCCTCCGTGGCCGGCTCGAGGTCTCGATCGCCGAGGACGACTTCCTGCTCGAGTCGGGCGACTCGATCTGGTGCCCCAGCTCGCTCGCCTGCGAGGCGCAGAACCCCGCCGAGGAGCCCGCGGAGTGCGTCTGGATCGACGCCCAGGGGGCGAACGGGCGCTCCCATTGACTTCAGGAGGCATCCTGATACCGTTCGCCAAAGTGGTGCAGCACGGGAGAAAAGGCCGCATTTCGTTCGCTCTGTCGAACGGTAAGCGACGTTGGTGGCAATGAGCGCAGCGCATGTCGAACAGCTCCGAGGACAGACCGCGGTCGTCACCGGAGCTGCCCGCGGCCTCGGCCGAGGGATCTCCCGGGCCTTCGCGCGAGCCGGCGTCGACGTCGTCATCTGCGACGTCAGCGAGGGCGTCGAGCAGACCGCTGGCGAGCTCGCCGGCGAGACCGGCGGCAACGTGGTCGCGCTCCGCGCCGACGTCACCCGGCCCGACGACGCCGCCCGGGTGATCGCCGAGGCCAAGGACCGCTTCGGCTCAGTCGACCACCTGGTCAACAACGCCGGCATCGTCACGATCGCGCCGTTGCTCGAGACCTCCGACGAGGACTGGCAGCGGGTCATCGCCGTCAACCTGACCGGCGTCTTCAACTTCATGCGGGCGGCGCTGCCGCCGATGCTCGAGCAGGGGGCCGGCTCGATCGTCAACATCTCCTCGCAGGCCGGCAAGCGGGGCAACCAGTACATCGCCCCCTATTGCGCCTCGAAGGCGGGGGTGATCAGCCTCACCCAGACGGCGGCGCTGGAGGCGGCCCCGACGGTGCGGGTCAACTGCGTCTGCCCCGGCTTCATCAACACCGAGCTGCAGGAGGAGGAGTACGACGCGGTCTCGGCGATCACCGGCGAGGACCGCGACGAGATCAAAGCCGGCTGGATGGCGGCGATGCCGCTGGGCCGCTTCCAGGAGGTCGAGGACGTCGCCGATGCGATCCTCTTCCTCTCCTCGAAAGCGGCCGGCCAGACCACCGGCGAGGCCCTGAACATCAGCGGCGGCATGGTGATGGATTGATGGTGAGTGCAGCCGAAGCGAGCCGGGAAAGGTGACTTGATGGCAACTGCGGAGCGTCAGCGGCAAGAGGTCGACCTGATCGGGCTGTTCGCCCGGATGGCGCGCATCCGCGCCTTCGAGCGCAAAGTCCAGGCCCTGTTCAAGCGCGGCAACCTGCCCGGGTTCGTCCACCTCTACATCGGCGAGGAGGCGGTTGGGGTCGGCGCCTGCTCGGTCCTCGACGACGCCGACAAGATCACCAGCACCCACCGCGGCCACGGCCACCTGCTGGCGAAGGGAGCCGACCCGAAGCTGATGATGGCCGAGCTGCTCGGGCGCGAGACCGGCTACTGCAAGGGCAAGGGCGGCTCGATGCACATCGTCGACTACTCGCTCGGGATCCTCGGCGCCAACGGGATCGTCGGCGGCGGCCTGCCGATCGCCACCGGCAGCGGCCTCGCCGACCGGGTGCTCGGCCGCGACCGCGTCACCGTCTGCTTCTTCGGCGACGGCGCCTCGAACCAGGGCGTCCTCCACGAGGCCCTGAACTTGAGCGCGATCTGGAGCCTACCGGTGATCTTCCTCTGCGAGAACAACCACTACACCGAGTGGATGCGGACCGAGGACATCACCGCCGGGCGGATCGCCGACCGCTCGCAGGCCTTCGGCATCCCCGGGGTCCAGGTCGACGGCAACGACGTGCTCGCCGTCCGCGAGGCGGCCGCGACCGCGGTCGCCCGGGCGCGGGCGGGGGAGGGGCCGTCGCTGATCGAGGCCGAGACCTACCGCCACCACGGCCACAACGAGGGCGAGGAGGTCTTCTCCGGGCCCTACCGGCCGCAGGACGAGATCGACGACTGGATCGCCCGCGACCCGCTCGTCCTCTTCCGCAACCGGCTGGTCGACGACGGCGCCGCGCCGGAGCAGTTCGACGAGATCCAGGAGCGCGAAGAGCAGCTGATCGAGGAGGCCTACCGCTTCGCCGAGGAGAGCCCGATGCCGGCGGCGGCCAGCGCTCTCGACGACCTCTACGCGGAGACGGAGTAAGACGATGACCGAGACCCTCGTCAAGGACACCTATATGACGACCGCGATCGCGGGCGCGTTGAAGGCCGCGATGGCCGAGGACGAGTCGGTGATCGTGCTCGGCGAGGACGTCGAGCTGAGTACGATCGGGTGCACCAAAGGGTTGGTCGACGAGTTCGGGACGAACCGGGTTCGCAACTCGCCGATCTCCGAGGCCACCGTGGTCGGCTCCTGCGTCGGCGCCGCGGCCACCGGCCTGCGGCCGGTGATGGACCTGATGTTCTCGAGCTTCTTCTACGTCGCCCTCGACCAGGTCGCCAACCAGGCCGCGCGCCTGCGCTACATGTCGGGCGGCCAGGTCGACCTGCCGCTGGTCTACTTCGCCGGCACCGGCCCCTCGGGCTCGGCGGCCGCGCAGCACTCCGAGAACCCGCACTCGCTGCTGATGCACCTCTCCGGGATCAAGGTCGTCTTCCCCAGCAGCCCCGGCGACGCCGCCGGCCTCCTGATCGCGAGCGTCCGCGACCCGAACCCGGTCGTCTTCCTGCTCGACCTGATGCTGGCGGGCTCCAAGGGCCCGGTGCCGGCGGAGATCGAGCCGCTGCTGATCGGCAAGGCCGAGGTCAAGCGCAGCGGCGACGACGTCACCATCGTCGCCATAGCCTCTGCCGTCGGCGCCGCCCTCGAGGTCGCCGCCGAGCTCGAGGCCGACGGGGTCTCTGCCGAGGTGATCGACCCCCGCACCCTGACCCCGTTCGACTGGGACGCGGTAACCGAGTCGGTCGCCCGCACCGGGCGCCTGGTCGTCGTCGACCCCGCCCGCCGCACCTGCGGCGCCGCCGGCGAGATCGTCGCCCGGGTCACCGAGAGCAACTGGCCGGACCTCAAGAGCCGGCCCCGCCGGGTCACCTGGGAGGACGTCCCAATCCCCTTCAGCCCGGTGCTCGAGGAAGCGGTCACCTTGCGCCAGGACCAGATCCGCGAGGCGGTGACGGCGACCGTCGCCGGGAACGGGAGGGCCTGATGGAGGTGACCGTCCCCAAATTCGGGGTGACGATGCAGGAGGCGACGCTGACCGAGTGGCACGTCGCCGAGGGCGACTCGGTCGAGGAGGGCCAGCCGCTTGCCGACATCGAGACTGACAAGGTCGACGCCCAGCTGGAGGCGCCCGGCGGCGGCGTCGTCAAGGAGCTGCGGGCCGAGGCGGGAACGGTGGTGAAGGTCGGAGCGGTGGTGGCGATCCTCGATCCGGCCTAGCGGGGCCGGGACGATGCTGGTCGTCGGGGACATCGGAAGCACCTTCACGAAGATGATCTTGGTGACGGAGGAGGGCGAGCTGCTCGGCTCGGTGCGGGCTCCGACCTCGCGCGAGAACCTCTCGGCCGGCGTCGACGCGGCCCGCGAACGACTGGCGGCGGCGGTTGGCGGCCGGGCTGAGGAAGCGGAGTTGATCCTCTCCTCGAGCGCCGGTGGCGGCCTCCGGGTCGCCGTCCTCGGGCTCGAGCCGGCGCTGACCCTGGCGGCGGGGCTGCGGACCAGCGCCACCGCCGGCGCCCGCATCGTCGCCAGCTACGGCGCCGGCGAGAGCGGGCGCGAGAGCAGTGAGAGCTTCGCCGCTGCGCAGGCCGACATCGCCCTGCTCACCGGTGGCACCGACGGCGGCGACGAAGCCGGGATCGTCGGCCACGCCGAAGCGCTGAAGGCGCTGGCGCCGGGGCTGCCGGTGGTCGTCGCCGGCAACCGCACCGCATGCAGCGCCGTGCTGGAAGCGCTGGGGAACGACCGCGAGGTGCGCTGCGTCGGGAACGTGATGCCGCGGATCGGTGAGCTCAGCGCCGAGGGCGCGCAGGCGGAGATCCGCGCCCTCTTCATCGACCACGTGATCGGCCACGGGCGCTTCGCCTCGGCCTCCGAGGTCTCGCAGTCGATCCGGATGCCGACCCCGGCGGCGGTGCTGGCGGCGACCGAGGCGATTGCCGATGCGGCGCTCTCCGAGGAGACTCTGCGGCCGGTGGTGGTCGACGTCGGCGGCGCCACCACCGACGTTCACTCGGCGCTGCCGGTCGAGGCGAGCGGGGGCGCTTACGTCAACACCGGCCTCGGCGACGCCCGCCTCACTCGCACGGTCGAGGGCGACCTCGGCCTGCGCGAGAACGCGCCGGCGATCCTCGAGGCGGCGCTGCTGGCCGGCCACCCGGACGCGGAGATCCGGCCGCTGGCGGCGCCGGCCGCGCGGCGCGCCGCCAACCGCGCCTTCGTCCCCGCCGAGGAGCAGGAGCGGCAGGTCGACCGCAGGCTGGCCGGGATCGCCACCGAAATCGCGGTCTTCCGCCATGCCGGCCGCCTCCGCACCGTCGTCACCAGCGAAGGCACGACCTTCAGGAAGGACGGCCGCGACCTCCGCGAGGCGACCTGCGCGATCGCCACCGGCGGCATCTTCGCCGCCGCCGAGGGCGCCGCCTCGATCGTCGAAGGTGCGCTGGCGCGGGTCCGCGAGCGCGGCGGCCTGGTGCCGCCCAGGCTGCCGGTCCGCCTCGACCGCCACTACCTCCTCTGGGCGGTCGGGCTGCTCGCCGCCGAGCACCCGGAGGCCGCCGCCGGCCTGGTCCGCACGGCGCTGGAGGGGTCGGGTTGAGTTCGCCCGCCTCCGCAGAGCTGCTGCCGGTGGACCTGCCGGACAGCGCCGAGCTGATCCGCGAGGGGCGCGAGATCGGCAGCCGGCTGGTGCCGGCGCAGACCCGCTACGACAAGCGCCACGGCGTCGTCTCGGAGCGCTTCTACAAGGAACGCTGCCGCGAGGACGGGACGATCACCTACTATATCAACCTCGGCCTCAAGGCTTGGCCCGAGACCCGCGACGCCCTCGGCGAGGTCTGGGAAGAATGCCAGCGCCGCAACCTCCGGGTCGACCGCGTCTCGCTCACCTCGGACCGCCGCATGGGCCTGATGCCGGAGGACCGGCCGGGCGCGGTCGAGGAGACCGGGATCATGTTCTGGACCCCCGAGGACTGGGCGGGGGTGGCGACCGAAACCGAGCTGCAGGGGATCTACAACGACCATGCGGTCGGCAGCCCCGCCTCGGTCTTCAACGCCTGCGCGGCGATCGAAGCCGGGATCGCCTACGTCGGCAACATCGCCCAGCAGTCCTACGGCTACCCCGGCTGGAGCTCCGACGTCGAGGAAATGGCGAACACGGTCAAGGCAATCGCCGTGATCGCCGCCCAGAAGGGCGCCGGCGTGGTGCTCGACTCCTACATCGACGACGGCTACTGCGGCTCCTTCCACGACTGCGCGACCTCGCTCGCCTGGTGCCTGCTGCACCGCCGGATCGCCGAGGAGCTGATCGGCGCCGCCTACTCGCCGAGCTTCGGCTCGACCTTCGCCGATCCGGCCCTCAAGGCCGCCTTTGGACAGGCGCTCGACGCGATCAACAGCTCCCGGGTGCCGCCCTCGCTGGTCCACGGCGACACCAACTCGCTCGATCCCTCGTTCTCGCTCGACCGCCACGCGGCGACGACGACCACCGACATCTTCTTCACGATCGCCAACCAGCTCGCCCACCCGACCGGGGCCGCGGTCCACCCGACCCCGACCACCGAGCCGATCCGGATCCCGACCGTCGAGGACATCATCCAGTCGCTCGAGCTCGGCAACGAGGCCGAGCGGCAGGCGCGGCGCGCTCTGCCGATGATCGACTGGCGGCCGGTCTACGCGATCCGCGACCGGATCATCGCCGGGGGCAGGCAGGTCTACGCCAACATGCTCGAGGGCCTGGCGGGCCTCGGCATCGACATTGACGACCCGCTGCAGCTCCTGGTCTCGACCCGGCGGCTCGGCGCCGAGCGGATCGAGCAGCTGTGGGGCGCGGGCCCGGCCGACCCCGAGTACCCGCGCGGCCGCGCCCCGGTGGTCGCCACCAACACCCTCTCGCGGGCGACCGCGACGCGGCGGGCGGTGCTCGAGGAGATCCTCGCCGAGAGCGACTTCGACCTCGCCGGCGTCAAGGTGGTCGCCGCCTCCTCCGACGTCCACGAGTACGGGCTCGACGTCGTCGTCTCGATCCTGCGCCACTTCGGGGCCGAGGTGGTCGACCTCGGGACCAGCGTCGACAACGACCTGATCGCGGCCGCTGCCGCCGAGACCGCCGCCGACGCGATCGGCCTCAGCACCTACAACGGCTCGGCGCTGAGCGTCGCCAAGGGGCTGATGGAGCAGTTGCGCGAGCGGGCGCTGCTGACCGAGGTCTTCGTCGGCGGGCGCCTGATCCAGGACCTCGGCTCGGTCAAGTCGGTCGACGTCAGCGACCGGATCGAGGATCTCGGCGCGCATCCGTGCGCCACGGTGAGGCAGATGTTGGATGCGCTGGGGGCGCTGGAACCGTCACGTAACTGAACGAAAGGCGAATCAGAATGTCGAGAGTTGCACTGGTTGTTGGCGGCGGTACCGGGATCGGCTACGCGTCCGCCGAGCGCCTCGCGCGCCGGGGCGTGGCGGTGATGCTGTCCGGCCGGCGCGAGGGGAAGCTGAAGCAAGCGCAGGAGAAGCTGACCGCGGAGGTCGAGGGGGTGCAGGTCGCCTACTCGGCCGGCGACAGCTCGGTCGAAGCCGACGCCAAGCGGATCGTCGCCGACACCGTCGAGGCGCTCGGCGGCCTCGACTTCTGCGTCAACTGCGCCGGGACCTACGAGCCGACCGACTTCCTGGCGATGGACGAGAAGTCCTGGCGGCAGACGATCGCCCCGACCCTCGACGCGATGGTCTACCCCTGCGTCGCCGCCGCCAAGGTGATGGCGGAGAGCGGCGGCGGTCGCTTCGTCCTCATCTCCTCGATCAACTCGCCGGTCTCCGAGCCCGAAGCAGCCCACTACAGCGCCGCCAAGGCCGGCGTCGCCTCGCTGGCCCGCTCGATGGCAGTCGACCTCGCCAAGCACAACATCCTCGTCAACGCCGTCGCCCCGGGCTGGGTGGCGACCGACATGGTCGGCGACTTCGTCGAGAACGCGTCGCCGGAGTCGCTGAAGCAGCTCAACATCCTCGCTCGGGTCGGCGAGGCCGACGAGCTCGGCAACGTGATCGAGTACCTGATCCTCGACGCTCCCGAGTACCTCGACGGGGCGACGATCTTCGTCGACGGCGGCCAGACCGCGATGGCCCCGCTGATCTAGGACGGGAACGATGCCGACCGTCCGATCCGGCGACGCCGAGGTCGCCTTCGCCGTCAGCGGCGAGGGCCCCGGCCTGGTCCTCGTCCACGGGACCGGCGGCGACGCCGCCACCACCTGGCTCGAAGTCGCACCGCGGCTGGCCGAGCGCTTCACGGTGGTGATGCCGGACCTGCCTGGCTCGGGCGGGACGGTCGACGGCGGCGCCGAGCTCGAGCTCAGCGAGGTCGCCGCGGCGGTCGGCGCCGCCGCCGAGGCCGCCGGCCTCACCAGCTTCTCGTTGGCCGGCTTCTCGCTGGGGGCGGCGGTGGCGGCGAAGCTCGCCGCCGAGCAGCCGAACCGGGTCGACGCGCTGGTCCTCGTCGCCGGCCCGGTCCGCGGCGACCGCGCCCGCGCCCACCTCCAGTTCGACCTCTGGCGTGAGCTGCAGGAGACCGACCCGGGCCTCTTCGCCCGGCTCTGGATGCTGACCGGGTTCGGTCCGGGCTTCGTCGATCAGATGCCGGTCGCCGGCTTGAAGCACGCCGCGACCTTCCCGATCGCCCCCGGCTTCGGCCGCCAGTGCGCGCTCAACCTGACGGTCGAGCCGGAGAGCTTCCTGCCGCGGGTCGAGGCGCCGACGCTGGTCCTGGCCGGAGCCAAGGACTGGATCGCGCCGCCCGCCGCGGTGCGGGAATCGGCGGCGCTGATCGCGGCCGCCACCTACGAGGAGATCGAGGGCGGGCACTTCTCGATCCTCGAAGCCCCCGGCCCGCTGAGCGAGCGGATCGCCGAGTTCCTGAGCGCGCGGCAGGTGCCCGCACGTCCCGCAGCCGAGACGGAGGGCTGACGGCAAGCGACCTGATGGACGAGGTGATGATCCTCGGCAACCCGTCTGGCCGCGCCCTCGACACCGCCCGCCAGCTCGAATTCGGCTGCGTATCGATCAACGTGCAGCTGCCGTTCAGGCACGTGATCGCGAAGCTGAGCCGACGTCGCCGGGGAGCCACGAGAGGTAGCGCTGGGCCCAGAGGGCGAGGTAGATCGTCAGCAGCGTCTCGCCGTCGGAGAGGTCGACGCCGAGCCTCGCTTCGACCCGGCCGAGGCGGTAGTAGAGCGACTGCCGCTCGATTCCCAGCGCCTGCGCCGTCTCGGTCTTGCGGCCGGCGTGGTTGCAGTACTCGACCAGGGTGTCGCGGAGCTGCCGGTCGCGGGGCTTATCGCTGCTCAGCAGCGGCCCCAGCCGCAGCTCGACGAAGCGGCGCAGCTCGGCGTTCTCGCGCAGCGACCAGAGCAGCCGGTCGAGGTCGGGGTTGGCGGCGTCGTGCCAGCGCCGCCCCGGCCCGTGGTAGGCGGCCGGGAGTCCAGCCTGGGCGGCGGCGAGGCCGGCGCCGACGTCGGCCCAGGAGCTGGTCGCGGCGGCGACGCAGACGGTCGGCGGCCGCGGGTTGCCGAGGGTCCGCGAGGAGGCCGAAGCGGCCGCCAGCTCGGCCGCCAGGTCGGCGGCGCGCGGGCGTTCGGACTCGCTGCGGAGGCCGATCACGAGCAGCAGTTCGCGGCCCTTGTCGCGGCTCCCGACCAGCGCCGGGAGGTGGCGCGAGGCGAGGTCGTGGCGCAGGTCCTGGCCGATCCGCTCCCAGTCGCCGCCCCCGCCCGTCGGCAGCGCGGTTTCGGGGCCGATCCGGATCGCCAGCGGCAGCAGCACCCGCCGCCTCGCCTCGAACCCGAGCTCGTGGGCGCGGCGCTCGATCTCGTCCGGCTCGCCGGGCTCGGTCTGCAGGCGGGCGAGGAAGTCGCTGCGCTCGCGGTTGGTCAGCTCGTATTCTCCGCGGTCCCGCAGCAGCGAGACGGCGATCAGCCCGACCGCGCGCTCGGCGGCGACCCGGTGGTGCTCGCGCAGGGTGGCGTCGATCCCGAGCAGCACCAGGCGACCCCAGGCCCGGCCGCCCTCTTCGGGCACCTCGACGACGAAGCTCGGCACCGCCTCCGGCCCGCCGAAGGCGACCGAGTGCCAGGCGCCGAGCACGGTCTGTTCGTCGTTCTCGTTCGGCGCCAGGTAGACCGGCCCCTGGTCGGCGTGCTCGAGGACGACCGGGTTGTTGGCGATCTGGGCCAGCGAGCTCAGCAGCTCGGGCACCGTGGCGCCGCTGAGCAGAAGGGAGATGAAGCGCTGGTGCAGCTCCTCGCCGTAGCGGAGCAGGGCGCCGCCCTGGTCGAAGATCTCGCGGTGGACCCGCTCGGTCACCTCGACGAAGCGGATCGGCCGGTGTAGGGCGACCAGCGGCAGCCGGTGCTTGCGGGCGGCTTCGATCAGCGCTTTCGGGATCGATTTCATCGCCGCCCCGAGCTCGATCACGACGCCGACGACTCCGCGCTCCGAAAGTTCGGCGATGAACCGCCGCTGCTGGGCCGGGCTCGAGGTCACGCCCATCCCCGTCGTCAGCAGCAGCTCCGACCCCTTCAGCAGGGTCGCCATGTTCGGCACCTCGCCGGCGTGGACCCAGCGGATCCGGCGGTCGAGGCTCTCGCCGCCGGCGAGCACCTCGGGGGCGCCGCGGCGGATCGCCGGCATCTCGAGGACGGCGCGGACGGTGACGCCGCCTTCGATCTCGTTCTCAGGGGTGTCGGCGGGCGGCGGTTGCGTGATGGCGGTCACACTCGTATTTTGACACTTTGGCAAAAAAACTGGCGGGTTCCGGTCGTTTTGTGCCCTGGAACTGCCCACTCGTCGCTCCGAGAATCGCGGAAAGGCGACGACGCGAGCGAGTCCCGGCGCGGGAAGGTGGTGACGAGCGAATGGCAACAGGAGATACCGGCGCGGGCCCCGCCCAGAACCTGCTGCTGCACTTCTCCCGGAACGGTGCCTTCCTCTCCGGATCCCGGTTGCTGGTGCTGGAGCGCGGCGAAGGCCCCTACGTCTTCGACCGCGAGGGCCGGCGCTACATCGACGGCCTCTCGAGCCTCTTCTGCAGCCAGCTCGGCTACTCGTTCGGGCCCGAGTTCGCCGCGGTGGCAAGCCGGCAGATCAACCTGCTGCCGTTCAACACCAACTGGGCGACGGCGCATCCGCCGGCGATCGAGCTCGCCTCCGAGCTGGCTCGCCGCGCCCCGCTCGACGACGCCCGCGTCTTCTTCACCTGCGGCGGCTCGGAGGCGGTCGAGACCGCCTGGAAGCTGGTCCGCCAGTTCCATCTCGCCAACGGCGAGCCGCAGCGGACGAAGGCGATCGCCCGCGACGTCGCCTACCACGGCGTCACCCTCGGGGCGCTCTCCTTCACCGGGGTCGAGAAGTTCAAGCAGCCGTTCGGCCCGGCTCCAGTCCAGACCAGGCACGTCTCCAACACCAACCGCTTCCGCGACGAGTGCCCGGAGGAGGAGCAGTGCGCCAACCTCCTCTACGAGATCGACGCGGCGATCCGCTTCGAGGGACCAGAGACGGTGGCGATGATCATCGCCGAGCCGGTCCAGAACGCCGGCGGCTGCCTAACCCCGCCCGCCGGCTACTGGCAGGGCCTGCGAGAGATCGCCGACCGCTACGGGGCCGTCCTCGTCGCCGACGAGGTGATCACCGGGATGGGCAGGCTCGGCAGCTGGTTCGGCAGCGAGCGCTACGACGCCCGTCCCGACGTGATCACGATCGCCAAGGGCCTCACCTCGGCCTACGCGCCGATGGGCGCGACCCTGCTCTCGAGCCGGATCGCCGAGCCCCTCTACCGCGAGAACGAGACGCTGCTGCACGGCATCACCTTCGGCGGCCACCCGGTCTCGGCGGCGATCGCCCTGCGCAACCTGGAGCTGTTCGAGGAGCACGAAATCCTCGCCAACGTGTTGCAGCTGGAAGGCCACCTGCGCGAGCGGATGGAGGGGCTGCTGGAGCTGCCGATCGTCGGCGACGTCCGCGGCGCCGGCTTCTTCTGGGCCGCCGAGCTGGTCAAGGACGCCGGCAACTCCCGCTTCGACGCCGCCGAGCGCGAGCGCCTGCTGCGCGGGTTCATGCCGGAGCGGCTGCTCGAGGCGGGCCTGATCGCGCGCGCCGACGACCGCGGCGACTCGGTCGTCCAAGTTGCGCCGCCGCTCAACTGCACCGCGGCCGAGCTCGACGAGGTCGTCGACGCGCTCGGCGAGACGCTCGCTGACGCCGGCGAGTTCATGGGGTTGACCGCGGTCGGCGAGACCAGCACCGTCACCAGGTGATCGATCCCATGACCGGGCCCGCCTGACCCACGCCCCCGGCACGCACGCAGTTGTCCCCGCATACCGGGGACAACTGCGTCCGGAAGGGCCGGGCGGCTACCCAGGCCCCGTACTCTCGGCGCGGCGCGCGGCGAGCACGGTGCTGGCCGAGGTCGCCATGTGGTTGCGCATCCGCTCGCCGGCCAGCTCCTCCTCGCCGGCGGCGATCGCCTCGTAGATGCCGGTGTGGGCCTCGAGCGAGATCGGCGGTTGCCCCTTGAGGCCGAGCGAGCTCTGCGAAGTCTTGTCGATCGCGTCGGCGAGCTGCTCGAACAGCCGCTGCAGCATCGGGTTGTGGGCGGCCCCGAGGATCGCCTGGTGGAAGTGGCGGTCGCCGAGGATGCCTTCGCCGCCGCCGGACACCGACTCGGCCATCGCCTCCAGAGCCGCCTTCATCGTGTCGAGGTCGTCCTGGGTCCGGCGCTTGGCGGCGAGCCGCGCCGCCTGCGTCTCGACCGCCTCCCGCACCTCCCAGATCATCGGGTACTCGGACTCGCTTTCCAGCACCTCGAGCGCGAGGCTGGGGACGATGTCCTCGGTGCTCAGCAGGTAGACGCCGTCGCCGGGCCGGACGTCGACCATGCCGACGACCCGCAGCGCGGTCAGCGCCTGCCGCACCGAGGTGCGGCTGACCCCGAGCTGCTCGGCGAGCTCGCGCTCGGGCATCA
>DASXFL010000004.1:0-1561 GCA_036489595.1 Solirubrobacterales bacterium
CTCGCGCGCGCGTGCAGCAGCGCGCTGACCACACCGAAGGCGAGATAGGCGCCGCCGGCGCCGAAGTCGCCGAGCAAGTTGACCGGGGGCACCGGCTTGCCGCCGTCCTCGCCGATCATGTGGAGCGCGCCGGAGATCGCCAGGTAGGTGATGTCGTGGCCGGCGGTGTGGGCGTAGCGGCCGGACTGTCCCCAGCCGGTCATCCGGCCGTAGACCAGCGCCGGGTTGCGGCCCAGGCACTCCTCGGGGCCGAGCCCGAGCCGCTCCATCACGCCCGGGCGGAAGCCCTCGATCAGGACCTCCACCGCGCCGACCAGGTCGAGTACCTCCTCGACCCCCGCCGGCGTTTTCAGGTCGACCTCGCGGTGGATCCGCCCCCGGTCGAGGACCGGCGAGGTGCCCCAGACGGCGCCGGCTCCGGCAGGCCGCTCGATCCGTGTCACCTCGGCGCCGAGGTCGGCGAGCATCATCCCGGCAAAGGAGATCGGGCCGATCCCGGCCATCTCCACCACCCTCACCCCCTGCAGTGGCCCCATCGTGCGGACCAGCCTACGCGCTGTCGGCCGGGTCAGCCCGCCATCGCCCGCGAGATGACCACCCGCTGGATCTCGTTCGTCCCCTCGTAGATCTGGGTGATCTTCGCGTCGCGCATCATCCGCTCGACCGGGTACTCGTTGACGTAGCCGTAGCCGCCGAGCACCTGGATCGCCTCGACCGTCACCTTCATCGCGTTGTCGGAGGCGATCAGCTTCGCCATCGAGGTCCATTTGCCGAGGTCGGCAGGGCGCCGCGGCCGGTCGGCCATCGAGCAGGCTTTGTAGAGGAGCTCACGGGCGGCGGCGGTGCCGGCCTCCATGTCGGCGAGCTTGAACTGGATCCCCTGCAGGTTGTTGATCGGCTTGCCGAACGCGATCCGCTCTTTCGCGTAGTCGTTGGCGAAGTTCGTAGCGCCCTGGGCGATGCCGACCGCTTGGGCGGCGGCCCCGAGCCGGGTCCGCTCCAGCGTCCCCAGCGCCACCGAGAGGCCCTTGCCGGCCTCGCCGATCAGGTTCTCCTCCGGGACGCGGACGTCGGTGAAGGACGGCGAGCCGGTCGGCGAGCCCTTGATCCCGAGCTTGTGCTCGAGCTGGCCGGGGTCGAAGCCCTCGCGCTCTTTCTCGACGACGAAGGCGCTGATCCGCCGGTTCTCGCGGTCGGTGGTGGCGAAGACGACGTAGAAGTCGGCGACGCCGGCGTTGGTGATCCAGCACTTCTGGCCGTTGATCACCCATTCGTCGCCGTCGCGGACGGCGGTGGTCCGCATCGAGGCCGGGTCGGAGCCCGCCTCCGGCTCGGAGAGGGCGAAGGCGGGCGACCACTCGCCGCTCGCGCACTTCGGCAGGAAGCGCTCTTTCTGCTCGTCCGAGCCGAAGAGCTGCAGCGGCAGCGTGCCGAGCTCCTGGATCATCAGGATCAGGGCGCTCGAGGCGCACGCCTTGGCGATCTCCTCGACCCCGATCTGCAGCATCAGCGTGCCGGTCCCGGTGCCGCCGTACTCCTCGTCGAAGGGCAGCCCGAGGAT
>DASXFL010000023.1:0-10307 GCA_036489595.1 Solirubrobacterales bacterium
AGGATCAGGGCGACGATGTTCAGCATCGTCTGCGAGACCAGCGTCCCGACCAGGACCGGAAAGGTCTCGCGCATGCGACCGGTGCGGCGCGAGAGGGCGAGCACGCGAGCGGGCTCGCCGAGGCGGGCCGGGAGCGTCGCCGACATCAGCACGCCGATCATCGTCGCCGAGGTGACGTCGCGGCGGCGGATCGGGCGGTTCGGCAGGGCGGCGCGAGCGATCCAGTACCAGGAGGCAGCGCGGAAGAAGAGCGAGGTCGCCATCAGGGCGAGGGCGATGAGGACCCAGGTGAGGTCAGAGCGGACGATGCTTTCGGCGACTTCGTTGACGCCGATCCGCTTCAGCGCCTCGTAGGTGAGGAAGCCGCCGAGGACGCCGGCGGCGCCGAGCCCCACCCGCCGCGCGATCCGCCGCCCGCGCTTGCCGGCGACGGCCGGCGCCGGGTCGAGCGAGGGCAGCTTCTCGGCCGGGCGGCGGGGGCCGCCGTCGGCCGGGCGCAGGCCCGCCCACTGAGCGACGCGCTCGCCGCTGGACTGCGGAACCGGCGAGGAGATCGCCCGCTCGTAGACGTCGGTGATCCTGTCGGCAACCCGCGGCCAGGCGTACCGTTGGGCGCTGTGGCGAGCGGCGACGCCCATCGCGGCCAGCCGCTCGGGCTCGTGGTGGAGGCGCTGCAGCTCCTCGGCCAGGCGTTGCGGGTCGGCCGGCGGCACCAGGACGCCGTCGACACCGTCGGTGACGACGTCGCTGTAGCCGGCGATGCCGGAGGCGACCACCGGGGTGCCGGCGGCGAAGGCCTCGGTCAGGACCATGCCGAAGCTCTCGCCCGAGAGCGAGGGCGCGCAGAGGACGTCGGCGCGGTGCAGTTCGCTCCAGAGGGCGTCGCCGGCGACGCGGCCGTGGACGTCGATCGAGGCCATCAGCTCGGGGTCGGCGAGGTAGCGGACGACGTCCTCGCGCTTGGCGCCGATTACGGTAAGGCGGCAGGGGACGTGCTCGACCAGGGCGCCGAAGGCGGTGAGCAGGATCGGCAGGCCCTTGCGCTCCTCGGGCCGGCCGACGAAGAGGATCCGCAACTCGTCTCCGGGCGGCGCCGGGCCGGTCGGGGCGGCATCGACGTCGACCCCGTTGGGGACGATCGTGTACTCGCCGCCGAACCAGCGGCGGCCGGTCCAGGCGGCGGCCTCGGAGACAGCGACCCGGGCGGAGAGTCGGTTGAGGAGGCGGCGCGCGCCGACCGCGTTGGCGATGTAGTTCGGCACCGGCTTGGTCGAGTAGGCGTGGAAGGTGCCGACGACCGGGGTCTCGAAATCCGTCCCAAGCGTTGCGTTCCATCCGACCAGCGGCGCCAGCGGCTCGTGGACGTGAATCACGTCGAAGTCGCCGGCGCGGACGGCGCGGCGCGGCGCGGCGTAGCCGCCAGCCGGAAACGGGGCGAGGTTGGAGACGGCGCCGTTGGCGCCAAACCCGACCGTGCGCCCGAGCGGCACCAGGTAGTCCGGAATCTCGCGCGATTCCGGGGCAGCACGATGGAGGGCGCGGCTGAGCCGGCCAGGAGGGTCGAAGGGGGCGAGCACACCCACATCGTGGCCGCGGCCGATGAGCTCCTCGGCGAGCGCCTCGACGTGCCGGTTCACACCTCCCCTATACGACCAGGAATATGGCGAGACGAGCCCTATGCGCACAGCGGCTTAAGGGTAGTTGATCGGCCGGAACAGTCCATCTGAATATCTGTACTCCGCCTTCAGCTGCCGGTTAGCGCGATTTCGCCCTCTTTGCGGCTTCCCTCCCGGTTCCCCCCTCGGCCCAGGCATAAGCGCCGAAGACGAGCAGATAGGCGGAGCCGATCACCAGCAGCAGGGCGCCGGAATCGTTGGCAAGGGTGCCGACGACGGTGGCGACGACGGCGCCGAGGAGGGCCGCGCGCATCGCCGGCCGGCCGTCGAGCCAGGCGGCGAGCAGGTCGCGGCGCCAGACCGCCAGCACCCCGAGCAGCGCGACCAGGGGCAGGAAGACGAGTAGGACCGGGCGGCCGAAGCTGGCGACCGAGAGCTGCAGGCGACGCTGGGCGACGTCGCCGAGCGAGTGCAGGCCGCTGGCGTCGAGGACCGAGCGGGTGAGGTGGGCGTTGGCGCCGGAGACGAGGTCGATCAGCGCCAGCAAGGCAACCATCGCCAGCGGGATCGCGATCACCAGGAGAACGGCGCGCCGGCGGCCGCCGGCGACCGCGACGGCGGCGACCGTGGCGCCGACCGGGAAGACGATCGCGGCGCCGACGTCGGCGCCGAAGCGCCCGGCGGCGAAGATGAGCGCCGCCAGCAGGCCGAAGCCAAGGAACGATGCGGCAGCGGCGCGGGCGCTGGCGCGCGGGACGAAGCCGGCGAGGGCAGCGCCGATGCCGCCGACGATCAGGACGGCGAGCAGTGCCTCGAGCTCGTTGCCGATCCCGTAGAAGCGGACGCCGAGGCCGGGGTTGGGGCCGAGCAGCGAGAGCGCGGTGAGCGGCGAGCCGGCGATCATGTCGATTGCGTAGGCGAGCACGGTGAGACCGGCGGCGACGGCAAGCGCCCGGTAGTCGCACAGCGCCGCCAGGGTGAGCGCGGCGAGCAGCGGTGCGCCGAGCATGACCAGCAGCATTTCAGGCGTCTGCGCAGGTTCGAGCGCGGCGCCGAGGAGAAGCAGGAGCGGCAGGTAGACGACCGCAAGAGCGAGCAGGCGGACGCCGGTGCGGGCGGCGGCGGCGCGGCTGAGGACGATCGCGAGGAGGAGGGCGATCACCCAGGCAAGCAGGCTGAACCCGATCACCGGCCCGCGCCGCGGCGAGACAACCGCCATCCGGGCGCGGAGCGATTCGATCGCGGCCGGGTCGGGCGCGCCCTCGGCGGTGATCGCCTGGCCCGAGACTTCGCCGGGGATCGGAATCCCGAAATGATCGAGGATCGTCGGGGCGATGTCAGTCGAGAGCACGTAGCCGTCGGTACGGGTGGTGTCGGAGGTGAGGTCACCCGCCGCGGCGCCGCTGAACCCCGGCCCAGCGATCCCGATCGGCAGCGGTTCGTCGTCCTCCCCAGTCGGACGAGCAATCGCGATGACGAGACCATCGGGAGCGCGCGGCCTCAGAGCCTTCCGCATCTGGGCGAGCGATGCGTGTGCGGTCCGGAAGATCCGTCCGTCGAGCGCTCCCTCCCCCATGTGGTCACCGAAAATGCCCAGGGCACAGGCGGAACGGTCGTCGGCGAAGACCGCGACAGCGCCTCGCCGAAGGGCCTGGACGAGCAGTCCCGGCACGATTTCCGCCGGCGCCGATTCCGCCCGCTTCGTCGCGGCCGCCTGCCAGGCGGAGCAGCTCGCGCCGCGGATCGGCGGCAGCGGGCTGTCGTAGAGAGAGTCAAAGACGCGGTTGCCCTGGCCGACGTCGAGGTAGGTCTGCTGGGCGGGGACCGTGCCGAGCCCGGCGCTCATCAGGCCCGGCGAAAAGCCTGCGGCAGCGAGCTGGCCGACGGTGGTCCCCGGCCGCAGCCAGATCAGGCTGACGACGTCGGGCCGGCCTGCCGCGGCGGCGACCGGGGGGCCGGCCAGGGCGAAGCCGAGCGCTATCGTGGCCACGATGGCCGACCGCACTTTCGCCAAGTTCAGCTTCTTCAAGATTGATCCTGCCTGGCGCCGCAAGTCCGCCGAGCTGCGCGCCGCCGACAAGCAGGAGTTCCTCGCAGCATGCGAGGACTTCGCCGTCGACCGGTCGCTGCGGGCCTACTCAACCATAGGAACGCGGGGCGACGTCGACCTGGTGCTGCTGAGCCAGAGCGCGAACCTCGACGACATCCACACCTTCCACGTCGTCCTCGGGCAGAGCGGGCTGGCAAAGTGGGCCGAGACGCCGTACTCCTACCTCTCGATGACCAAAGTCTCGCCCTACTCGGAGGAGAGGGCGCGACCGGAGATCTGCGTCACCGAGCGCAAGTACCTCTTCCTCTATCCGATGGTCAAGCAGCGGCGCTGGTACGGGCTGACGCCGGCCGAGCGCGGGCGGATCATGAAAAGCCACATCGAGGTCGGCCGCCGCCACCCCGAGATCACGATCAACACCACCTACTCCTACGGGATCGACGACCAGGAGTTCGTGGTCTGCTTCGAGGGCGACGACCCCGGCATGTTCCTCGACTTGGTCAACGAGCTGCGGCCGACCGAGTCGAGCGAGTACACCGAGCGCGAGACGCCGATCTTCACCTGCGTCGCGATGTCGGTCGGCAAGGCGCTCGACGCGCTCGACGGCACTGCCAGCGCGGTCCCGGCGCCCGCTCCCAGCCTCGGCTGAGCCGGCTCGGCGGCCTCGGTTCCCTATATTTCCGCCTTCCCGATGAGCAAGGTAGGCAGCGAGCAGAACCCCGTGCGCGTCGCGATCGTCGGCGCCGGCCCGTCCGGCTTCTATGCCGCCGAGCACATCCTCAAGGACGGCGACCTGCACGCCCAGGTCGACCTCTTCGACCGCCTCCCGACTCCATTCGGGCTGGTCCGCGGCGGCGTCGCCCCCGACCATCCGAAGATCAAGTCGGTGATCCGGGTCTATGAAAAAACCGCGGCCCGCGACGGCTTCCGCTTCTTCGGCCACGTCAAGGTCGGCCGCGACATCGAGGTCGAGGAGCTCGAGCAGCTCTACCACGCGATCGTCTTCACGGTCGGCTGCGAGACCGACCGCTCGCTTGGGATCCCCGGCGAGGAGCTGCCCGGCAGCCACGCCGCCACCGCCTTCGTCGGCTGGTACAACGCCCACCCCGACTACGCCGACGACGTCTTCGACCTCTCCTGCGAGCGCGCGGTCGTGGTCGGCAACGGCAATGTTGCAATGGACGTGGCGCGCATGCTGGCCTTAACCGACCACGAGCTGCGCCAGACCGACACCGCCGATCACGCAATCGAGCTGCTCGACCGCAAGCAGATCAAGGAGATTGTGGTGCTGGGGCGGCGGGGACCGGTGCAGGCGGCCTTCACCAACCCCGAGATCAAGGAGCTCGGGGAGATGGAGGATGCCGAAGTGGTGGTCGATCCCGCCGACGTCGAGCTCGACCCGGCGAGCAAGGCCTTCGTCGAGTCCGACGAGGCGGACAAGACGACCAGGGTCAACTACGAGACGCTGGTGGAGTTCTCGGGGCGCCAGCCACAGGACAGCAAGCAGCGGATCGTCCTCCGCTTCCTCGCCTCACCGATCGAGATCAAGGGCGACGGCAAGGTCGAAAGCATTGTCATCGGCCGCAACGAGCTGGTCGAGGAGGGCGGCGCGCTGCGCGCCAGGGACACCGGCGAGCGCGAGGAGCTCGAGTGCGGGCTGATCCTGCGCTCCGTCGGCTACACCGGGATCCCGATCGAAGGCGTTCCGTTCGACCAGAAGCGCGGCCTCATCCTCAACGAGGGCGGGCGCATCCTCGACTCCCATGACGGCGGCCACAAGGTCGGCCACTACACCGCGGGCTGGATCAAGCGCGGCCCCTCCGGCGTGATCGGGACGAACAAGAAAGACGCCTTGGAGACCGTCCAGCACCTGCTCGCCGACGTCGACTCCGGCACCCTGCTCGAGCCCGAGCGGCCCGGGCCGGAGGCGGTCGAGCAGCTGCTCGGCGAGCGCGGTGTCCGCTACATCACCTTCGAGGACTGGCAGGCGATCGACGAGGCCGAGGTCGGCCGCGGCGAGCCCCACGGCCGGCCGCGGGTCAAGTTCGTGCGGGTCGAGGAGATGCTCGAGACCATCGGCGAGAAGCTCGCGGGCTGAGCCGATGCCCGACCTCGACGAGCTGCGGACGATGATCGAAGCCGCGCTGCCCGGCGCGACGGTCGAGGTCAGCGACGAAGACCACGGCGGCCAGCACCTGCGGGCGGAGGTTTCCGCCTCCCAGTTCGAGGGCCTCCCGCGGATCGAGCAGCACCGCTTGGTCAAGGCGGCGGTGCAGGAGCGCTTCGATGACGGCACGATCCACGCGCTCTCGGTCAAGACCTCGGTCGCTCCGTAGCTTCGGCTACCATGTAGACGGAAAGTTTCATTCCGTGCGCCACTCGTGCGGATTTCCTCTCTAGCTCGTGGAGGCATGGAGGCGATGCGAGTGAGCCGGACCGACGAGCGGCTCGACGACCTCAAGGACGTCGTGCGACAGGGAGTCCGGATCGACTCCTGACCCACACCATCCTGATCGTCGGCGGCGGTCTCTTCGCCGCCTTCGTCGCGCTGCTCGCCGCGATCGTCGGCCTTTGATCATCACCCAGCTCTGAGGCCGGCGAGCTCGCCTAGCTAGTCTTCAGGCATGGCCGACCAAGAGCTGAAGTCCAAAGTCGAAGAGCTGATCTCCGCCAACTCGGTGCTGCTGTTCATGAAAGGCACCCCGGACATGCCGCGCTGCGGCTTCTCGATGCGGGTGGTGCAGACCCTGGACGCGATGGACGCCGAGTACGGCGCGATCGACGTCCTCCCCGCCCTGCAGCCGCTGCGCGAAGTGACCGCCGAGATCGCCGACTGGCAGACCTTCCCGCAGCTCTACGTCAACGGCGAGCTGGTCGGCGGCGCCGACCTCGTCGAGGAGATGTACGAGTCCGGTGAGCTGGCCGACCTGCTCGGCGTCGAGCAGCCTGACGCGCCCGCCGCGGCCGCTGCGCAGCCCGGCCCTCCCGGCCAGTCGCCGCCGCTGCAGATCGAATAGCTCGAAGGGTTGCCGAATGGCCCGCCATGCGGGTCGAAAGGCAACCTCGGCGCGCGCTCGGAGGCTAGACCGCGGCGCCCGCGGCGTCCTCTTTGACCTGGAAGCTGCTTCCGCAGCCGCAGGCGGCGACGACGTTCGGGTTGTTGACCTGGAAGCCCGCCCCTTGCAGGCCCTCCACGTAGTCGACCTCGGAGCCGAAGACGAACTGCATCGAGACCTTGTCGACGACGACCGAGACGCCGTCCACCTCGAAGACGCTGTCGTCAGCCTTCGGCTTGTCGAAGGCGAGCGCATACTGAAAGCCGGAGCAGCCCCCACCACGGACGGCGACCCGGAGCGCCTGCTCGGCGCCGTCGGATTGACCGCCGAGAAGCTCGCCGATCTTGGCGGCGGCCTTGTCGGTGAGGGTGATTGCGGCCTCAGGCGTATCGCTCACTTCAGTAAGTGTAGCGAGGGACGGCGGCGGCGCCCGGGTCCCCGGGTTTGTAAGAATCGCCCGGCGTGGAGCCGCCTGCCGAGATTGTCGTCGTCTGCGACAGCACCGCCTACCTGCCTGCCGAGATGCTGGCCGAGCGGGGGATCGAGGTGATCAGCCTCTACGTCGCCGTCGACGGCGAGCAGGAGCGCGAGCTGGAGGTCTCCGACTACGGCGACTTCTACCGGCGGCTGCGCGCCTCGACTTCGGGCGCGACCACCTCGCAGCCCTCGATCGGTGACTTCATCGACGTCTGGGGGCCGCTGCTCGACGCCGGCCGGGAAGTGGTCTCGATCCACCTATCCTCGGCGATCTCCGGCACCTTCGCTGCCGCCAACCAGGCCCGCGAGCGGTTGATCGCCGACGGCCGCGACGGCGACCGGGTCCACGTCTACGACTCCGAGATGGCCTGCGGCGCGACCGGGCTCTGCGTGCTGGCGGCGAGCGCCGCGGTGGCCGCCGGCGGCGGCCCCGAGGAGGCGATCGCGCGGGCACGGGGGGTGCGCGAGAGCATCAAGATGTGGTTCGCGGTCGACACCCTCGAGTACCTGCGCAAGGGGGGCCGGATCGGCGGCGCCAGCGCCTGGATCGGCGGCGCCCTGAAGATCAAGCCGATCCTCACGATCGACCGCGAGATCACCCCGGTCGAACGGGTCCGCACCCGCGCCCGCTCGCTGGAGCGGCTGCGCGACTACGCCCGCCAGCGCCACGAGGCCGGCGCCGACGCCTGGGTGGTCCAGTACATCCGGGACGACGAGACCGCCGCCAGCCTCGCCGACGACTGTCGCGAGATGTTCGGCCGCGAGGCGGCCTTCATCTCCGAGATCGGGCCGGTGATCGGCGCCCACGTCGGGCCGGGCCTGCTCGGCGTTGGCTCGATCAGCACCGATCTCCTCGCCTGACGGTAGTCCACCGTTCCTCTCCCTTAGATGGGCGGGAAAGAACAGTGGAACGGGGGGTTAGCGGTTCTTGCGGCCGCGCATCAAGCGGATTCCGACCAGGAAACCGACCGCCGCGGCACCGACGATCAGCTCGCGTTTGTGCTCGCGGACCTGGCGGCGCCAGTCGGTCAGCTCGTTGACCTTGCCGCGGAGGGCGTCGACCGAGGTGCCGAGCTGCTGCCGCTGGAGGTCGATGTCGCGGCGGATCTCGGCCGCCGAGCGACCCGGGCGGCCGCTGGTGGGAAGTCGCTCCGGCGTGCTCATTTGTCCTCCTTGGGCGGAATCGGCGCGGTGGCGGCACCGGGCGTCCCGGTCAGCGTCTCCTTGGTCAGCTTCGCCTCCTCGATCGCCTGCTGGGGCACCGGCGGCGAACCGGCCTTGACGGCTTTGTAGGCAAACAGGCCGGCGAGGGCGGCGATTAGCAGGAAGGCAGCCGCCTCGATGAAGAAGCCGGGCCAGGTCTTGCCGTCGAAGACCTCTTCGTTCAGCAGCCAGGCGATCCCCTCCATCACCAGGATCAGCGCCAGGAAGGCGAAGACGCCGGCGGCGATGCCGACCACCGAGCCGCGCAGCAGCTTCGCGGCCTTTTCTGAGACCTCGGCCTTGGCGAGCTCGATCTCCTCGCGGACCAGGGTCGAGCCGCGTTCGGAGACCTCGACCACGAGATCGGCCAGCGAGCGCTGATCCGCCGGCGACTCGGGAGGCGGGATCGGCGGCGGCGCGGGCGGCAGTTTCGGCGGCGGCGTGTTGCCGGCGGGCGGGGTGTCTTTCTGGTCGGCCATCGGCTACTCCGGGGGGTCTTCGTCGAAGAGGCGGCGGTAGAGGACCGCCGCGAGGCGGGTGGCGGCGATGCTGGCGATCGCCCCGCTCGCGGCGAGCATTCCACTCCAGACCAACCGCCTCACTATCTCGTTGTCCACCTTCCGCCCTTTCCCTCGAGGATCTGGCAGTAAACCATCTCAGCGCGGCGCGAGGCCGTCGCAGATCGTCGTCACCAACAGGTCCTTGGCCTGGTCGAAGCCGGCGTCGGAGCTGGGGACGACGTCGAAGATCCAGCCCGAGAGCAGCTGCTCGATCGCGCCGTAGAAGGCCATCGAGGCGAAGATCGGTGGCACGTCGCCGCGGAGCTCGCCCGCCTCCTGGCCGTCGGCGACGATCTTGGCAATCGACTCGTAGGCGCGGCGGATCTCGGTCAGGTGGGTCTGGCCGAAGGAGTTGGCGGCGCGGGTGACCTCGACGATGATCACCTTCATCAGCTCCGGATCGTGGCGGTAGGAGTCGATGATGAAGGCGGCGACCGCAGCGAGCCGGTCGCGGTGCGGGCCGCCGGCCCGGTCGGCCTCCTCGATCGCCGCGATCAGCAGCGACCAGCGCTCGACGAAGAGCTCATTGAGGACCTCTTCCTTGGAGTCGAAGTAGTGGTAGACGAGGCCGTAGGCGACCCCGGCCTCGTCGGCGATGTCGGAGACGCGGGTCGCGTGGAAGCCCTGGCGGGCGAAGACGCGGACGGCGGCGTCGAGGATCTGGCGGCGCTTCTCGGCCGGCGGCGCTTTGGCCATCAGGCCCGCGCCTCCACGGTCGCCGGCCACCGATGGGCGGCCGGACGCCGGTGGGCCATCGAGGGCAGCGACTCGCGCACCCGCTCGAGCTCGGCAGCGTCGGCCGCGGCGGCGCGGACGAGGCGCTCGGCGGCTTCCAAGTTCCTCGCCTTGTCGCCGTTAGAGTTCAGCTGTACTGCGGCTGCGCGCAAATCGGGGACCCTCCGCTGGTTGACTGACCAGTCAATCGGTCTCAGGAGTATAGGTGCAGCGGCCGCCGCGGCTCGGCGGAATCCGCGGGAGGGAGCAAAGCCCTTGCGGCCGGCGAGCGACCGGGGCTAGCGGAGGCCGAGCTGGCTGCCGATCGCGCGGTCGAGCAGGGGCGTCGGGATCAACGGCACGATCCGCGCCTGCAGCTTGGCGTCGAGGCCGACCAGGTAGCGGCTGCGCGGCCGCCGTGACTCGAGCGCGTGGACGATCGCCTTCGCCACCCGCTCCGGCGGGATGCCACGGGCGGCGGTCCGGCGGACGACCTCGCGGAAGCGCTCGATCGCCGCCCCGTAGAGGCGCTCGGTCTCCGGCGAGACGGCGAGGATTTCAGCGGCGTTGGCCTCGCCGCGGCTCCAGATCGGGGTGTCGATCGAGCCCGGCTCGACGATCGAGACGCGGA
>DASXFL010000042.1:0-8528 GCA_036489595.1 Solirubrobacterales bacterium
GATCGCCTTCGGGATCGAGGGCATCTTCTTCTTCCTCGAGGCGATCTTCCTCGCGATCTATATCTACGGCTGGAAGCGGCTCAGCCCCCGCGCCCACCTCTGGGCCGGGGTGCCGATGGTGATCACCGGGATCGGCGGCGCCTTCTCGGTGGTCGCCGCCAACTCCTGGATGAACCAGCCACAGGGGTTCGTCCTCAACGCCGCCGGGAAGGTCACCGAAGTCGAACCGCTGAGGGTGATCTTCAACCCGGCGACGAAGTACGAGGTGCCGCACATGATCCTCGCCGCCTACATGGTGACCGGCTTCCTGGTCGCCTCGATCTACGCGGTGGGGATGCTGAAAGGGCGGCGCGACCGCCTGCACCGGCTCGGCCTGCTGATCCCGCTGACGATCGCCTGCATCGCGACCCCGGTCCAGCTGCTGGTCGGCGACACCGCGGCGCGCGAAGTGGCCAAGGACCAGCCGGCCAAGTTCGCGGCGATGGAGCTGGCCAAGCGGTGGTCGAAAGCGATGGCGGTCACCTTCGCCGTTGGCGCTGTCACCGGCACTGTCCTCACCTTCGAGTTCGGCCTGCTCTGGCCGCACTTCGAGGAACGCTTCGGCTCCGCCTTCGGCATCTCCTTCGCGATCGAGGGGATCTTCTTCTTCCTCGAGGCGATCTTCCTGGCGATCTACATCTACGGCTGGAAGCGGCTATCGCCGTGGGCGCACTGGTGGGCGGGGGTGCCGATGTTCATCACCGGGATCGGCGGCGCCTTCGCGGTCGTCAGCGCCAACTCGTGGATGAACCAGCCGCAGGGGTTCGTCGTCAACGCCGCCGGCAAGGTCGTCGACACCGACGCCGCCAAGGTGATCTTCAACCCGGCGACCGGATACGAGGTGCCGCACATGATCCTCGCCGCCTACATGGTCGTCGGCTTCCTCGTCGCCTCGATCTACGCGGTCGGGATGCTGAAAGGCCGGCGCGACCGCCTGCACCGGCTGGGGTTGCTGATCCCGCTGACGATCGGGCTGATCGCGACCCCGATCCAGCTCTTCGTCGGCGACACCGCCGCTCGCGCCGTCGCCAACCACCAGCCGGCCAAGTTCGCCGGCATGGAGTGCATCCAGGAAACCGGCGGCCACCAGACCGAGTACGTCGGCGGCATCTGCACCGCCCACGGGGTCAAGGTGGCGATCCCGATCCCCGACCTCGACTCGCTCCTCGTCGGCTTCAGCCCCGGCACCAAGGTGACCGGGCTGAAGAGCATCCCGGCCGATGAACGGCCGCCGGCCAACACGCTCCTGCACCTCGCCTTCGACACGATGGTCGGGATCGGCTCGGCGCTGCTGCTGCTCGGGCTTTGGCTCGCCTGGTCGTGGTGGAGAAAGCGCGACATCCCGCAGACGAGGTGGTTCCTGCGGATCGTCGCCGTCACCGGCGCCGGCGCGATCCTGGCACTCTGGTGCGGC
Source organism: Solirubrobacterales bacterium (assembly GCA_036489595.1). Classification (GTDB taxonomy): domain Bacteria; phylum Actinomycetota; class Thermoleophilia; order Solirubrobacterales; family 70-9; genus VAYN01. The sequence continues at coordinate 1,454 of DASXFL010000042.1, forward strand.
TGGATCGTGACCGAGGTCGGGCGCCAGCCGTGGATCGTCCAGGGCTACATGAAAACCGAGGAAGCGGTGACCGACGCGCACGGGATCTGGTTCAGCTTCGCCTTGGTGCTGCTGCTCTACGCCGGCCTCGGGACCGCCGCGGTGCTGATCCTGCGGCGGATGTCGAGGCGCTGGCGCGAGGGCTACTCGGGAGCCGACGTCGAGGGCCCCTACGGGCCGGCGCCGACCGAAAAGGCCGGAGCATGACCATCGAGCTGTTCCTTATGTCCGTCACACGAGCAAAAGGAACAGCCGAGTGAGCCGGGCCGACGTCGCGGTTGCGATCCTCTGGGTCGGCGCCACCTTCTACGCGCTCTTCGGCGGCGCCGACTTCGGCGGTGGCCTCTGGGACCTGCTCGCCGGTTGGGACGACGAGCAGGGAGCAAAGCCGCGGGCGGTGATCCGGCGCTCGCTGACCCCCGTCTGGGAGGCCAACCACGTCTGGCTGATCTTCGTCCTCGTCGTCCTCTGGACCGCCTTCGGCGGCGCCTTCAGCGCGATCTTCACGACCCTCTACGTGCCGCTGGCGCTGGCGGCGCTGGGGATCGTCCTGCGCGGCGCCGGCTTCGCCTTCGGCAAGTCGATCGAAGGCCTCCGCGAGCGGCGGCTGGCGGGGGCGACCTTCGCCTTCTCCTCGGTCATCACGCCGTTCTTCATGGGCACCGTGGTCGGCGCGATCGCCGCCGGCAACGTCCCCGCGGCCGGCAACGGGGATGCCTTCGCGAGCTGGATCCAGCCGCTGCCGCTGCTGATCGGGGCGATGTTCGTCGCCAGCGGCGGCTACCTGGCGGCGGTCTTCCTGGTCGGCGACGCGCACCGGGCCGGCGAAGAGGACATGGAGCGCTACTTCCGGGCGCGGGCGCTCGCCGCGGCGCTCGTCGCCGGCGTCTTCGCCGGGGTGGGGCTGCTGGCCCTGCACTCCGAAGCCCGCTACGTCTACGACCGCCTGACCAGCGAGGGGCTGCCGCTGGTGATCTTCTCGGCGCTCTGCGGGCTCGGGGTGCTGGTGGCGGTCCGCCGCCACGCGCCGAGCCGGGTGGTGCGGCCGCTGGCCGCCGGCGCCGTGGTCGGGGTGGTCTGGGGCTGGGGCGTCGCCCAGTTCCCCTACCTGCTGCCGACCAGCCTCCGTATCGACCAGGGGGCGGCGCCCGACCCGACGCTCAACGTCATCTTCGGCGTCTTCGCGGCGGCGGCGCTCTTCGTCCTGCCCTCGCTCGGTCTCCTCTACGCGCTCAGCCAGCGCGACCTGCTGGAGCACGATTGAGCGCCGGCGGCACGATCAAGATCGTCCTCTGGGACATCGACGGCACCCTGCTGGTAACCGGCGGCGCCGGCGCGGTTGCCTGGCAGCGCGCCTTCCAGGAGCAGTGGGGGACGGAAGCCAACATCGAGGAACACACCCAGGCCGGGATGACCGACCCCGAAATCGCCGCGATCATCTTCCGCGAGGTGATCGGCCGCGAGGGCTCAGGCGAGGAGCGCGCCGCCGCCATCGCCGGCTACCTCTCCCACCTCGAGGACGCGGTCAACGAGTCGAGCGGCTACCGCGTCATGGCCGGGATCGAGGAGACCCTGCCCCGCCTCGCCCAGCAGGGCGTGCTCCAGGGCATCGTCACGGGCAACATCGAAGCCGCGGCCCACGTCAAGCTCGCTCGCGCCAACCTCAACCGCTTCTTCCAGTTCGGCGGTTACGGCTCCGACGCCAGCGATCGCACCGAGGTCACCCGGAGGGCTCTCGAGCGCGGCGGCGCCGTCCTCGGCAGTCCTCTCGACCTCTCGCAGGCGATCTCCGTCGGCGACACCCCCCGCGACGTCGAGGCCGGCCACGGCGCCGGCATCCGCGTCGTCGGCGTCGCCACCGGCGCCTACACGGTCGACCAGCAGCGCGAAGCCGGCGCCGACTGGCCCGTCGCCGACGTCCTCCAAGGCTTCCCCCTCTAACCGGCTGGCCGGAAACATCGGTACTCCGACTTTTCCCTGCCTATAGGGCGGGAAATATCGGTATCCCAGTCAGGCCTTCTCGCAGCGCGCCTGGTAGATGCTGGTGAAGCCGGACTCGAAGCCGTTGCGGGCGGCGCGGAGGTAGAGGCGCCAGACGCGGATCCGTTCCTCGCCGGCGAGGCGGGTCGCCTGCTCGAGGTTGTCGTCGAGGTTGCGGGCCCAGTGGCGAAGCGTCTCGGCGTAGTCGGGGGCGAAGTCCTCGACGTGGTGGGCGATGAAGCCGGCGCGTTCGAGCGCCAGCAGGTTGCGGGACAGGTGGAGCGGGGCAGCGTCGGGGAAGACGTAGCGCTCGGAGAAGGCGCCGGCCTCGGCGTCGGTGTGGCGGAGGCGGGTGATGCCGTGGTTGAGGAGGCGGCCGCCGGGCTCGAGCAGGCCGGCGAGGATGCGGGCGTACTCGTCGATGTTGCCCGACCCGACGTGCTCGACCATCCCGATCGAGGCAATCGCGTCGAACTTCTCGCCGCTGGTCGCGAGGTCGCGGTAGTCCATCACCCGGATCTCGACCCGGTCGCCGACGCCGGCCTCCTCGGCTCGCTGCCGGGCCCGCTCGGCCTGCGGCGGCGAGAGGGTGACCCCGACCACCTCGCAGCCGTACCGGGTCGCCGCCCAGAGCGGGAAGCCGCCCCAGCCGCAGCCGACGTCGAGCACCCGCTCGCCCTCCTTCAGGGCGAGCTTGCGGGCGACGGTGTCGAGCTTCTCCTCCTGCGCTTCCTCCAGCGTCTTGATCTCGCCGTCGCGCCAGATCGCGCAGCTGTAGACCATCGTCGGCCCGAGGAAGAGCTCGAAGAACTCGTTGGAGACGTCGTAGTGGTGGCGGACCGCGCGGGCGTCGCGCTCCCTGCTGTGGCGGCGGCCGCTCGGCCGCAGCTCGGCGGCAGGCCGGCGCGGCGGCGAGGTGAGGCCGGCGGCGCGGACGGCACCGAGCAGCAGCGCCCGCTTGTCGGCGCCGTCGAGCGCCGGCGGCTGCCACCCGTTCAGCAGCTCGATCACGGCGTCGATGTCGTCGACCTCGAGCTCGCCGCTGACGTAGGCGCGGCCGAGGCCGAGCTGCCCCGGCGCCACCAGCGCGTGGGCAGCGGCGCGCGGCGAGCGCACGGTGAAGGTCGGTCCGTCGCCGGCGGTGGCGGCGACCTCGGTGCCGTCCCAGAAGACGACGGTAAAGGGGCGCTCGGGGAGCCGCGACTCGATCTCGCGGCGCAGCGGCCCGGTGCTGGCGAACGGCATCGCCGGGGACCCTACTGGGACCGCGTGACCGGGGGCCGCTTAGCGAACCTCGAAGTATTTCCTCAGGCTCGGTTCATGATTCCGACGTATAGTGCCGCGACCGATGTCGAACCAAGGGCCGCTGCCCGCTGACGTCCAGCCGGTCGAACACGAGACCGCGGACCGGATCATCACCGGTCTCATCACTCTGCTTCCGTTCCTCGCCCTCGGCATCGCCGCCTGGCAGGTCTGGGGCAGCGCCCTGCGCTGGGCCGACGTCGCCCTCTTTTTCGCGATGTACGTGATCACCGGCCTCGGGATCACGATCGGCTTCCACCGACACCTCACCCACCGCGCATTCAAGACCCACCCCTGGCTGCGGGGGCTGCTGGCGATCCTCGGCACGGCGGCGATCGAGGGGCCGGTGATCTCTTGGGTCGCCGACCACCGCAAGCATCACGCCTTCGCCGACGTCGAGGGCGACCCGCACAGCCCCCACGTCGACCACGGCGTCGGTTGGAGCGGCGCTGTGCGCGGCCTCTTCCACGCCCATATGGGCTGGCTCTTCATCCACACCCAGCGCGGCAATAAGGAGCGTTTCGCCCCCGACCTGCTCGCCGATCCGGTGGTCTCCTGGATCGACCGCACCTTCGTCGTCTGGGCGCTCCTCGGCCTGATCGTTCCCTTCGCGGCAGGCTGGGTGATCGGCGGCACCCTGATCGCGGGCCTCACCGGTCTGCTCTGGGGCGGCTTGGTTCGCGTCTTCGTCCTCCACCACTTCACCTACAGCATCAATTCGCTCTGCCACAGCTTCGGCAAGCGCGAATTCGAGACCACGGACCACTCCCGCAACCTCGCCCTGATCGCGATCCCAACCCTCGGCGAGGCCTTCCACAACAGCCACCACGCCTTCCCGACCTCCGCGACCCACGGCCTGCGCTGGTACCAGATCGACATCTCGGCCGCGATCATCGACGGGCTGGAGAAGGCGCACCTGGTCTGGGACGTGGTCCGCGTCAGTCCCGAGCGCCTGGCCGCTAAGGCGGTCTAGCGACCTCCGGCCCGGCGGCGCCTCTTAGGGGGCTTCGGAGCTTTCGTACCAGTCGATCCAACCGTTGCAGGCCTGTGACAGCGGCACTTCCCGGTGCGCTGCGGCCGGCACCGCGACCAGCTCGCCGACGTAGGCCTTGCCGTCGTAGCCGGTCAGGCTCTGGAGGCCGCTGGCGCCTTCGGTGGTGATGGTGAACTCGACCTTGCCGCCCTTGCTCCGGTACCTGCCGGCGGGCCAGTACTGGCCGTTGTTGCCGAGACTGATCGTGTTCGGGCGCTGGCCGTCGAGGGCGGCGATCAGCGGCTCGCTGAAGCCGGGAGCCGAGAGGGTGAGGCCGAACGGCGAGAAGTACTGGATCGAGAGGTCCCAGGCCCCGGCTGGCAGGTTCAGCGTTTGCGAGGTCGATTCGCCGGCGCCGAGGATGCTGCCGTCGCTCCAGGCGTCTTTGGGGCCGGTCACGGCGTCGGGAAAGAGCGAGGCGCGCCCCGGCTTGCTGAGGAGGATGCGGATCTCCGGCGAGGCGCAGTCCGCCTGGGCGCCGGCCTCGGTCCCCTCGAGCAGGACGTGCCGGTGTTCCGGCACCTTTCCGGTCTTTTCCCAGAGGATGAAGTCGGCGGTCTCGGCGATCCGCTTGAAGTTCGGCGGCGCCTGGCTGTTCCAGGCGGCGCGGCTGGTGATCACGTAGGGGAAGCGTTCGAGAGTGCCGTGGTTGAAGGAGTCGAAGTCGATCGGGCTGTAGGCGTCGCCGGTGTCGAAGGGCTTTTCCGGGTTGGGGGAGACGTCGACGTCGGGGAACTCGACCAGCGGCACGTGGGTGTCGGCTCCGAGCAGCTCGTAGGCGGCGTAGCGGTCCTGGCCGGCGTAGAGGACCGGCTTGCCGTGGAGGATCGGCAGGAAGGCCTTCAGCTCGGCCCCGTGGCCGCCAGGCGCCACCGGGGCGTCGCGGAGGGCGAGGAAGCTGGAGTAGATGGCGCCGGCGCAGAAGGCGACCGCGAGGACCGCCCAGCCGGCTCGCACCAGCGGCGCCCCCCGCGCCCGCCGCTCCGCCGAGCCGGGCTCGCGCGAGCGCCCGCGCAGCTCTGCCAGCAGCGGCTTGATTACCACCAGCATCGCCAGCGGCGCGATGATGATCAGCGCCTTCGCCTGCGAGTAGTCGCCGCTCGAGGGCAGCGAGGCGAGGTAGAGGACGGCGCCGGCGCCGAGCGCGATCGGCACCGTCAGCTGGCGCCGCCAGACCCACCAGGCGACGCCAACGAGGAGGGCGAGGATCGCGATCGTCCCCGCCAGCCCGCGCAGCTGGGCGCCGCCGGCGGCGTCGAGGCGGTAGTTCGAGGTCGGCCAGATCCCCAGCGCCTCCAGCGGCGAGACCGGCCCGTAGGTGTTCGAGCCGGCGACTTTGCTGAAGCTGGAGCGGAAGCCGAAGGGGCCGAACAGCGCCGCGAAGGCGAGCAGCACGAGGACGAGGATCCCGAGCAGGGTCAGCGGCCGGGTGAGGAAGCGCAACAGCGCCCGCGGCCGCAGCGCCTGCCGCACCGGCGCCAGGGTCAGGCTCCAGAGGATCAGCGTCAGGGCCGGCCAGGCGACGCCGGCGAAGCTGTAGGAGAAGAAGATGCCGCCGACGACCGCCAGCGGCGGCAGCGCGAAGCGCAGGCGCGCCCAGCGGTTACGGTCGGGCGCCCCAGGCGCTGCCAGGTAGAGGGCGAAGGCGAGGACGAAGAGCGCCTCGGCCATCTCCTTGAAGGCGGCCTGGGCGAAGTAGGAGGCGCCGAGATAGGGGACGGCGACGAGGGTCGCGCAGAAGACCCGCTTCCAGGGGCGCAGGTCGGTGAGGGCGGCGAGCGCGGTCAGCCCGGTCATCACCCCGATCGCGATGATCTCGCCGATGAAGGCCTGGCCGAGGTCGATCCCCGGCACCGCGGCGACGGCGACGGCGAGCCCGTGCGGCCCCAGCGGGTAGCCCGGATCGGGCGCCGGGCCGAAGCCGCTGCGCAGCCACTCCGCCCAGGCGAGGTGGAGGCCGAGGTCGTTGTTGAAGCCGACGCCGAGCAGCCCGAAGCGGCCGCTGATCGCGAACGGGATCGCCAGCACCAGGCCAATCACGATCGCCACCGCAAGCCCGGACCGCAGCGCCCCCGGCGCCCGGTGGGGCAGCCGCCAGGCGATCGCCGCGGCGACCAGGATCAGGAGGACGACGCCGACGGTGGCGCTGGTCCCATGGCCGGGCGCCCGCGCCAGCACACCGGTCACCGTCAGCACCGCCCCGAAGCCGACCGCCGGCTCGAGCCACGACCACGATTCCCGCCCCGCCAGCGACAGCAGCGCCCGCCCCGCTAGGAGCGAGACGGCGCAGATCAGCGCCGCCGACACGTACGTCCCGATCATCTGGTCCGCCAACCTATGCCAGGAGGGGTGCCGCGGGGAGCCACGGACCCCCCGAACCGGGTTCGGGTCAGTGCTTCTCGGCGGCGCGTTCGAGCGTCGGGCGCAGGTTCTCGCCGCGCAGCGGCCGGTCGTGGCCGGTGCCGACGACGCGCGGCTCGAGCGCCGCCAGCCGCCGCACCGACTCCTTCGCCTTGGCGTGGTCCCAGGCCCAGGCGGGGTGGGGGACGCTGGCCTCGCCGGGCGGCAGCGGCTTCAGCCGCGCCGAGTCGACCAGGTAGACGACGTCGGAGACGAGCGCCACGCGGTCGCTCTCGCGCCAGAGCCCGATCAGCCCCGGCGCGTGGCCGGGGAAGTGGAGGACCTCGAAGCCCGCCACCGCGTCACCCTCCGACACCGTCC
>DASXFL010000068.1:0-12492 GCA_036489595.1 Solirubrobacterales bacterium
CGGCGTCACCCTCTACCGGGTGGGGACGGTGAAGGAGGTGCCGGGGATCCGCACCTACGTCGCCGTCGACGGCGGCATGTCGGACAACCTGCGGCCGATGCTCTACGGCTCCCGCTACCAGGCGCTGGTCGGCGACCGCGCCGGCGCCGATCCCGAGACCTTGGTGACGATCGCCGGCATGCACTGCGAGTCCGGCGACGTCCTCGTCCGCGACGCCCTGCTCGCCGATCCCGCCGTCGGCGACGTCGTCGTCACCCCCGCCACCGGCGCCTACGGCCACGCGATGGCCAGCAACTACAACGGCGTCCCCCGCCCGCCCGTCGTCTTCTGCCGCGACGGCAGCTCGCGCGTCGTCGTCCGCCGCGAGACCTACGAGGACCTCACCGCGCGCGATGTCTGAGGGGTCGCGATGAGCGCCGAACCTTCCAAACCCGTCGCCATCGGGCTGCTCGGCCGCGGCAACGTCGGCGCCGCCTTCGCCGAGCTGCTCGCCGAGCGCTCCGCCGCGGTCGAGGCGGCGAGCGGGCGGCGGCCGGAGCTGGCCGGCGTCCTCACCCGCAGCGGGGGGAGCTTCGAGGAGATCCTCGAGCGCTCGGAGCTGATCGTCGAGCTGATGGGCGGCACCGAGCCGACCCGCGAGCACGTGCTGGCCGCCCTCCGCGCCGGCCGCCCGGTCGTCACCGCCAACAAGCAGCTGCTGGCCCAGCACGGCGACGAGCTGTTCGCGGTCGCCCGCGAGGCCGGCGTGCAGCTGCGCTTCGAGGCGGCGGTGGCGGCGGTGATCCCGATTGTCCGCACGATCCAGGAGAGCTTCGGCGTCGCCGAGGTCGCCCGCGTCTTCGGGATCGTCAACGGCACCACCAACTTCATCCTCAGCGAGATGGCGGCGCGGGGCTCCTCCTACGAGGAGGCGCTGGCCGAGGCGCAGCGGCTCGGCTACGCCGAGGCCGACCCGACCGAGGACGTCAACGGCGCCGACGCGGCGGCGAAGATGGCGATCCTCGCCCGGCTCGCCTTCCATGCCCCGGTCGGGCTCGACCAGGTCTCTTACGAGGGGATCGAGGCGATCGCCCCCGACGACCTCGCCTACGCAAAGGAGCTGGGCCTTTCGCTGAAGCTGCTCGGGGTGGCGGAGCGGCGGCAGGGCGGGATCAGCGTCCGCGTCTTCCCCTGCTTCCTCTATGGCGGCCACCCCCTCGCGCCGATCCAGGGCTCGTTCAACGCCGTCACCGTGCAGGGCCCGGCGCTCGGCGAGGTGACGATTTCGGGGCCGGGGGCGGGTGGCTTGCAGACCGCCTCGGCGGTGCTCGGCGACGTCGTCTCGATCCTCGCCGGCGAGGCGCCGGTGCACGAGACCCGCGAGGAGCTGCCGATCGTCGCCGACGTGCCGTCGGCCTTCTACCTGCACCTCGAAGTGGCGGACCAGCCCGGGGTGCTGGCGCGGATCGCCACCGTGCTCGGCGACCACGACGTCTCGATTCGCAGCGTCGTCCAGCGCGGCAGCGGCGAAGAGGCGCGGCTGGTGATGGTCTCCCACGAGTGCCTCGAGTCGCGCTTCGCCGCCGCGGTCGAGGCTCTCGCCCAGCTTCCCGAGCTGCGGGCAGCACCGCGCTACATCCACGTGATCGAGGGCGCCGAGTAGCGGTGGTGCGCTGATGCCTGCCGGGCTGATCGAACGCTACCGCGACCGGCTCTCGCTCGAGCCGGGCGACCCGGTGGTCACCCTGAAAGAGGGCTCGACGCCGCTGATCGCCTCGCCGCGGCTCTCCGAACGGGTCGGCGCCGAGGTCCTGCTGAAGTTCGAGGGCGCCAACCCGACCGGCTCCTTCAAGGACCGCGGCATGACCGTCGCCGTCTCCCGCGCCAAGGGGCGCGGGGCGGAGGCGGTGATCTGCGCCTCGACCGGCAACACCGCCGCCAGCTGCGCCGCCTACGCGGCGCGGGCGGGGCTGCGCGGGGCGGTGATCGTGCCGGAGGGGAAAATCGCGATCGGCAAGCTCGCCCAGGCGCTGATGCACGGCGCCCGCGTCATCGCCCTGCGCGGCAACTTCGACGACGCCCTGCGGATCGTTCGCGAACTCAGCCAGAAGCACCCGATCGAGCTCGTCAACTCGGTCAACCCGCACCGGATCGAAGGCCAGAAGACGGGCGCCTTCGAGCTGGTCGAGGAGCTCGGCGAGGCGCCGGGCGCGCTGGCGATCCCGGTCGGCAACGCCGGCAACGTCACCGCCTACTGGCGCGGCTTCCAGGAGCTCGGCACGGCGCCGATCCTCTACGGCTTCCAGGCCGAGGGCGCGGCGCCGCTGGTCGGCGGCGAGCCGGTCGCCAAGCCGGAGACGATTGCCTCGGCGATCCGGATCGGCAACCCGGCCCGGTGGGAGGAGGCGATGGCCGCCTTCACCGCCTCCCGCGGCCGCGTCGCCGCCGTCTCCGACGAGCAGATCATCGATGCCTACCAGTGGCTGGCCTCCTGCGTCGGCGTCTTCTGCGAGCCTGCCTCGGCGGCCTCGGTCGCCGGCCTGCTCGCCCATGGCCTGCCGACCGTCGAGGGCGCGCCGCCGCCCGAGCGGGTGGTCTGCGTGCTGACCGGCCACGGCCTCAAGGACCCGGACACCGCCTTCGCCAAAGCGCCTTCGGTGATCAACTGCGAAAACGACCTCGCCGAGGTCGAGCGGGCGGTGTTCGAGGATTGACCGCGCGCCGCCGGCTGGTCCGCGTCCCGGCCTCCTCGGCCAACCTCGGGCCGGGCTACGACACGATGGCGGCGGCGGTTTCGCTGTACCTCGAGCTGGAGGTCGCGGAGAGGGGGGAGTTCGCACTCGACCCCGGCGGGCTCGAGGTCTCGACCGGCCGCGACAACCTGGTGGTGCGGGCGTTCGAGGCGCTGCACCCGGCCGACGGGATCGCCTTCCGGCTCAGCAGCGAGATCCCGCTGGCGCGCGGGCTGGGCTCGAGCGCGGCGGCGATCGTCGCCGGCCTCAGCGCCGCCGACCACCTCTTCGAGCTGGCGCTGACGAAGGAGGAGCTGCTGGCGCAGGCGACGGAGATCGAGGGCCATCCGGACAACGTCGCGGCGGCGATCTACGGCGGCTTCGTGATCTGCGGCTACGAGAACGACTTGCCGGTCGCAGCGAGGTTCGATCCGCCGAGCGAGCTCGAGGCGATTGCGGTCATATCCGACGAAGAGCTCGCCACCGCGGCGGCGCGGGAAGCGATCCCGGACGAGCTGCCGAGAGCCCACGTGATCGCCAACGTCTCCGCCGCCTCGACTCTGGTTCTCGGCCTGACGAGCGCCGACTTCGCCCTGATCACGCGGGGCCTCCGCGATTCGATCCACCAGCCACGCCGCCGGCGGCTCTACCCGCGCTCGATGGAGATCGTCGACGCGGCGCCCGAGCTCGGCGCTTTGGGGGCGACCATCTCAGGCGCCGGTCCGACCGTTCTGGTCTGGACCACCGTCCAGGACGCGGGCGGCGTCGCCGCGGCGCTTCGCGACCGCTGTGCCGGCTGGGCGGAGGTGCGGCGGCTGCCGTTCAGCCCGCTCGGCGCCGACGTCCCCGAGCTCTAGCGCCCACCGTTCACCCTTTGTATGCCTCTGGCATACATAGGGCGAACGCCCGCCGGATACGAGCGCCCACCGGATCGGAATATCCGTCCGGTCGCCGCCAGCGCAATTAGGATCGCGCCCATGCCCCCCTTGAAGAAGTGCCACAAGCCGCTCCTGACCCTCTCCGCCCTCGTCCTCTTCCTCGCCCTCCCGGCCTTCGCCTCGGCGAACATCGCCTTCGTTCGCGGGTTCGCCAGCCAGACTGCTTACACCGCCAACGACAGCGGCAAAGGCATCAAGAAGGTCGACGCCGGGGCCAGCCCGCACATCTCGCCCGACGGCGCCTCGGTCGCCTACATGCACGAAGGACCAGGCCACAAGCCGGAACTGAAGGTGGCTGCGGTCGGCGGCGGCGCCGGTAAGACGCTGATGACCAACTTCCAGGAATCGTTCGAACTGAAGTGGTCACCGAACTCCGAATTCATCCTCGCCCTCCGCGGCGGCGAACTCGGCAAGCGCAAGCTGGTTCTGGTGACGGTCGCGACCGGGGCGCAGAAGGTCCTCGCGAGCGGCTTCTTCCTCGGTTTCAGCTTCGACCCCGAAGGCAAAGAAGTGGTCTTCGCGCGATCCGCCCAGCAGACCAACTTCCCGCCCCGCACCAACGTCTTCAAGGTCTCCGCCGCGGGCGGCAAAGTGACGCCGCTGACCAGCGACAACATCTCCGAGTACCCGCTCTGGGGGCCGACCGGGAAGATCGTCTTCGTCAAGTTGCTGGAAGCGAACAAGCGTAAGTACGCGCCGAAGAACGAGCTCTTCCTGATGAACGAAAACGGCAAAGGCGTCAAGCGCCTGACCCACACCAAGGTCGGCCAGCTCCTGCAGGGGCTGGTCCCGACGGCCTGGTCGGCCAACGGCAAGCGCCTGCTCGCCCAGTTCGGCGGTCAGGACACGACCTACGCGGTCGGCGTCAACGTCCAGACCGGCGCCCAGAGGCCGATCATCGAAGCGACCGAGCAGGGCCTCGTCGGCACCGCCCTCTCGCCCAACGGCCAGACCGTCTACGGCTCGACCGGCGGCTTCGAAGGAAACAACGGCCAGGTGGTAAGCGTGCCCTGGAGCGGCGGCAAGCCGAAGGTCCTGGTCAACAAGGCGCAGCAGCCGACGTTCAGCTTCTAGCCGCGCCCGCCGGAGTCGGCCTGCTCACCCGAGCAGGCCGACCTGGCGCAGGATGGAGACGCTGTCTGAGTAGACGTCCTTGCGCTTGACGAGGCCGTCCTCGAACGGGATGCAGTCGACCCCCTCCCAGCGGATCAGGCGGCCGGTCGGCTCGGCGACGAGCGAGCCGCGCCGCAGCTTCCGCGTGTGGGTGGCGCTGGCGTCCCATTCCTGCACCACCAGCCCCTCGCGGACGTAGAGGCGCCGGGTCTCGAAGGCGAGGTCGGGCCAGGCGGCGAAGATGCCGGCGAGGTGGCGGCCCACGTCCTCGCCGGCCGCCGCCTCGCCGGCGGTGTGGTTGGCGAAGACCATGTCCGGGGCGTGCAGCGCGAGGATCGCCTCGAGGTCGTGGGCGTTCCAGGCGGCGTTGTAGCGCTCGATCGTCCCCCCGAGGGCGGCGGGCGAGTCGTTGGGATTGCCGTTCACGGTTCCTCCTTCCGCTGGCGGCCGAGCCGGTCTATGGTCGCACGAGCGTCAGCCGCGAACGAAGGGGGAGAGATGCCCGGCTTCACGATCAAGCACCGCGACGAGTTCGAGGCGATGGAGGGCTCCGGCGAGTCGACCTGGCTGCTCGCCCGCAAGGCGCTCGGCACGCCCTGCTTCGGCTTCAACCTGGTCGAGATCGGCCCCGGCGGCCAGATCCCCGAGCACGACGAGGGCGGCAGCGGCCAGGTTGAGGTCTACGCGATCCTCGCGGGCGAGGCGGTGCTGCGGGTAGACGGCACCGACCACGAGGCCCCCACGGGCACCTGGGCCTCGCTCGAACCGGAGGTCTCGAGGGCGATCCTCAACCGCTCCGAGGCCCCGGTGACGGCGCTGCTGATCGGCGCCTCCCCCGACGGCAGCTACGAGCCGATGGCCTGGGCCTGAGCCGCCGCGGCCTGCCGCACGCCTCCCGGTGAGGGGTTGCCTTTTTGCCCGCATAGCGGGACAAAAGGCAACCTCGTCGCGGGCTGCCGCCCGGGGCCGGCGCAGGCGCGCTTGCAAACCGGGCCTATAATTCCCGGACCGTCAACCCGTCGCGCGCCCGCTCGAAGAAGGCGCGGAACCCGGGAGGTCACATGTCGAAGCAGTCCCAGTCACGTGCTGGCGCCGTCGGCGGCGAACGCTACTCGCCCGAGCGCCCCTACAAGCCGCGGGTCTCGCCGCCGAGCGTCGAGGACAAGGACGCCTGTGCGATCTACGCCTCCGTTCGCAAGGACGCGAGTCCGAGCCACGAGCCGCTCGAGCTGGCGATTCCGGCGATGCAGAAGATGCTCCACCGCGCCGGTAACGTCGAGGGGGAGGGAGACGGCTGCGGCCTGCTGCTCGACATCCCCCGCAAGATCTGGGCCGAGGACGTTCGCAGCGGTGGCCACGACCCCTCGCTGACCCTCGACGACGCCTTCGCCGTCGCCCACGTCTTCATCGAGCGCAGCCAGGACCAGGAGAAGGTCCAGCACGACGCCCGCGAGCTGCTGGCGGAAGGCGGCTTCCGCATCCTTGCCGAGCGCGAAGGGGTGGTCGACTCGACCGCCCTGGGCCCGACCGCGCGCGAGGAGGAGCCGGTCTTCTGGCAGATCGCCGGCCTCGTTCCCGACGCCGAGCGCCGCGACCCGATCCTCTTCGAGCTGATGATCGAGCTCGAGCGCCGGCTCGAGGTCCACGTCCCCTCGTTCTCGGCGACCACCTGCGTTTACAAGGTGATGGGCACGCCGAACGTGCTCGCCGCCTACTACCCGGACCTCGGCGACAAGCGCTTCGAAACGGTCGGTTGCTTCGGACACAACCGCTACTCGACCAACACCTGGCCCTCGTTCAAGCGGGTGCAGCCGTTCAGCGCCCTCGGCCACAACGGCGAGATCAACACGATCGAACAGCTGCGCCAGGAGGCGAAGATGCTGGCGGTGCCGATCGCCCCCGGCTCCTCCGACTCGCAGGACCTGAACCGGACCATCGACACCCTGGTCAGCCGCGAGGGCCTCAGCCTGGCCGAGGCGATGGAGATGATCGTGCCACCGATCGTCGAGGAGATCCGCGCCCTGCCGCAGGACCTCCACGCCTTCTACATGTACCTGCACCAGTCGATGGGGCCGTTCGCCCAGGGGCCGGTGGCGCTGATCTCCCGCCACTCCGACGAGTGCGTGTTCTCGGCCGACGCGATGGGCCTGCGCCCGCTGTGGCAGGTCGAGACCGAGGACGACTTCGTCTTCAGTTCCGAGCCCGGGGTGGTCCCGGTCTCGAAGATGGTCTCCGAGCCGAAGCCGCTGGCGCCGGGGGAGAAGGTGCTGATCGAGATCGACCGGGCCGAGCGCCGCTCGACCCTGCACCCGCACGACGCGATGCTGCGGATCGTCCGCGACCGCTGGCTGGCTCGCAACGGGGTCGACGCCGTCGCCGCTTACGGCCGCGCCCTCGAGACCGGCGGACCGCTCGAGGGCGAGGACGTACCCGGCTACTCCGAAGCCGGCCCGGCCGAGCCGGTCAAGGTCGAAGACCGCGTCCTCGCCGGCTTCGGCTGGCAGCGCGACGACGTCAAACTGGTCCAGCAGATGGCCTCCAACGGGGCCGAGCCGGTCGGCTCGCTCGGCTACGACGGCCCGCTGGCGGCGCTCTCGCCGGAGCGCCAGAACCTCGCCGACTACTTCAAGGAGACGGTCGCGGTCGTCACCAACCCGGCCCTCGACCGCGAACGCGAGCTCGAGCACTTCTCGACCCGTGCCCTGTTCGGGCGCCGGCCCTCGCTCGACTTCGCCGGCGAAGACACCGGCACGATCGAAACCGAGTTCCCGGTCATCCTCGGTGGCCACCACGGCCTGGCGCCGCTCGGCGACAAGACCTACCGGGCGATCGCCCGCAAGCACCACACCTACCTGCTCGAGGACCTCTGGGAGGAGTTCCGCGGCCGCGCCTCGGCGGTCGACATCTCGCTGCTGGAGTCGGAGACGACCGCCGGCGCGATCGACCGGATCAAGCAGGAAGCGGTGAAGAAGGTCCGCGACGGGGCCGAGCTCTTGATCCTCACCGACCGCACCGTCTACGACGGCGAGCGCCGCTACCTCGACCCCCACCTCGCGACCTCGGCAGTCGACCAGGGCCTGAAGCAGTTCAAAGTCGACCGCGGCGAAGAGAACCTGCGGCGGCGCTGCGGGATCGTCCTGCGCTCAGCCGCGATCCGCAATGTCCACGACGCGATGCTGGCCCTCGGGCTTGGCGCCAACGGCGTCTGCGCCTACACGATGGTCGAGGTGATCTGCGTCGAGGACTACGAGAACGACGTCGACAACCTCTGCGCGGCGCTGCGCAAAGGGATCGAGAAAGTGATCTCGACGATCGGCATCCACGAGGTCCGCGGCTACGCCCGCCAGTTCTCCTCGATCGGGATCAAGCCGGAGCTAGCGGAGATCTTCCAGTGCGAGTCCTTCGCCTCCTCGGCCAAGGCCGGGGCCGGCTTCGCGCAGCTCGACGAGGACACCAACGAGCGCTCGCGGGCGCTCTCCGGCGACGACGAGGCGGCGAAACCGGCGAAGACCTTCCGCTTCTACCCGAAGGTCTACAAGGCGGCGATCGCGACCGCCAACGGCACCGGCAGCTACCAGGAGTACTCGCAAAAAGTGCGGGACCTGGAGAAGCAGAGCCCGATCTCGATGCGCCACATCATCGGGCTGAAGGGGGACCGGGAGCCGCTCGCCGACCCCTCAGTGGTCGACGCCGGCGTCGGCCACCACGACTACCCGATTGTGATCTCCTCGATGAGCTTCGGCTCGCAGTCCGAGCCCGCCTTCCGCGCTTACGCCGAGGCGGCGAAGGCGACCAACATCCTCTGCATGAACGGCGAGGGTGGAGAGATCAAAGACATGTACGGCCAGTACCGCAACTGGCGCGGCCAGCAGGTCGCCTCGGGGCGATTCGGGGTCTCGGCCGAAATGCTGAACAGCTCCTACGTCGCCGAGATCAAGATCGGCCAGGGGGCGAAGCCTGGCGAGGGCGGCCACCTGCCCGGCAAGAAGGTCTCCGAGAAGGTCGCCGCTGCCCGTAACGCGGCCCCCGGCACCGACCTGATCTCGCCCTCCAACAACCATGACCTCTACTCGATCGAGGACCTGGCCGAGCTGATCGACGAGCTGAAGACGGTCAACCCGGACGTGCGGGTCTCGGTCAAGGTGCCGGTGGTGCCGAACATCGGCACGATCGGGCTCGGGATCGCCAAGGCCGGCGCCGACATCATCACCCTCTCGGGCTTCGAGGGCGGCACCGGTGCGGCGCGCCAGCACGCCCTCCGCCACGTCGGCCTGCCGTCGGACATTGGGACCCGCGCCGTCCACCGGGCGCTGATGGAGGCGGGGCTCCGCAACCGGGTCGAGATCTGGGCCGACGGCGGCTACCGGACCGGCCACGACATCGTCAAGCTGCACTGCCTCGGCGCCAACCGGGTCGGCTTCGGCACCCTGGCGATGGTCTCGATCGGCTGCACGATCTGCCGCGGCTGCCAGCTCGATACCTGCCACGTCGGCATTGCCACCCAGATCGAGACGCCGCTGCAGGCCGAGGAACACGGCCTCAAGAAGTTCACCCCACAGGAAGTCGAGCGGGCGGCCGAGAGCTGCGCCCGCTTCTTCGCCGGGATGGGCGAGGAGGTGAAGGAGGTCGTCGCCTCGCTCGGCTACGACCGCGCCCAGGACCTGGTCGGCCGCTACGACCTGCTCGAGCAGGTCGGGGCGAAGGACTCGATCGACCTGGCGGCGCTGATCACCCCGCTCGAGGAGTACCTCGATCTCGAGCCGCTCGACCTGCCAGTCGCCGAGGAGGTGGTCGACGCGCGGGCCGAGTCGGGCCTCGTCGTCGCCCGCCCGATCCGGATGGAGGCGAAGCAGGCCTCCTCGCAGATCGCCGCTCTGGCGCCGGAAGTCTGCTCTGGTCGCACGGTCACGAGTGATTTCCCCCGGCCAACGGACGCCAACGACCGGGTGCTGGGGACCGAGCTCGCCGGGGCGATCGCCCGCTCGCGGATCTTCGAAGACGGGCCGGAAGCGAGCGACGAGGTGCTCGCCCGGCTCGACTTCAACGGCGGCTCGGTGGCGGGCCAGGGCCTCGGCGCTTTCAACGCCTACGGGGTCGCGATCCGGGTCGAGGGCGGCGCCCAGGACGGCGTCGGCAAGACGATGCTGGGCGGGACGATCGCGGTGATGAAGGGCAAGGGCGCGCACGGCGGCCGCCTCAACGGCTCGGTCGGCAAGTCATTCGCCTACGGCGCCCAGCGCGGCAAGCTCTACGTTCAGGGCTCGGCCGACTCGCGCTTCTGCATCCGCCTCTCCGGTGCCGACGTCGTTCTCGGCGGCGAGCCCGAGGAGGAGATCGACGACAGCCGCGGCAGCCTCGCCGACCGCGCCAACGCCAAGGGCTTTGCCTTCGAGTACATGACCTCGGGCCGCGCCCTCGTCCTCGGCGACCTCGGCCCCTGGGCCTGCGCCGGGATGACCGGCGGCCGCGTCTACGTCCGCGTCAACGCCTTCGGGATCGACCGGGCGGCGGTCGAACGGCGGCTCGGCGAGGGCGCCAAAGTCGAGCTCAAGGACCTCGACGCCGAGGGCTTGATCGACATCGATGACCTGCTCAGGGGCTACTGCGAGGAACTGCGGGCGACCGGCCAGGACGACGAGGCCGAGCGGATCAGCGAGCTGGCCGCCGACGCGACGAGCAACTTCCTGATGGTCAGCCCGCACAAGGTCCAGGCCGACCCCAGCATCTCCACCGAGTAGGGGCCCCTCAGCTTCAACCTCATCTAAACGCCGGCGGCTGGCGTTCGAAGAGGTCGGCGATCGTGCGGATCTCCTGCAGGAGGCCGTCGAGGAGGCGCTCGGTCTCGCCGTAGATCCGGACCTCGGCGGCGGCGCGCTCGGCTTCGACCTGGTCGATCCGGGTCTCGAGCTGGAGCGTCTTCTCTTCGACCCGCTGCATCGCCCGCTCGAGCTTGCGCTCGGTCTTCTTCACCCGCTTGCGGACGTAGAGGCGGCTCTCCTCGCGCATGTCGTCGAGCTCACGGCGCAGCTCCTTGGGGATCGGCGCGGCCTGCTCGGCAAGCATCTCTTCGACCCCGACTCGGAGCCGCTCGATCTCCTCGTGCAGCTGGGCGCGGGCGCGATCGGCCGACGCGGTCAGCGCGGGGGAGACGGGGGACGGGGGCTCACCCTGGCTCAACGGCTCGCTCACAAGCCGCACTTTACGACCGTCACAGGCGGGAATCGCGGCGGAGGCGGGCCGCGGCCGTCCGCGGCGGGTCAATAGAATCGCCCGCCGATGGGCCCGATCAGCGCCGAAGTCGAGGTCGACGCCTCCCGCGAGGAAGCGTTCGCTCTTCTCGCCGACCTCTCGCTGAGGCCCGCCTTCACCGACCACTTCCTGACCGGCTTCCACCTGCTGCGGATCGATCCGGTCGGGCTTGGCGCCGGTGCCCGCTTCCGGGTCGCGACGCCGCTGCGCTCGCCCTGGGCCGACACCACGATCGCCGAGCTCGAGGAGCCGTTCAAGGTGGTCGAGCGGGGTCGGACCGGCCGCGCGAACCGGATCGAGACGACGACCGTCTGGGAGCTGACCGGCGGCACCGGCGACCTGACCAAGATCACGCTCGCGACCTGGACGCAGCCGACCCACCCGGTCGACAAGACCGTCGAGGCGCTCTCCGGAGCCGATTTCTTCCAGCGCCGCGGTTGGAAGGAGGCGCTCCACCGCGTTCGCGAGATCCTCGAGGGCGAACGGCCGGTCGAGGACCGGATCGCGGTCGCCGGGGGCAACCGGTACGAGACCGGCATCCCTTAATAGACTGCGCCCCGCCCCAATGTCCGCGCCCCGCAGAATCGTCCTGCCGCTGATCGTCGCCCTCGCCGTGGTCGGCCTCGGCGCGCTCGTCGCCGGCTGCGGCTCGAGCAGCGACTCCAAGCACGTGGAAGAGGGTGAGGTGATGCAGCTCGGCCCGCTCAAGTACCAGGTCACGTTCTCGCGCTACCTCAACCTCAACGACAGCGAGGACGCCGCCTACCTGGCCGGCCGCGAAGAACCGAAGAAGGGGATGGCCTACTTCGGCATCTGGCTCGAAGTCCAGAACGAAACCGAAGATATCCAGAAGCTGCCGGCCAAGATGACGATCACCGACCTCGAAGACCACAAGTACGAAGCGATCGAATCCGAAAGCGAGTTCGCCTTCCCGCTCGGCGGCACGGTCGAAGGGGAAGAACAGATCCCGGTGCTCGATTCGCCGGCGCAGCAGGGGCCGCTTCAGAGTTCGATCGTGATCTTCGAAATCAGCGACGAATCAGGGTCGGAACGGCCGCTGATCCTGCATTTCGCGAGTCCTGAAGGGGAAAAGGGCGAAGTTCAACTGGATCTCTAGGGGCTTGGCGGGGTGGGCGGCGCCGGGCCTGTGGCGAGGGATCAGGGTCTGGCGGGGGCGCTCGCCCAACCAATCCGGACAGGCCCCCCACCCTTTGCTTTAGCTGACAAGGGACGAGCGTCAGTGGCTGGCGACGGGCACGGATCGGCGAGAGGTTGCCTTTCGGCCCGGTATGCGGGCTAAAAGGCAACCTCATCGAGGTGGCCGCCCAGCCCCCGTCCCTCGTAAGCCCAAGTAGAGGAGGGGTGTGGACCGTCGGTCGATTCGGTCTCGCCTGAGGAGGGGCGCTCGAGCGGGGCGTAAGCCGCATCCTCCACTCCGACGACAGGGCGAGTGAGGGGGTCCTGCCGGCGATCGCCCATGC
>DASXFL010000086.1:0-6532 GCA_036489595.1 Solirubrobacterales bacterium
GAGCGGCCGGGTGGAAGCAGTCGAGGACGCGCACCTCGCGCCCTTCGGCGACGAGCAGGTCGACCAGGTGTGAGCCGATGAAGCCCGCCCCGCCGGTGACAAGTACGCGTTCGCCCACCCCGCGGAGCCTAGGGATCGCGTCGCCGCGGGGCGCGAGGTGCGGGTCGTCGACTGCTTCCATCCGGCCGCCCACTCGCGGCGGCCCGAGTACCTGAACCCTGCAGCCGAGCTGATCGAGGGCGACCTCGCCGACCCCGAGGTCGCCGCCGCTGCCGTCGATGGGGTCGGCGCGGTGAGCCACCAGGCTTCGATGGTCGGCCTCGGTCTCGACTTCGCCGAGGTCGGCGACTATGTCGGCGCCAACGACCTCGGCACGGCCCGACTGCTGGCGGCCCTCGCCCGCGCCGGCTTTCGCGGCCCGCTCGTCCTTGCGAGCAGCATGGTCGTCTATGGCGAGGGGCGCTACCAGTGCCCGCGCCACGGCGAGGTACGCCCGACTCCGCGCACCCCTGAGAACCTCGAGGCGGGGCGCTTCGAGCCGCCCTGCCCGCGTTGCGGCCTGCCGCTCAAGCCGCGCTCGATCAGCGAGGATGCGACGCTCGGGCCCCGCAGCGTCTACGCCGCGACCAAGCTCCACCAGGAGCACCTCTGCGGGCTCTTCGCCAGGGAGAGCGCTGGGGTCAGCGCGACGATGCTGCGCTACCACAACGTCTACGGGCCGCGGATGCCGTGCGACACCCCTTATGCGGGAGTCGCGAGCATCTTCCGCAGCGCGATCGCGGGCGGGCGCTCGCCGCGGGTCTTCGAGGACGGTGGCCAGCTGCGCGACTTCATCCACGTCGCCGACATCGCTCGCGCTAACCTGGCAGCGCTCGAGCGGCGCGGGGAGCCCGCTGCCTTCAACGTCGCCACCGGTCGCCCGCGCCCGATCCGCGCGGTCGCCGAGCTGCTCGCCGCCGGGGCGGGGCCCCGGGCGCCGCGACCCACCGTCACCGGCGAGTTTCGGCTCGGCGACGTCCGTCACGTCTTCGCCGATCCGGCCCGCGCCCGCGAGGAGCTCGGCTTCGAGGCCGAGGTCGGCCTCGAGCAGGGGATGGCCGAGTTCGCGACGGCGCCGTTGCGCTAGTCGTCCCATTCGCTCACCACTTGGTGAAGAGGAAGACCTCGAACAGGAGCGCCTGCGCCGTCGCCGCGGCCAGGACCGCCGGGACCCGCCGCGCCGTCAGCGAGCGCGCAGCGGCGAGGCAGGCGAAGGGGACGAGGAAGAGCCAGATCCGCTCGGTCTCCGCCTTGGTGTAGCCGGCGAGCGCGCTGATCGCGATCACCACCGCGAGCGCCACCGCGGTCGCCTCGCGGGCGGCCAGGGAGCGGGCGGCGAACCAGGCCACCGGTCCCAGCAGCAGGAGGAAGGCGGCGGGCGAGCCGAAGAGCCAGAAGAGGTAGGGGCGCAGCCGCGCGATGCCTTCGCGGTAGTGGGAGTCGGTGGCACGGATCGCTGCGAGGAGATCGAAGCCGGTGGCGAGGTCGAGCGCCAGGAAGACCACGACGAGGACCGCGGCGCAGAGCATCCCGAGGCGCAGCGCGGCGGCGAACCCTCGACGGCGCCAGCGGACCAGCGCCGACCAGATGCCGACCGCGAGCAGGGCGTAGGAGAAGAAGGTGGCGAGAGCGAGGGCCGCGGCGCCGAGGATGCGGACGGAGGCCGGCCGGGCCAGCAGGCCCGCCGCGGCGAGGACTCCGAGGGTGGCGAAGACCGCGTCGCCCGAAGTCGCCCCGTAGAGGAGCGAGGTGGGGACGAAGACGAAGAGGAGCGCCGCGGCCCGCGCCTCCCGGTCCTCCGCCAGCTCGCGCCCAAGCAGGTAGAGCAGCGGGGTGGCGAGGGCGCCGACCAGGATCGTCAGGGCTGCGGCCCCGGCGGCGGTGTCGATCCCGAGGTAATGGAGAGTGAGGAGGAGTCCGGGCGGGTGGCCGGAAGCCTGGATCGGCAGGGTCGGGACGAGGTCCGGGAAGTGGGAGAGGAAGTGCCCGACGCCGGCGTCGAGGAAGCGCAGCCCCGGCAGGTACTCGGTGCGGCCCTCGCCGTGGAGCCCCACGACGAAGGGCCGGTCGAGCGCGCCCGGGCCGCCGCGGAAGACGTTCACCGCCACCCGCGTGATCAGGGTCAGGGCGAAGGCGGCACCGGCGAAGCCGAGCGGACGGACAGGGGCGACGAGCAGGCGCCGGGCGACGTAGAGGCAGGCGGCAAGGACCGTGGCGCCGGGGATTCCCCAGGTGGAGAGCGCCGGGCGCAGGAAGACGACGAGCGGCTGGGCGGGCGCCCCCCAATCGAGGCCCGCCAGCTTTGCGAGCAGGCCGACCGCCAAGGTGAGGAGCGCGCCGCCGCAGACCAGCACGGGGACGAGTCGGCCGGCGGGCCGCCGCGGGGGTGCCGGACCGGGAACGGTGGAAGCCCCCGTAGCGGGTCCGGTGTCCAGCGTCGCGGTGCTCATCGGCGGCGCTCCTTGCGCAGCGCCGCGAACCAGCGCGCGCCCTCCGTCCAGCGTTCGGCGACCGCGAGCCCTGCCGACGCGGCCGGTCCCTCGATCTCGTCGGCGGCGACGAAGTGCCACGGCACCCAGCGGCTCACCGCGCTGGCGCTCTCGAGGCGCACCCGGCCCGTGTGGGGGCCGCTGGCAGGGGGCTCGAGCTCGACCAGGACCTGACCGCCGGGCTGCAGCAGCTCGCCGACCCGCCGCAGCAGGACCGCGGCGTCGCCGCCGATGCCGACGTTGCCGTCGAGGAGCAGCGCAGTTGCCCAATTGCCGAGCAGCGGAGTGGCGAAGATCGATCCCTCGACGACGATGGCGCCACGGGAGCGGGCGATCGCCGCGACCGCCGAGGAGACCTCCACGCCCATTGCCTCGATCCCGCGTTGCCCGAGCGCGACGACGTGGCGGCCGGCGCCGCAGCCGACGTCGAGCACCGGCCCGCGAGCCCGCGCCAGCACCGCCTCCTCGGTGGCGTCGGGGGTCCCCAGCCAACGCCGGATTGGCAGCTGCCGGCGCGAGCCGTCCTCGCCGACCGCGTGCAGGCGTTCGAGGCCGGTCGGGCCCTGGCGCAGGGCGTCCTCGTAGACGGTCAGGGCGTCGGCGACGCTCAGGCTGCGCACAGCTCGGCCTCCACCGTGGCGAGCGTGCGGGCAAAGCCGCCTCCCGGCGCCGCTGCGGCGACCGCGCGGGCATCCTCGATCAGGTCGACGTCGCGCAGCCTCGGCAGGCCGCCGACCCGCAGCCCCAGCGCCCGCAGCGCGTCCTCCTGGCGAGCGCCGGTCTCGATTTGGCTCATCGGCACGCCGGCAAAGGCGCGCGGGTCCGGTCGCCGCAGCCCGATCGCCCAGTAGCCGCCGTCCTCGGCCGGTCCGAGCACGGCATCGGTGCCGGGGGAGAGGAGCTGCGAGATCGAATCCTCGAGCAGGCCGGAATCGACCTGCGGCGTGTCCATCCCGATCAGCAGGGTCGGGCCGTCGCAGCGGGAGAAGACATGGGCGAGACGGCGGTCGAGCGAACCCTCGCCCTGGTCGACCACGCGGAAGCCGCCCGGCAGCCAATCGCCGAGCCGGCCGGCGAGGGCCAGCACCCGCTCCCGGCAGACGGCGCCGCGGACGGCGCTCAGGGTGTCGCGCAGCGACGCCTCGGCGAGCCGCGCGGCCTGCTGTGGATCGCAGGGCGGCGTCAGGCGCGTCTTCGAGCGACCGGGCTGGGGCGACTTGGCGATGACGACGATGCGAACGGGCAACGGGGCGATCCTTCCGGCAAGAAATGACGATTCCCTTACGTGGCTACGTGGGCGGTAACCGGGCGGACTACCCCGCCTGCGACCATCCCGAGATGCGCGCGGACCATGCCCCGCTTCTGCGCGCCCGAGGGGTCGTCAAGCGCGTCGGCAGCGGTCGGGCGCGGCAGGCTGTCCTTCGCGGCGTCGACCTCGACGTCGAGCCTGGTGAGATGGTCGCCGTGCTCGGCCGGTCCGGCTCGGGCAAGTCGACGCTGCTGCACCTGCTCGGTGGCCTCGACCGGCCGGACTCGGGTCGTATCGGCATCGCCGGGACCGAGATCACCGGCGCCTCCGATCGTCTGCTCGACCGCGTCCGCCTCCACGAGGTCGGCTTCATCTTCCAGTCCTTCCAGCTGATCGAGGAGCTGACCGGCACCGAGAACGTGCAGCTGGCAGCTCGGCTGCCGGGCGCGCCGCGAGGCGGCCGTCGCCGAGCCGCGGCGTTGATCGAGCGCCTCGGCGTCGCCGCGGTCTCGGACCACCGCCCGCACGAGCTCTCCGGCGGCGAGCAGCAGCGCTTCGCGATCGCCCGGGCGCTGGTCAACGACCCCGGCCTCGTCCTCGCCGACGAGGCGACCGGGAACCTCGACTCGAGCTCCGCCGCGACCGTGCTCGGGATCCTCGGTGAGCTGGCGGGCGAGGGGCGGGCGGTCGTCCTCGTCACCCATGAGCCGCAGTCGGCACGGGCGGCCGATCGCATCCTGCACCTGGTCGACGGGCAGCTGCGGGCGGTCGAGGCCCCGGCGCCGAGCCGCCGGGGCCGGTGACCGGCGCCCTCGCCGAGGCGCGGGCGAATCTCCGCGCGCGCCGCGGGCGGGCGCTGCTGAACGGTGCCGGGATCGCCCTCGTCGCGGCGATGCTCGCGGTCGCCGCGACCGTCTCGTACGGCCTGCTGACCGGTTTCGACCGGAGCGCCAGCGATGCCGACCTGCCCGATCTGATCGTCAGCTTCGACGACCATTCGACGGCTGCGGTACGCGAACGGATCGAGGCCCTGCCCGACCTGCAGGCGTTCTCCCTGCGCGAGGAGCTCACCGACGTCCCGCTCCGCGGCGGCGGCCACGACGCCGCCAACGGGGTGGTCGAGGTGGTCGGACCGGGACGGCGCGGCTACGCGATCGTCGCCGGCCACGACGTCTCGCGGCGCGGCGTCGTGCTCGAAGCGGGGCTGGCGGAATCGTGGGGGGTGGGGGTCGGCGACCGGGTGAGGGTCGCCGACTCACCGCCGCTGCCGGTGGTCGGCCTGGCCCGCGCCCCCGACGACGTCGCCTACCCGCTCGCTGCGCCCCACGTCTACGTTGCGCTGAGCGCCTACCGGCGGGCGCGGCCCGACGCGGCGCGCACCGTCAACGCGGCGCAGATCTGGCTGCAGGACCCGGCCGGGCTGGACGCCGTCCTCGTCCAGGCGCGGCTCACCAGCTTCGGCCTCGAAGGGCTCTCGCTGGTCACTCGGAGCGGGGTGCACGTGCTGATCGACCAGGCGGCGGGGATCGTGATCGCGCTGCTCGGCGCGCTGTCGCTGATCGCCCTGCTGACGGCGGCGGCGATGCTGACCGCATCGGCGAGCGCCGAGGTCCAGCGGCGTCTGCACACGATCGGCATCTGGCGGGCGATCGGCGCCTCGCGCCGGCACATCATGCTCGTCGCCGCGCTCGAGGCTCTGCTCCTGGCGGTGCCCGCGGCGGCGCTCGGCGTCGCACTCGGCGCCGTCCTCGCGATCGCTCCGAGCGACCGCCTCCTCGCTCTGCTCAACCAGTCCGGGCCCGGCTCGGCTCTGGTCCTGCCGCTGGTCGGCTGCTTCCTCCTCGCCGTCGCGATCCCCACGCTGGCGGGCGCTGGCCCAGCCTGGCGCGCGACCGGAGGCTCGCCGCTGACGCTGCTGCGCGGCTCCGAGCTCCATCGTGGCGGCGGCCCCCGAGGCCTCCGCGGCGGCCTGCTCGGGCTCGGTGCCCGCCTGGCGACGGCACGCCGGGTCCGCTTGCTCGCGACGGTCGCGACGCTGGCGATCTGCACTTCGTTCATCCTGCTGATGCTGGCGCTGGCGGCTGAGCTCGACACCCTCGCCAATGACCCGACGGCGCTCGGGCGCCGCTACCAGCTGACCGCCTCGTTGCCGGCGTCGGCGGCTTCGCGGGTCAGGTCGTTGCCGGGGGTGAGCGCGGCGGCGCCCCGCTACGAGGTGAGCGCGGTCGACTCCTTCTCGCTCGGCGAGATCACCTACGCGATCGCCTTTCGCGGCGACCACACCCGCTTCGAAGACCCGCCGCTCCTCAGCGGCAAGCGATTGCGGGGCCGCCACGAGGCCGAGGTGGGCAAGGGCCTCGCCCAGGTCCTCGGCCTCGACGTCGGCTCGACCCTGGCGCTGACCCTCGCCTCCGGTCATGAACTGAGGCTGCGGGTCAGCGGCATCGTCAACTCGGTCGAACACGACGGTCGGGTCGCCTTCGTGTCGCCCCGGGCGCTGCTCGGCGCCGAACCGGACGCACCGGAGAAGCTCGCCGTGGTCGTCGCGCCGGGGGCGAGCACCGACGCGGTAGGCGAGCAGCTCGAAGCGCTGGGGTCGAGGGTCACGGCGACGAAGGGGGTCGTCGGCAGCGGCAAGGCCCTGGTCGACGCGCTGCGCGTCCTGCTGCTGACGATCGCCGTGGTCGACGGGCTGGTCTGTCTGTACACGCTCGGCCAGGCGCTGGCGTTGACCGCGACCGAGCGCGGCAGGGCG
>DASXFL010000130.1:0-20388 GCA_036489595.1 Solirubrobacterales bacterium
CTCGCGCAGCTGCTCTTCTAGCCGCGGTCCGGTCGCCCCGGCCTCGATCCGGGCCGCCAGCGAGGTCGGGTCGACCTCCAGGACCCGGTCCAGCCGCCGCAGGTCGAGCGAGACGACCGGCCGCTCGCCGAGCCGCGGCTCGACCCCGCCGACGACGCTGGTGCCGCCTCCGAACGGGATCACCGCCGCCCCCTCGGCCTCGGCCCAGGCCAGCACCGCCTCGATCTCCGACTCGTCGCGCGGGTAGGCGACCAGGTCGGGTGGGTTCTCGAACTCGCCGCGGAACCCCCGCACCACGTCCCGGTAGGCCTTGCCGAGCGCGTGGCAGGCGCGGTGGTAGTCGTCGTCCCGGTAGAGGTCGCCGAACCCGCTCGGCCGCTTAAGCCGCGGCTTCCGCAGCTCCACCGCCGCCAACGGCACCGGCTTCTCGACCTCGCCCCCGAACCCGAACCGCTCCCGGATCCCCGCCGCCGCCTCACGCAGCTGCGTCGCCGTCGGCGCCTGGTCCTCGTACCCCCACCCCCAATGCTTGAGCCGCCGCTCCGCCACCGCCCCAACCTAGCCCCTGTGCAGTTGTCCCCGGTATGCGGGGACAACTGCACACCGGTTGCGCGACGCTACCAGTGGACGCCTTTCATCAGGTGGGCGAAGGCAACGGCCTCGGTGGAGGGGGCCTTGTCGCGCGCCTCCTCGCCTTTGCCTTTGGCCGCCTGGGAGTCGGGGAAGAGCTTGTAGGCGGTGTTGAGGATCGAGTCGCTGGCCTTGGGGGCGACGGCGTATAGGAGCTCGCCGAAGTTGCCGAGTTTGGTCGCCACCTTCTTCGGCCGGTCGACCATCGCCTTGGCGATCATCTCGGCCGCCTCCTCGGGGGTGATCGCCGGGAACATGTCGTACATCCGGGTCGGGGCGATCATCGGCGTCCGCACCAGCGGCATGTTGATCGTGGTCAGGTGGACGCCGTCGTCTTTGACCTCGGAGGCGATCACCCGGCTGAAGGCGTCGAGGGCGGCCTTGGAGGCGACGTAGGCAGAGAAGCGCGGCGGGTTCGTCTGCACCCCGATCGAGCTGATGTTGATGATCTGGCCGCTCTTGCGGGCCCGCATCGTCGGCAGCAGGGCGAGGATCAGCCGCAGGGCGCCGAGGTAGTTGAGCTGGATCGTCCGCTCGAAGTCGTGGAAGCGGTCGTAGGAGAGCGCCACCGAGCGGCGGATCGAGCGGCCGGCATTGTTGACGAGGACATCGACGTGGCCGTGGTAGGTCAGCACCTCCTCGGCCATCCGTTCGATGTCCTCGATGTCAGTGAGGTCGCAGCGGTGGATGTGGGCGGTGCCGCCGGCGGCGATGATCTCCTCGCGCGTCTCCTCCAGCTTCTCGACGCTGCGGGCGACCAGCAGCACGGTGGCGCCGGCGTCGGCGACCTTGACCGCGGTCGCTTTGCCGATCCCCGAGGACGCTCCGGTGATCAGCACGATCTTGCCCCGCACCGCGCCCGAGAGCGAACGGTCCTTGAACAGGTCGGGGTCGAGGTTGCGCTCCCAGTAGTCCCAGACCCGCGCCGCGTAGCTCTCCAGCGGCGGCACTTCGATCCCCGAGCCGGCCAGCGCCGCCTGGGCGCCGCTGGAGTCGAAGGTGGTCGGGTAGTCGACGTAGGCGAGGATCTCGGGCGGCAGGCCGAGCCGCTCCAGGGTCAGCTTCAACGCCCCCTTGGCGGGCGGCAGCCAACGCAGGGCGCCGCGCAGCGCCCCCACCGCCGGCTCGGTGACGTCGGTGTCGAGCCGAATCGTCATCTGCGGCGCGTCGGCAGCCTTGGCGAAGAGGTTGATCACCTCGCCCGCGGTGCGCGGGTTGGGGTCGGTGAGGTGGAAAGCGCGGCCGTCGAGGCCGGGCTCGTGGGCGATCTGGTCGATCGCGGCGGCGACGTAGTCGACCGGGACGATGTTGATCTCGCCGCCTTCGATCCCCACCGTCGGCAGCCAGGCCGGCAAGATCCGCCGCGCCCGCTGCAGCGCCTTGAAGAAGTAGTAGGGCCCGTCGATCTTGTCGATCTCGCCGGTGCGCGAGTCGCCAACCACGATCCCCGGCCGGTAGACCCGCCAGGGCCGCGTCGACTCCTCGCGAACCAGCCGCTCGGACTCGTGCTTGGTGCGGAAATAGGGGTTGTTGTCGAGCCGCTCGGCCTCGTCGAACATGTCCTCGCGCCAGCGGCCGCGGTAGAGGCCGGCGGCGGCGATCGAGCTGACCTGGTGGAAGGCGCCGGCGTCGAGCGCCCCGGACAGCTCCAGCGCGTGCCGAGTCCCCTCGACGTTGGCGAGCTCCTGGGCGTCGGCCTTGGCGGTGATGTCGTAGATCGCCGCCAGGTGGAAGAAGTGGCCGATCTCGCCGCGCATCGTCAGCAGGTCCTCCTCGCTGACCCCGAGGCCGGGCTGGGTGAGGTCGCCGGCGATCGGCACCACGCGAGCGCCGTCGGCGCCCCAGCCGGTGCGCAGCTCCTCGAGCCTCCCGCGCGAGCCGGCGCGCACGAGGACGTACACCGTTCCCTCCCGGCGCAGCAGCCGCTCGACCAGGTTGCGGCCGATGAAACCCGTCGCTCCAGTGACGAAATAGCCCATTGGGGTACCCAATGTATCTCGGGACGGCGCCCACCTGGCCGGTTACCTAGTATGCAAGTAAGAAATGCCTGAGACGGCCACCGTGCAGATTTCGATGCCCGAGATGGGCGAGTCGGTGACCGAGGGGATCGTTCTCGAGTGGCACGTCGCCGAGGGCGACGCGGTGAGCGAGGGCGACACCGTGGTCGAGGTGTCGACCGACAAGGTCGATGCCGAGGTGCCGGCGCCGGCCGATGGCGTGATCACGAAGCTGGTTGCGGCCGTTGACGACGAGGTTCCTGTCGGGGCGCCGTTGGCGGAGATGGAGACGGGCGAGGGTTCGGGCGAGCTCCGGCCAGCGGGTCCTGTCGCCGCAGGGGACCCACCTCCCCCTGCGGTAGCGAAAGCTTCCTCGGGGGAGGTCCCCCCTACGGCGCCACCCGCTGGAGGAACCAACGGCGCTGACGTCCGGGCTACGCCGATTGCGCGCCGGGTGGCTGACGCCAACGGGGTTGATTTGGGAGCTGTGCGAGGGACGGGGGCTGGGCAGAAGGTCACCAAGGACGATGTGCTGGCGGCGGGGAACGGCTCTGGCAACGGGGCGGTTGCGGCCGTGGTCGGCGAGGAGAAGCAACTTCGGGGGCCCGCCGCGATGCTGGCGAAGGCGATGGACGAGAGCCGGGCGGTGCCGACGGCGACCTCGTTCCGGACGATCGCCGTCGACACGCTCGACGCCAAGCGCAAGGCGATCAACGCGCAGCTGAAAGCGCGCGGGCTGAAGACCTCCTTCACGCATCTGGTCGCCTGGGCGATCGTCGAGGCGGCCAGGGACTTCCCGGTGATGGTGCGGGTCTACGAGGAGCGCGAGGGCAAATCGTTCGCGCTCGAGAACGGGCCGGTCAACCTCGGGATCGCGGTCGACGTCGAGCGCAAGGACGGCTCCCACAGCCTGATGGTGCCGGCAATCAAGGGCGCCCAGGACCTCGACTTCGCGGGCTTTCACTCCTACTACGAGGAGCTGATCGCGAAGACCCGCGATAACAAGCTCACCGCCGACGACTTCCAGGGCACCAACATCTCGCTCACCAACCCCGGCGGGATCGGCACCGTCGCCTCGGTGCCGCGGCTGCTCTCCGGCCAGAGCGCGATCATCGCCACCGGCTCGATCGCCTACCCGCCGGAGTGGAGCCACGCCTCCCCCGACCGGCTGCGTCAGCTCGGCGTCTCGAAGGTGATGACGCTGACCTCGACCTACGACCACCGCGTGATCCAGGGCGCCGAGTCGGGTGCCTTCCTGCGCCGGATCGAGCAGCTGCTCCAGGGCGAGGAGGAGTTCTACGAGCGGATCGCCGCCGACCTCGGGATCGAGGCGGCGCCGATCGCCTCCGCCCACGCCGCCGCCGCCTCGGCGCCACCGCTCAGCGCCGCCTCGCCGAGCACCGAACCGACCACCGTCCCCGGCGCCGTCGACGAGGAGCTGCTGCAGGCGGTCCAGGCCGCAACCTCGGTGCTGAAAGCCTTCCGCACCCACGGCCACCTGGCCGCCCAGCTCGATCCGCTCGGCTCCGAGCCGAAGGGCGACCCGGCGCTCGAGCCCTCGAACGTCAATCTGACCCCAGAGCTGATGTCGCGGATCCCGGCCTCGATCCTGCGGATCGGCGTCCCCGGGGAAACGCTGCTGGAGGCGCTGCCGCGGCTGCGGACCGCCTACTGCGGCACGATCGGCTACCAGTTCGAGCACCTCTCCTCGCACAATCAGCGGGTCTGGATGCGGGAGATGATCGAGACCGGCGCCCACCGCCAGCCGCTCTCCGACGCCGAGAAAAAGCGTCTCCTGGAGCGGCTGATCGACGTCTTCCAGTTCGAGCGCTTCCTCGAGAAAACGTACCTCGGGCAGAAGATGTTCTCGATCGAGGGACTCGACGCGGTGGTGCCGATGCTCGACGAGGTCGTCACCCTCTCCGGCCGCGGCGGCGCCGAGGAGGTCGTCTTCGGGATGGCCCACCGCGGCCGTCTCAGCGTCCTCGCCCACAACGTCGGCCGCTCGGTCGAATCGATCCTCGCCGAGTTCGAGGGCTCCAAGCAGCTGCAGGCGGTGAAGGCCGTCGCCGCGATCCCGCACGGCGGCACCGGCGACGTCAAATACCACTACGGCCACCGCGGCACCTACGAGACCGCCGAGGGCGAGAAGATCGCCGTCCGCCTCTATCCCAACCCGAGCCACCTCGAGTTCGTCGACCCGGTCGTCACCGGCGGCACCCGCTACCTGCAGTCGGAGTTCGAGGGCGCGGAGCTGAAGCTCGACCCGAGCAGGGCGGTGCCGGTGCTGCTGCACGGCGACGCCGCCTTCCCCGCCCAGGGGGTCGTCGCCGAGACGCTCAACCTGCAGTCGCTGCCCGGCTACACCACCGGCGGCACGATCCACCTGATCGAGAACAACCAGGTCGGCTTCACCACCGACCCCGACGAGGCCCGCTCGACCCCCTACGCCGCCGACATGGCGAAGGGCTTCAACGTGCCGATCATCCACGTCAACGCCGACGACGTCGAGGCCTGCACAAGCGCCGTCCGGCTGGCGATGGCCTACCGCGAGCGCTGGCACCGCGACGTCGTCATCGACGTGATCGGCTACCGCCGCTTCGGCCACAACGAGACCGACGAGCCCGCCTACACGCAGCCGACGATGGCGGCGGCGATCAAATCGCACCCGCCGGTCTCCGAGCTCTACGCGCGCAAGCTGGTCGACGGGGGCGTGGTCAGCGAGCAAGAAGTCGCCGGGATTGGCGAACAGCGCAGGGAGACGATGTTGTCGGCGCTGCGCCAGCTGCGCCAGAAGATGGCGGCGGGCGACTACGAGGACCCGACCGTCACGACCTCCACCGGTGAGCTCGACCGCACCGCCAGCCCGCCGGTGGACACCCGCGTCCCGGCCGAGGAGCTGCGCCACCTGAACGAGGAGCTGCTGAAGACGCCGGAGGGCTTCAACGTCCACCGCAAGCTGCGCCGCCCGCTCAGCCGCCGCAGCGACGCCCTCGACGGCGGCGGCATCGACTTCGGCCAGGCCGAGGCCCTGGCCTTCGGCTCGCTGCTGACCGAGGGCGTCCACATCCGCCTCACCGGCCAGGACTCCGAGCGCGGCACCTTCTCCCACCGCCACCTCGTCCTCCACGACGAGAACACCGGCCTCAAGTACACGCCGATGCAGCACCTGCTCGGCGCGAAGGCGCCGTTCGAGCTCTACAACAGCCCGCTCTCGGAGATTGCCTGCCTCGGCTTCGAGTACGGCTACTCGGCGGCGACCCCGAGCTCGCTGGTCCTCTGGGAGGCCCAGTTCGGCGACTTCGCCAACGCCGCCCAGGTGATCGTCGACAGCTTCATCGTCTCCGGCGAGGCGAAGTGGGGGCAGACCAGCCGCCTGACGCTGCTGCTGCCGCACGGCTACGAGGGCTCTGGGCCGGAGCACTCGAGCGCCCGGATCGAGCGCTTCCTGGCGCTCGGCGCCGAGGGCAACATCCGCATCTCCTACCCCTCGACCGCCGCCCAGTACTTCCACCTGCTGCGCCGCCAGGCGCTGATCCGCAAGCCGCGGCCGCTGGTCGTCTTCACGCCCAAGGGCTCGCTGCGGCTCGACCGCGCGGCGGCGACGCTCGACCAGCTGAGCGAGGGCGAGCTGCAGTTCGTGCTGGACGACCCGACCGCCGAGGGGCGCCGCGAGAAGGTCGAGCGGCTGGTGCTGTGCACCGGCAAGATCTACTTCGACATCGACGCCAACGAGAAGCGCGCCGCCGCCGAGGACGTGGCGATCGCCCGGATGGAGATCCTCTACCCGTTCGCCAAGGAACAGCTGGAAAGCGTGATCGCCCGCTACCCGAACCTGAAGGAGATCGCCTGGGTCCAGGAGGAGCCGCGCAACATGGGCGCCTGGAAGGTGATGTCTCGCCGCTTCCCCGACGTCCTGCCAGACGGCGTCGACCTCTCCTACATCGGCCGTCCCGGCCGCGCCAGCCCGGGCGAGGGCTACGCCGGCGCGCACTCGCTCGAGCAGGAGCGGATCGTCCTCACCGCACTCACCGTCGGCGCCTAGATGGCGCCCGGCCCGGTCCGGCGCCCGTTGGAGAAGCCGGTGCCCGGCGAGCTGTTCGTCTGGGTGAAGCGGCTGTCCTGGCTCGAGCTGGCGATCTTCACTGGGCTGATCGTGTTCTGGCTGCTACCAGGTTTCAACACCGAGACCATGTTGTTCGGTTGGGGACACGGTCTCGGGTTCGTCGCACTGTGTGTGGTGATCTGGATCGCCTGCGTGCGCCGCGAGGCTCCTTACACCCTGTTGGCTGCCACCCTCACCCCGGTCGGGCCGGTGGGAAGCGTGATCGCGATCGAGCTGATCGAGCGCAAAGGTTGGGGGATCGCCCCAAACAAGTCGGTTCGGACCCCCTCAAGCGGTTGATTTCGCTTGACCGACCGGGTTTCACGCGCTATAGCTAATCGCTGACTGTTCCTCTTCGGGCAGTCCCGTCCGGGGGAACGGCCGCGTCGGCATCCCTCCCTGGCTACCGACGCGCGGTGTGGTGAGGGTCGCGCGGACCCCCCTGCCTCCCGCGACCCTCGCCCACCTTTCTGACTGTGGGGCCGGTCAGGCCGCCTTCAGCTTGCGCAGAACCGTCTGCAGGATGCCGCCGTTGTCGAAGTAGGTGACCTCGTTCGGAGTGTCGAGGCGAACCGTGGCGGTGAGCTCCTGGATCTCGCCGTCGTCGCGGCGGGCGGTCACGGTGACGGTCTTCGCCCTGCCGCCTTCGAGGTCGCCGACGTCGAAGCTCTCGGCCCCGGTGAGGCCGAGCGAGCGGGCGCTCTCGCCATCGGCGAACTGCAGCGGCAGCACCCCCATCCCGATCAGGTTGGAGCGGTGGATGCGCTCGAAGCTCTCGGCAATCACGGCGCGGACGCCGAGCAGCTTCGTCCCCTTCGCCGCCCAGTCGCGCGAGGAGCCAGAGCCGTACTCCTTGCCGGCGAGGATGATGAGTGGGACGCCTTCGTCTGCATACCTCATCGCCGCCTCGTAGATCGATAGATCGGCTTCGCAGTCGGGGAAGTGGCGGGTGTAGCCGCCGGCCTTGTCGACCAGCTGGTTGCGGAGGCGGATGTTGGCGAAGGTGCCGCGGATCATCACCTCGTGGTTGCCGCGGCGCGAGCCGTAGCTGTTGAAGTCGCCGGGCTCGACCTCGTGGGACATCAGCCAGCGGCCGGCGGGACTTTCTTTTTTGATCGCGCCGGCGGGCGAGATGTGGTCGGTGGTGATCGAGTCGCCGAGCACCGCGAGGGCGCGGGCGCGGACGATCGGCTCGATCCCGGGCGGGTCGGCCGGCATCTCCTCGAAGAAGCTCGGCCGGCGCACGTAGGTCGACTCGGGCCAGTCGTAGCGGTCGCCCTCCGGGACCTCGACCGCGTTCCAGTTGTCGTCGCCGGCGAAGACCTCGGCGTAGTTGCGGGAGTACATCTCGGCGGCGACCGAGTCGCCGACCACCCGCTTCACCTCCTCGGCGTCGGGCCAGATGTCGCGCAGGTAGACCGGCTCGCCGTCGGAGCCCTCGCCGAGCGGCTCGTTGTTGACGTCCACGTCCATGCGGCCGGCGAGCGCGTAGGCGACGACCAGCGGCGGGCTGGCCAGGTAGTTGGCCTTCACGTCCTGGTTGATCCGGCCCTCGAAGTTGCGGTTGCCGGAGAGGACGGCGCAGACCGCCAGGTCCTTCTCGGCGATCGCCGCCGAGATCTCCTCGGCGAGCGGGCCGGAGTTGCCGATGCAGGTGGTGCAGCCGTAGCCGACCAGGTTGAACTGGAGCGCGTTGAGGTGGCGGTCGAGGCCGGCTTTCCGCAGGTAGTCGGTGACCACGGTCGAGCCCGGCGCCAGCGAGGTCTTCACCCACGGCTTCCGCTCGAGGCCGCGTTCGACGGCGTTGCGGGCGAGCAGGCCGGCGCCGATCATCACGCTCGGGTTCGAGGTGTTGGTGCAGCTGGTGATCGCGGCGATGACGACGCGGCCGTGGTCGAGCTCGAAGCTGCTGCCGTCCCCGAGCGTGACCTCGATCGCGTCGTCGGTCGGCGCGTGGACGGCGGTCGCCCCGCCGGCGCCGATCTTGTGCGGCTTGCCGCGCTCGTCGTCGTGTTCCTCGGCCGGCGGGTCGGAAGCCGGGAAGGACTCCTCGATCGCCTCGTCGCGGCCGTTGCCGGTCATCTGCTCGGCGGCGTTGGGGTCGAGATCGCCCATCGCTTCGAGGAAGGCCTCCTTCGCCTGAGCGAGCGGCACCCGGTCCTGCGGGCGCTTCGGCCCGGCGATGCTCGGCTCGACGTCGCTGAGGTCGAGCTCGAGCAGGTCGGAGAAGGTCGGGTCCTCCGAGCTCTCGTCGTGGAACATCCCCTGCTCGCGGGCGTAGGCGTCGACCAGCTCGATCAGCTCGGTCGGGCGGCCGGTGAGGTCGAGGTAGCGGAGCGTCTCGGCGTCGACCGGGAAGATCGCGCAGGTCGAGCCGAACTCCGGCGACATGTTGCCGATCGTCGCCCGGTCGGCGAGGCCAAGGGTCGAGATCCCCGGGCCGAAGAACTCGACGAACTTGGAGACGACGCCGCGCTCGCGCAGCATCTCGGTGACGGTGAGGACGAGGTCGGTCGCGGTCGCCCCCGCGGGCAGCTGGCCGGAGAGCCTGAAGCCGACCACCTGCGGCAGCAGCATCGAGATCGGCTGCCCGAGCATCGCCGCCTCGGCCTCGATCCCGCCGACGCCCCAGCCGAGGACGCCGAGCCCGTTGACCATCGTCGTGTGCGAGTCGGTGCCGACCAGGGTGTCGGGGTAGGCGCGGAGAGCGCCGTCACTCTCGCGGCTGTAGACGACCTGGGCCAGGTGCTCGAGGTTGACCTGGTGGCAGATCCCGGTGGCGGGTGGGACGACGCGGAAGTTGGCGAAGGCCCCCTGGCCCCACTTGAGGAACGAGTAGCGCTCGAGGTTGCGCTCGAAGTCGCGCTCGGCGTTGACGGCGAAGGCGCGCTCGTTGCCGAAAGCGTCCACCTGGACCGAGTGGTCGATCACCAGGTCGACGTCGACCAGCGGGTTGATCGCCGCCGGGTCGCCGCCGATCTCCTCCATCGCGTCGCGCATCGCCGCCAGATCGACGACCGCGGGGACGCCGGTGAAGTCCTGCATGAGCACCCGGGCCGGCTGAAATGGGATCTCGGCGCTGGGCTGGGCCTTGGCGTCCCAGCCGGCGATCGCCTCGACGTCGTCGCCGGAGACCGAGACGCCATCCTCGAGCCGCAGCACGTTCTCCAGCAGCACCTTTATCGAGTAGGGGAGGCGGGCGACGTCGAAGCGGTCCTGGAGGGAGTCGAGGCGGAAGACCTCGTACTCGCGCCCGCTCACCGCGAGGGTCGAACGGGCGCCGAAAGAGTCGCTGCTCATCTGTTCCCTTCTTCCAAGAGTTCGGGAGGTGCCTCGGAGGAGGCTTGGGGCCTACCTATTCTCGCGCTTGGAGGATGCCGCCGCGTCCTCGCCGGCCGCGGGCGCGGCGGCGTCGCCTCCGGCCGCTTCGCCGGCGACTTCGGCCGCTTCGTGGCGGGCGTGCCCTTCCGAGACGGCCGCCGCCGCCTTCTGCCCCACCGGGGCGCTCTGGACGCGGGCGGCGATCGCCGGGCTGATCATCCCGAAGTGCGAGAGGGCGCGGGCGACGGGGGGCGCGACGACGATCTCGAGGCGTTCGGAGCGGATCGCCTTCAGCACCGCGGCGGCGACCTCCTCGGGGGTCGAGGTCCCGATCCCCGGCGGCGTGCGGGCGCCCGACTTGGCGAACATGCCGGCGTCGCGGACGAAGCCGGGCGAGACCACCGAGACGCCGACGCCGCGCGGCGCCAGGTCGGTGCGGAGACCGAAGGCAAAGCCGCGGAGGCCGAACTTGGTCGCGTTGTAGAGGGCGCTGCGCGGGCTCGCGGCCTTGCCGGAGAGCGAGGCGACGAAGACGAGCGAGCCGGAGCCGCGCTCGAGCATCGGCTCGACCAGCGCCTGGGCGAGCAGCATCGGCGCCTCGAGGTTGACCCGCAGGGTGCGGGCCATCTCCTCCTCGGGGATCGCGGACAGCCAGCCGGTGCCGGGCCGGCCGGCGTTGGCGACGAGGACGTCGACCGGGCCGAGCGCGGTCGCCGCGGCGGCGAGCGAAGCGGCGGCGTCGGCGTCGCCGAGGTCGGCCGGGAGCACTGCATGCCCCTCCCCCGGCAACTCGGCGACCAGCTGCTCGAGCGCCTCGGCCTGGCGGCCGCTGAGGAGGACGGTGGCGCCGGCCGCGGCGAGCTCGCGGGCGATCGCCCGCCCGATCCCCCCGGTGGCCCCCGTCAGAAGCGCCCTGCGTCCCCGCACCTCCATCGCCTCGCCACGCTACCAGCCCCAAATCTCCCCGGGCTGTTCCTCATGTCCGCGTGACGAGTAAAAGGAACAGCCGGCGGAGTGGTGGATCGCTTGCGGGGGGAGGACCGGCGGCGGCGGCGGCGAAACGCGAACGAATGTTTGCGTTGTGTGAGCAAACTGCGGGGCGATGGTGTACATTGCCGCAATCCGAAGCACCGAAACGCCGAGTCCCACGCGCCCCTGAGGCGCGACGGGAACGGGGGAACCACGTTTTCGGGGCTAACCCGCCAGCGGCGGGGGCGCAGGCTCCTTCTCGCGCCAGCCCGACAGCTAACCCCGTAGGCCGACAGAGGAGATCGGTTCGTTGTTCGACAACTTCAAGGCAAAGCTCAGCCTGGCACTAGTCCTGGCCGTCGCTGCCGCGGCGCTTGCCGCCCCCGCCGGCGCCTCCGCCCAGTGCACCGGCGGCGGCCTCAGCGCGACCGAAGTCGACATCTGCACCCCGACCGCGAGAGCCCACCTGCTGGCCAACGGGATGCTGATCCCGCCGGCCAGCGCCCCGCCCCGGGTCAAGGCCGTGATCGCCGCGGCCAACAAGATCCGCAGCAAGCCCTACATCTACGGCGGCGGCCACGCTCGCTGGTGGGACCGTGGCTATGACTGCTCGGGCTCGGTCTCCTTCGCCCTCCACGGCGGCGAATTCCTCGAAAGCCCGGAGCCATCCGGCTCGCTCGAAGGCTGGGAAGAAGAAGGCGAAGGGCGCTGGATCACCATCTACGCCAACCCGGGTCATGCCTACGCGGTGATCGCCGGCTACCGCTGGGACACCTCCGGCGACGAAGGCGGCGAAACCGGCCCCCGCTGGCACAGCGAACTGCGCGACAACATCGGCTTCATCGCCCGCCATCCGGTCGGGTACTAGTAGCGCCCAGTCGAGGTTGCCGTTTGCCGCCTATGCGGCGGAAAAAGGCAACCTCATCGGTGTCTGCGGCTTACTCCAAGCCGTCTAATCCCAACCGTCCTCTTTGGCCTTGCGCTTCGGTCCCTCGCGGATAAGCTGGCCGCGTAGCCACCTCCGCTCCCGACATCCGCCTGGCCAACCTCTCCAAGTCCTACGGCGAGGTCGTCGCGGTCGCGGGCATCGACCTCGAGATCGCCCGCGGCGAGTTCTTCACCATGCTGGGGCCGTCGGGCTCGGGAAAGACGACGACGTTGCGGATGATCGCCGGCTTTGAGGACCCTACCTCGGGGACGGTCGAGCTGGCCGGCGAGGAGGTCAGCGGGGTCCCGCCTTACGACCGCGCCGTCAACACGGTCTTCCAGGACTACGCACTCTTCCCCCACATGACCGTCGGGCAGAACGTCGAGTACGGGCTGCGGGTGGCCAAGGTGGACAAGTCCGACCGCACGCGTCGCCGCGACGAGTCACTGGAGATGGTCCGCCTCCCCGGCTACGCCGACCGCAAGCCGGGCGAGCTCTCGGGTGGGCAGCGGCAGCGGGTGGCGCTGGCGCGGGCGATCGTCAACCAGCCGAAGGTGCTGCTGCTCGACGAGCCGCTCGGCGCCCTCGACCTGAAGCTGCGCGAGCAGATGCAGGTCGAGCTGAAGTCGATCCAGGGCGACGTCGGCATCACCTTCGTCTACGTCACCCACGATCAGGACGAGGCGCTGACGATGAGCGACCGGATTGCCGTCTTCAACGACGGCCGGATCGAGCAGGTGAGCCCGCCCCGCGAGCTCTACGAGCACCCCGCCAACGAGTTCGTCGCCGGCTTCGTCGGGGTCTCGAACGTGATCGAGCGGCGCGGCGCCCGGCAGACGATCCGCCCCGAGAAGATCGAGCTGCTGGCGACGGGCGCGGCGCCGGCGGCGGGGCTTCACACCGAGCGCGGGCGCCTCGTCGGCACCGCCTACGCGGGCTCGATCACCCGCTACACCGTCGCCCTCGAGGCGGGCGGCGAGCTTCAAATCGTCAGGCAGAACGTCGAGACGGCCCCCGGTGAGGCGCCGTCGCAGGGAGACGAGGTGCTGGTCGGGTGGCGGCCGGAGCAAGCGGCAGCGATCCAGGGCACGCAAACGAAAGAGGAGGTAGCACGATGAGAAGGGACGTTCACTCGGCCCGAACTGCTTGGCTGGTCGCCGCCGGGCTGGTCGCCTTCATGCTCGTCCTCGCCGGCTGTGGAGGCGGCGGGAGCAGCAGCTCGAGCGGCGGCGGCGAAGGTGGAAGCACCAAGGGCGAGCTGCAGAAGCTCGGCAAAGGCGAGGGCGAAGTCAACCTGATCTCCTGGGCCGGCTACGTCGAACCCGAATGGGTGAAGCCGTTCGAAGCCGAAACCGGCTGCAAAGTGAACGACAAGGTCGCCGGCACCTCCGACGAAATGGTGCAGCTGATGGAGACCAAGCAGTACGACGGCGTCTCCGCCTCGGGCAACGCCTCAGCGCGGCTCTGGGCGGCCGGCGAAGTCGCCCCGGTTAACACCGCGCTGGTGCCGAACTACAAAACCGTCTTCCCCGACCTCAAAGGCCAGGTCTACAACACCTTCGAAGGCGTCCCCTACGGGATCCCGCACGGCCGCGGCGCCAACCTGTTGATGTGGAACTCGCAGAAGGTAAAGCCGGCGCCGACCTCCTGGAACGTCACCCTCGACCCGAAGGTGGCGGCCAAATACAAGGGCCATATCACCCAGTACGACGATCCGATGTCGATCGCCGAAGGTGCCCTTTACCTGAAGGAACACGAACCGAGCCTGGGGATCGAAGATCCCTACGAGCTGACCGAAGAACAGTTCGACGCGGCGGTCGAACTGATGAAGGAACAGAAGGCCAACGTCGGCGAATACTGGAGCTCGGCGGAAGAACAGATCGCCGGCTACGCCAACGGCTCGAACCTGGTCGGGACGACCTGGCAGTACCAGTACTTCCTCCTCAAAGGCGAAGGCGAACCGGTGGCGGCGAGCCCTGCCAGCCAGGGCTTCCTGCCGAAGGAGGGGGCGACCGGCTGGTCCGATACCTGGATGATCAGCTCCCATGCCAAGCATCCCAACTGCATGTACATGTGGATGAACTACATCATCTCGCCGAAAGCCAACGCCGAGGTGGCCGAATACTTCGGCGAGGCGCCGGCCCAAGAACTGGCCTGTGAAGAAACCAAGAACCCCAACTTCTGCAAGGAATACCACGCAGAAGAACCGGCTTTCTGGAAGCGGGTCTGGTACTGGCGGACGCCGCTCGCCGAATGCAGCGAAGGCGGGCCCGCAGAATGCATGGACTACAACGACTGGGTCCGTGCCTGGACCGAAATCAAAGGCTAGGCGGGGTGCCTCGGCGACGCCCCGTTTGAGGCATGTCCTCTGAGGTAGTCGCGGTGCGGAGGAGGTCGGTGGGCCGTAGGCTCGCCGGCCTCTTCCACGGCCGCCCGAAGCTGCAGCTCGGTGCCCTGCTGACGGCGCCGATGGCCTGGCTGGTGATCCTCTACCTGGGGTCGCTGGCGATCCTCCTCGTCACCGCCTTCTGGACGGTCGAACCGCTGAGCGGCAAGGTCGTCAAGGAATTCAGCCTCGACAACTTCGAAGAACTCGTCAACGTCCCGGTCTACCGGGAGATCGTCTGGCGGACGGTCCGCACCGCCGTCTTCGTCACCCTCACCGACGCTCTGATCGCCTTCCCGATCGCCTTCTTCATGGCCAAGGTGGCGGGGCGGAAGACGAAGGCGCTCCTGGTCGTCGCGGTGCTGATGCCGCTCTGGTCGAGCTACCTGGTCAAGGTGCTCGCCTGGCGCGAGCTGATCGCCGAACACGGGGTGATCAACTGGGCCCTGGAACCGATCGGGCTGCACGGGCCGGGCGAAGGGCTGGTCGCGGTCTGGCTCGTCTTCACCTACCTCTGGCTGCCTTACATGATCCTGCCGATCTTCGCCGGCCTCGAGCGCATCCCCAACTCGTTGATCAGCGCCTCGGAGGACCTCGGCGCCTCCCCCTTCACCACCTTCCGGCGGGTGATCCTGCCGCTCGCCTTCCCGGCCGTCGTCGCCGGCTCGATCTTCACCTTCTGCCTCACCCTCGGCGATTACATCGCACCCGCGCTGGTCTCCAACGATCAGTTCATCGGCACCTCGATCCGCGCCTCGATCACCAACAACCAGCCGTTCGCCGCAGCCTTCGCGCTGGTCCCGATCGTGGTGGTTATCGCCTACCTCGGCGTCGCCCGCCGCCTCGGCGCCTTCGATCACGTCTGATGCGGCTCTCGAAACAGGCAAAGGCGCTGCTCGGAATCGCGGTGGCGGTCGCCCTGGCCTTCATCTACATCCCCCTGATCGTGATCGCGATCCAGGCCTTCAACGCCAGCAAGATCCTCAAATGGCCGCCGCCGGGCTTCACCCTCGAATGGTTCTCGAAGGCGTTCGAAAGCGAATCAGCGCGGGAAGCGCTGCTCACCTCGATCGAGGCGGGGGTGGTGGCGACGACGATTGCGATCCTGCTCGGGACCCTGATCGCGCTGGCCTTGGGACGGCGGCGCTTCTTCGGCCGCGAGGCGATCAACTTCCTCGTCGTCATCCCGATCGCGCTGCCGGGGATCGTCACCGGCGTCGCCCTCTCCAACACCTTCACCCAGGTGCTGGGGATCAGCCTCAGCCTGATGACGGTGATCATCGGCCACGCCACCTTCTGCATCGTCGTCGTCTACAACAACGTCGTCGCCCGCCTGCGCCGCAGCTCCGGCTCCTTCGAAGAGGCCTCGGCCGACCTCGGCGCCGACACCTGGCAGACCTTCCGCTTCGTCACCTTCCCCACCCTTCGCACCGCCGTCGCCGCCGGCGCCCTGCTCGCCTTCGCCCTCTCCTTCGACGAGATCATCGTCACCACGTTCACGATCGGCGCCGGCGAAGAAACGCTGCCGATCTGGATCTTCCGCAACCTCTTCCGCCCCAACCAGCTGCCGATCGTCGACGCCGTCGCCGTGATCCTGATCCTGATCTCGATCGTCCCCGTCTACA
The DNA here is from genome assembly GCA_036489595.1 of Solirubrobacterales bacterium. GTDB lineage: Bacteria > Actinomycetota > Thermoleophilia > Solirubrobacterales > 70-9 > VAYN01. The sequence continues at coordinate 15,962 of DASXFL010000130.1, forward strand.
TCGCCCACCGCCTCTCCAGCGACGAAGGCGGCGTCGGCGGCCGCGGCGGCGCCGTCGGCACTCCGACCCCGGCCGTCGCCGAAGCCGAGGCCACCGCCGCGCCCTAGCCCGCCGCTGCTAGAGCGGGATGTTGCCGTGCTTGCGCTTCGGCTGCGAAACGCGCTTGGACTGCAGCATCCGCAGCGCCCTGACCAACTTGGGGCGGGTCTGGCGGGGCTCGATGACGTCGTCGATGTAGCCGCGCTCCGCCGCCGAGTAGGGGTTGGCGAAGTGGGCCTTGTAGTCGTCGATCAGTTTCTGGCGGCGCTCGTCGGGGGTCGGCGAGTTGGCGATGTCTTTGCGGTAGATGATGTTGACGGCGCCCTCGGGGCCCATCACGGCGACCTCAGCGGTCGGCCAGGCGATGTTGTAGTCGGCCAGCATGTGCTTGGAGGCCATCACGTCGTAGGCGCCGCCGTAGGCCTTGCGAGTGACGACGGTGAGCTTGGGGACGGTCGCCTCGGTGAAGGCGTAGAGGAGCTTGGCGCCGTGGCGGATGATCCCGTTCCACTCCTGGTCGGTGCCGGGGAGGAAGCCGGGGACGTCGGTGAAGGTGAGCAGGGGGACGTTGTAGGCGTCGCAGGTGCGGACGAAGCGGGCCGCCTTCTCGGAGGCCTCGATGTCGAGGACGCCGGCGAGGAAGGCGGGCTGGTTGCCGACGATCCCAACCGGATAGCCGTCGAGGCGCGAGAAGCCACAGACGATGTTCTTGGCGAAGTGCTCGTGGACCTCGAAGAACTCCTCGTCGTCGACCACCCGGGTGATCACGTCGCGCATGTCGTACGGCTTCGAGGGGTCGTCGGGGACGACTGACTCGAGCTCGGGATCTTCGCGGTCGGGGTCGTCGGCCGGCTCGAAGCGGGGCGGCTGCTCGAGGTTGTTGGAGGGCAGGAAGCCGAGTAGGTAGCGGGCGTCCTCGAGGCAGCTCTCCTCGTCCTCGGAGGCGAAGTGCGCCACCCCCGATTTCGAGTTGTGGCTCATCGCTCCGCCGAGCTCCTCGAACTCGACTTCCTCGCCGGTCACGGTTTTGATCACTTCGGGACCAGTGATGAACATGTGCGAGGTCTCTTTGACCATGAAGATGAAGTCGGTCATCGCCGGCGAGTAGACGGCGCCGCCAGCGCAGGGACCCATGATCAGGCTGATCTGCGGGATTACCCCGGAGCATTTGACGTTGCGGGCGAAGACGTCGCCGTAGGCGCCGAGCGAGACCACGCCCTCCTGGATGCGGGCGCCACCGGAGTCGTTGATCCCGATCACCGGCGCCCCGACCTCGGCGGCGAGGTCCATCACCTTGCACATCTTCTCCGCCATCACCTCGCCGAGAGACCCCCCGAAGACCGTGAAGTCCTGGGAGAAGACGAAGACCGTGCGACCGTCGATCGTTCCGTGGCCGGTGACGACGGCGTCGCCCCACGGCCGTTTCTTCTGCATCTCGAAGTCGTAGGTGCGGTGGCGGACGAAGGTGTCGAGCTCCTCGAAGGAGCCCGGGTCGAGCAGCTTCTCGATCCGTTCGCGGGCGGTCAGCTTGCCCTTCGCGTGCTGCTTCTCGACCGCTTCCGCCGAGGCCGAGTGGATCGCCGCCTCGCGCAGCTCATGCAGGTAGGCGAGCTTCTCCTCGTGGGTGATCGGGTTCTTCTCACGCATGGCGGCAGGACGCTCGGGGGAGCGCGCGCCGATTCTATTTGCGCGCGTTCCCCCATGTCCCCCGCCCCGCGCCAGCGGCGGCCTACAGTTCGGCGCAGATCGCGTAGGCGACGACCTGCCAGCTCGCGGTTTCGGTCGGACCGACCTCGCGGGCGGCAGCGGACCAGCCGACGCGGGCGTTGGTGGCGCTCGTCACCGGCGCCGATTCGCTGACCGTGACCCCGGCCGAGGGATCGGCGCTGCCGCCGTTGATCTTGACCCCGCCGCCGAGCACTTCCTTGCCGGTCGGGCAGGTCGCGGTCACCGACTTCGGCGTGTTGGAGTCGTTGACGCTGGTTTCGGTCACGTAGGTGACGTTCTTCAGCAGCTGTCCCCAGAGCGCGGTCGAGATTTTTTCCGAGCTGACCGCTTCCTTGCCGATCTTGGCATTGGTGACCGCACCCGTTGCGATCTTCGCTTCGGTCACCGCTTTCTTCGCCAGCTTGCTGTTGACTACCGATTCGGCCCCCAGCTTCGATTCGGTCACGGCCTTCTTCGCCAGCTTCGAGTTGGTGACCGAGCCGGTGCCGAGGTCGACCGAGTTGATGTTCCCGTTCTTGATTTTCCCGGAGGTGACGGCCTGGGTCTTGATCTTCGGGTTGGTCACCGCCTGGTTGGCGATGTTCCTGGTCTTCACCTGGTTCGGCGCCAGCTTGGCCGCCGCGAAGGCGACGCCGCTGCCGAGGGCGACGAAGAGGGCGATGCAAGAAAGGGCGTTGGCAACGGTCAGGTGCCGCTTCAATCGGTTCACGCGATCCACGCTTTCTGAGGGGGGTTAGCTGAAGGGCCGGCGCTGGGGTTCGGCGAGGCGGTCGAGGAGCGCCTCCAGGTCGGCCTCGCGGAGACCGCTCTGCTCGGCGGCGCGCAGGCGAACCCTGGTGCCGAAGCCCTTCTCGGCCATCGTCACCTCGACCCCTTCGACGGTCGCCACCAGCTCCACCAGCTCGGGCTCGGACTTCATCAGAGTCCTCGAAACCTCGATCATGCCAGGGCGTTCCGCTTCGGCGCCGCCGTTCCTGCCCGCGATCCGGCCTGGGCCGGAGCTTTCAGCTAGAAGAAGGCGCCGCCCTGGTATTCGCCGAAGACGTCGCGCATCGCGCCGCAAACCTCGCCGATCGAAGCGTCGGCGCCGAGCGCGGCGCGGATCGGCTGCAACAGGTTGCCCTCGCCGCGAGCGACCTCGCGCAGCTGCTCGAGCCTGACCTCGACCACGGCCCCGTCGCGGCGCTCCTTGAACGCTGCGAGGCGGGCCAGCTGGCGCTGCTCGGCCTCCGGGTCGACCTTGAGGATGTCGACGTCGTCGACCTGGTCGGTGACGAACTTGTTGACGCCGACGATGACGTCCTGGCCGCTCTTGTAGCGCTCGTGGTAGCTGTGCGCTGACTCCTCGATCTCGCGCTGCATGAACTCCAGCGCCTCGACTGAGCCGCCCAGCTCCGCCACCTTGTCCATCAGCTCCCAGGAACGCGCTTCGACCTCGTCGCTCAGCGACTCGATGAAGTAGGAGCCGGCGAAGGGGTCGACGGTGTCGGCGACGCCCGACTCGTAGGCAAGGACCTGCTGGGTCCGCAGGGCGATCCGGGCCGAGCGCTCGGTTGGCAGCGCTAGCGCCTCGTCGAAGCCGTTGGTGTGCAGCGACTGGGTGCCGCCGGCGACCGCGGCGAAGCCCTGGAGGGCGACGCGGATGATGTTCACCTCGGGCTGCTGGGCCTGCAGGGTGACGCCGCCCGTCTGCGTGTGGAAGCGGATTTTCATCGAGCTCGGGTCCTTCGCCCCGAACCGCTCGGCGACGATCTTCGCCCACATCCGCCGCACCGCGCGGAACTTGGCGATCTCCTGGAAGACGTTGTTGTGGCAGTTGAAGAAGAAGGCCAGCCGGGGCGCGAACTCGTCGATCTTGAGGCCGCGATCAAGCGCCGCCTCGACGTAGGCGATCGCGTTGGAGAGGGTGAAAGCGACCTCCTGCACGGCCGAGCAGCCCTTCTCGCGGATGTGGTAGCCGGAGATCGAGATCGTGTTCCATTTGGGCACGTTCTCGCGGCAGTACTCGAAGATGTCGGTGGTCAGCCGCATCGTTGGCCCCGGCGGGTAGATGTAGTTGCCGCGGGCCATGTACTCCTTCAGCACGTCGTTCTGGACGGTGCCGCGGAGCTTCTCGCTGGGAACCCCCTGCTCCTCGGCGACCAGCTCGTAGAGCAGGAGGAGGATCGCCGCTGGGGCGTTGATCGTCATCGAGGTGGAGACACCATCGAGCGGGATCTGATCGAAGCAGATCCGCATGTCCTCGATCGTGTCGATCGGGACCCCGGTGCGGCCGACCTCGCCGTTGCAGAGCGGGTCGTCGGAGTCGCGGCCGAGCTGGGTCGGCAGGTCGAAGGCCATCGAGAGCCCGGTCGAGCCGTGCTCGATCAGGTAGCGGTAGCGCTCGTTGGTGTCCTCGGGGGAGGCGAAGCCGGCGTACTGGCGCATCGTCCAGAGCCGGTCGCGATACATCCCCTCGTGGATGCCGCGGGTGAACGGCGGCGTGCCGGGCTCGCCGAGGCGCGCCTCCAGGTCTGGGGCGACGTCGCTCGCGTCGTAGAGCGGGTCGATCTCGATCCCCGAGTCGGTGAAGACCCGCTCGTCGTCGGGCCCGACCAGCGGCGCGATCGTGCGGTGGATCTCCTCGGCCGAGCCGTCAGAAGTCGTTGCCATGCTCGGGG
>DASXFL010000043.1:0-7015 GCA_036489595.1 Solirubrobacterales bacterium
CGGCGGCGCGGCGGCGGGCGGCCTCGAAGCCGACCCGGGCGATCCGCTCGATTTCAGCGCTGGTGTAGGTGCAGGTGTCGAAGGCGGAGTCGGGCTGGCGGCCGCGCTCGCCGAAGTAGATGCCGCCGGTGAGCTCGCGGACGACCAGCAGGTCGGTACCGGAGATGCGGTCCTCGCGCAGCGGACTGGCGCCCATCAGCGCCGGGCTCGGCCGCACCGGCCGCAGGTTGGCGAACAGGCCCATGCCCTTGCGGATCCCCAAGAGGCCCTGCTCGGGGCGCGGCTTGTCGGGGTCGGTGGTGTCCCATTTGGGGCCGCCGACAGCGCCGAGCAGGACCGCGTCGGCGGCCTTGGCGGCGGCCAGGGTCTCGTCGGTTAGGGCGGTCCCGTGCTCGTCGATCGAGGCGCCGCCGAGCGAGCGCTCCTCGTAGTCGAACTCGCCGAGGGCGTCGAGCATCCGGCGCGCCGCGGCAACGATCTCGGGACCGATCCCGTCGCCGGGCAAGACGACGATGCGGGGAGTTGCTTCGGCCATTGGCGGGCAGCCTACTGAGGCGATCCGGGCGGGGGTGGCAAGGACGAACGAGGGAGCGTGCTCTGCACGTGACCGAGCGAGGACACCGCCACCCGCGTCCGGATCGCCTCAGGCGACGGCGGAGATGTTGAGGCGGACGTAGCGCAGGGTCAGGGGCTCGCCGGTGGCGGCGAGGACGTCGTCGAGGAAGCGCTCGTGGAGCTCCGGCGGCAGGGTGTCGATGTGCGGCTTGAGGATCAGCGTCCGCATGAACTCGCGGGGGTCCGGCGGGGTCACCTCCCAGGGCTGCAGCCAGGCCCTGACCCGATCGAACCCGGCCGCTCGCAGGCGCTCCTCGGTCTCCTCGGCGCCAGCGTAGAGCCAGGGCTCCTCGAACTCGGTCAGGTGCGAGGCGTAGGGCTCGCGGGCGGCGACCTCCCGCGAGCGGTCACGGAACTCTTCGAGGTTGCCGCGGCCGCCGCACTGGGCCTCGAAGCGGGCCCCGGGCCCCAGCGCCTCCCGCATCCGGGCGAAGAGCGCCTCGTGGTCGCTGATCCAGTGAAAGACGGCGCTGGAGACGGCGGCGTCGGCGAGCTCCGGTAGCTCCAGCTCGGTGAGGTCGGCGACGAGGGCCTGATCGACCGGCCGCAGTACCTCGCGCACCTTCTCGACCATCGCCGGTGAGCCGTCAACGGCGATGACGCGGCCCTCGGGCAGCCGCTCGACCAGCATCCGCGTCACCCGGCCGGTGCCGCAGCCGGCGTCGAGCACGGTCTCCTCGCCGTCCAGCGGCAGCCGCTCCATCAGCGCCTTCGCCCACTCCTCGTGCGGGACCGAGACGCGCTGGTAGCTGCCCGCGTCCCACTCCTTCACCGGCGGCGCCATCACTTCACCCGCGGCACCATCAGAGCGCCGTCGTGACCGGGCCGTGGGTCGCGGCGGCGGTCCCCTCGAAGGAGTCGATCGCACCGGCGTTTTCGAGCGTGATCCCGATGTCGTCGAGACCGTTTAGGAGCCGGAACTTGATGTCCGGCTCGATCGCGAACTGGAAGACGCCCTCCGAGCAGGTGACGGTCTCGTCGTCGACGTCGATCCGGGCCTCGCCGGCGGCGGCGACTGCGCGGCAGTGCTCCTCGTCGAGGATCACCGGCAGGAGGCCGATCTTCGTGCAGTTGGCGTAGAAGATGTCGGCAAAGGAGGGGGCGACGATCGCCTCGAAGCCGAAGTCCTCGAGCGCCCAGGGGGCGTGCTCGCGCGAGGAGCCGCAGCCGAAGTTGCGGCCGGCGACGAGGATCGGGTTCGGCTCCAGCTCGATCTCGCCGTCGCGGATCCAGTCGTAGAAGAGGAACTCGCCGAAGCCGGTCCGCTCGACCCGCTTCAGGAACTGCTTGGGGATGATCTGGTCGGTGTCGACGTCGGCCCGGTCCAGGACCGAGACCGTGCCCTCGATGATGTCCAACGGTCGCATGCTCAGCTCCAATCCCTGATGTCGACGAAGTGGCCCTCGACGGCGGCCGCGGCGGCCATCCTCGGGCTGACGAGATGGGTGCGGCCGCCCTTGCCCTGGCGCCCCTCGAAGTTGCGGTTCGAGGTCGAGGCGCAGCGCTCGCCTTCGGCGAGGGTGTCGGGGTTCATCCCCAGGCACATCGAGCAGCCGGCCTCCCGCCATTCGAATCCGGCGCCGCGGAAGACCTCGTCGAGGCCCTCCTCCTCGGCCGCCTTCTTAACCTGCTGGGAGCCGGGAACGACCATCGCGTGGATGCTGGCGGCGACCTTGTGGCCGTCGACGATCGCGGCGGCCTCGCGCAGGTCCTCGATGCGACTGTTCGTGCAGGAGCCGATGAAGACCCGTTCGGGAGCGATCTCGGTCATCGGCGTGCCGGCGGCCAGGCCCATGTAGGCAAGCGCACGTTCGGCCGCCTCGCGGTCGGCGGGCGACTCGATCTGGGCCGGATCGGGGACCGCCTCGGTGACCTGGACGACCATCCCAGGGGTGGTGCCCCAGGTGACCATCGGCGAGATCGCGGCGGCGTCGATCTCGACCTCGGAGTCGAAGCTGGCGCCGTCATCAGTCGGTAGTTGCCCCCAGCGCTCGACCGCGGCGGCGAAGTCCTCCGGCGCACCCGGCCGGCCCTCGACCCAGTCGAAGGTGGTCTGGTCGGGGGCGATCATGCCGGCGCGGCCGCCGCCCTCGATCGTCATGTTGCAGATCGTCATCCGGCCGGGCATCGAGAGCGCCTCGATCGCCGGGCCGGCGAACTCGACCGCGTGGCCGGTGAAGCCGCCGGTGCCGAGCCGGCCGATCGTCGCCAAGATCAGGTCCTTCGGGGTGACCCCGGCAGCGAGCTCGCTGGCGTAGTTGATCCGCATCGTCCGCGGCCGCCGCTGGACCATGCACTGGGTCGCGAGCACGTGCTCGACCTCGGAGGTGCCGATGCCGAAGGCGAGCGCGCCGAAGGCGCCGTGGGTGGCGGTGTGGCTGTCCCCGCAGACGATCGTCATCCCCGGCTGGCTGACGCCGAGCTCGGGGCCGATCACGTGGACGATCCCCTGGCGGTCGGAGCCCAGCGAGTAGACCGGGATCCCGAACTCCTCGCAGTTGCGCTCCAGGGTTTCGACCTGGACGCGGGAGAGCTCATCGGCGATCAGGCGGGCGACCATGGTGCCGTCGGTCGGCGTGTTGTGGTCGGCCGTGGCCAGGGTCTTGTCGGGGCGTCGGACCTCGCGGTCGGCGAGGCGGAGCCCGTCGAAGGCTTGCGGTGAGGTGACCTCGTGGACCAGGTGCAGGTCGATGTAGATCAACCCGTCCGAGACCTCGTGGGCTTCCCAGATCTTGTCGAACATGGTCTTGGGCGTTGCGTCGGTCGGCATTGCGGCTAGCTCCTCCTGAGGCCGGCGGTGATCACGGCGATGAACCGGGTCGGCTCCTCGCCCTCGTTCTCGAAGTGGTGCGGCAGGTCGGCGTCGAAGGTGACCGAGTCACCCTCGCGAAGCTCGTGGCGGCTGCCGTCGACGATCAGCGCCAGGGCGCCGCCGAGGACGACCGCGGTCTCGCGGCTGCCGGGCTCGTGCATCGGCGGGTCGGCGCGGCCGCCGGTGGTGGCGCCGGGGGCCAGCTCGTGCAGCGAGACGTCGGCGCGCTGGCCGGGCAGCGGCGGGGTCAGCTCCTCGATCCGGTGGCCGCCGCGCTCGGAGCGGCGGCGGCCGCTGGCGCGGCTGACGGCGACGTTGTGGCCCTCGTCGAGGCGCAACAGCTGGCTCAGGGTGAGCTCGAGGCCGGCGGCGATCTTGGCGGCGCTGGCCAGGGTCGGGCTGGTCTCGCCGCGCTCGACCTGCGAGAGCATCGGCGCGCTGACGCCGGAGCGCTGCGCGAGATCGCGGAGGCTCAGGCCCATCGCCTCGCGGAGGGCGCGGATGCGGAGGCCGACCGCGTTGGAAGGGTCGGCGACGGGCGTTTGCGCGACGGCAGCGGTCATTGCCCGCTGTACGCTATCACAGACGAGCGTATGTTCAGGATTGCGCGGAGGTCGGCGGCGACCGAGGCCGGTTCGTCCGCCAGCTGCGCCCAGGAGATCCGGGTTAGGCCATAGCCGGCGACCCGCAGCCGCCGGTCCCGCTCGCGGTCCGAGCGAAAGGCGGAGCGCGTGCCATGCCCCCGCCAGCCGTCGAGCTCGACGATCTCCCTCGTCCCCGGCCAGCGGCAGTCGACCTTGTAGCCGCGTCCGCCGAGATCGATCCACTCGTTGAGCCGCGGGATCGGCAGGTCGTAGGCGCGGAGGAAGGGCAGAAATCGCTCCTCTAGTGGGCTGGCGGGAGCGCCCGAGGGCGATTCCACGATCCGCCCGAGCGCCAGGCGAACGGTCCGCGCCCCACGCCGGCGCGGATAGCGCGCGAGCAGGTGCGGCAGCGAGAGCTCGCCGAACCGCTCGCGGTATTCGGTCTGCCGGATCAACCCCTCGACCAGGTCCACGCCCCCGCCTCCCGCGCAATCGAAGATCGTCCGTGGGACCGAGGTCACCGGGATCCCGTCTTCGACGGTGACCTCGTCGGGCGGCAGGACCCGCGAGGAGTGCCGGCGGATGCCGGAGAGGTGGCGGGATTTACTGGGCAGGGTCACGTCGACCGGGCGTTCTCCGTCGTGGCGGAGCCGCCAGAGGCCGGCAGCCGATCGGTGGCTCAGAACCGCGCCGTCTCCGAGCGCGAGCACCGCCGCCATCCACCGCCCCTTTCGCGACACCAGCCGATGCCCCACCGCGAATACGCCGGCGTGGATTGGGTGCAGACGGCCCAGTTCGATCCGACGCCCGATGGCGCTCGTCCTCAGCCCGAGCGACAAGAGCTGCCCACGCTCCACCACGCCGTGCTGCCGTGAGGCCAACTCAGCGATTGCCGCATCGGTCCCGACCGCGCCCCCGCCCCTGGCCCCGAGAGGTTGCCTTTCGACCCGGATAGCGGGTCGTTCGGCAATCTCAACGGGGGGAGTTCGCCGGGAAGGCCTCGAATCGCGCATGCGGACCAGGGTGCCGTTCAATCGCATACCTGTGGTGCGCAAAACGTCGCGGCTTTCGCACCGGTCTGTGCCCCGAAACGCTCCCGGCCCAAGGGGCCCCGGCCCTAAGGGCCGGGGGTGCGCTCGGCGGCGGCGTCGGCGGTGGCCGCCTCGGCCTCGCGCGTGGCGGCGCCTTCGAGGCTGTTCGAGAGGGCCCGGAGGTAGGCGCGGGCCGAGGCCTCGAAGATGTCGGTGGCGACGCCGGAGCCGCTGGCGAGGAAGCCGTCGGTCCGCAGCATCACCGTCACCTCGCCCAGCGCGTCCTCGCCGCCGGTGACGGCGTCGACCGTGTACTTGGCGAGCTCGGACTCGGTCCCGGTCGCCCGCTGGATCGCCCGGAAGGCGGCATCGATCGGGCCGTCGCCGGTCGACTCGCCGACCACCACCTCGCCCGAGGGCAGGGTGACGGCGACCTTGGCCCAGGGGTCCCGGCCGGAGGCAGCGGTGACCTCGAAGGAGGTCAGCTCGTGGGAGTCGGCACGGTCGCGCATCTCGTCGGAGACGATCGCCTCGAGGTCGAGCGCGGTCACCTGCTTCTTGCGGTCGGCGACCTCCTTGAATGCCTTGAAGGCAGCGTTCAGGGCGTTGCCGTCGATCCGGTAGCCGAGCTGCTCCAGGGCGTCGCGCAGGGCGTGGCGGCCGGAGTGCTTGCCGAGGACGATCGAATTCGACTCGAGCCCGACTTCGGTCGCCTCCATGATCTCGTAGGTGGTGCGCTCCTTCAGCACCCCGTCCTGGTGGATGCCGGACTCGTGGGCGAAGGCGTTGCGGCCGACGATCGCCTTGTTCGGCTGTACCGGGTAGCCGGTGAGGCGCGAGACCAAGCGGCTGGTGCGGGCGATCTCGTGGCTGTTGATGCCCGTTCTGAACCCGTGGACGTCCGCGCGGACGCGGACCAGCATCGCGATCTCCTCAAGCGAGCAGTTGCCCGCCCTCTCCCCCAGCCCGTTGATCGCGCACTCGACCTGGCGCGCGCCGGCGCGGATCCCCGCGTAGGAGTTGGCGACGGCCAGCCCCAGGTCGTCGTGACAGTGGACCGAGGTCTCGACCTCACGCAGCCCCGGCACCAGCTCGTAGAAGCGGCGCCACATCTCCGCGTACTCCTCCGGCGTCGTGTAGCCGACGGTGTCGGGGACGTTGATCGTCGTCGCCCCCTCCTCGACGGCGATCGCGATCACCTCGGCCGTGTACTCCAGGTCGGCCCGAGTCGCGTCCATCGGCGAGAACTCGACGTCCTCGCAGTAGGCCTTGGCCATCGCGACGGCGGCGCGGGCCTGGCCCTTGACGTCCTCGCGGTCGGTCCGCAGCTGGTGCTCGATGTGGATGTCGGAAGTCGAGACGAAAGTGTGGATGCGCGGCCGCTCGGCGTGCTTGATCGCGCCCCAGGCGGAGTCGATGTCGGCCTTGTGAGTGCGGGCGAGGCCGCAGACCACCGGGCCTTCCACCTGCTTCGCGATCGCCTCGACCGCCTCGAAGTCACCGGGCGAGGCGATCGGGAAGCCGGCCTCGATCACGTCGACGCCGAGGCGCGCGAGCTGCTGAGCGATCTCCAGCTTCTCGACCGCGTTCAGCGAGATCCCCGGCGACTGCTCCCCGTCGCGCAGCGTCGTGTCGAAGATCAGTACTCGGTTGGGATCGTGGGACTGCATGTCACTCCTCGGTTTCTCTCGGACTCGTCAGGCTTCTCGGTGCTGGTATGCGGCTACGTGCGGCCGCCGGCGCGCTATTCCCCCCGGAGGGGGAGGAGGAGAAGTCGGAGGTCGAGAAGGCGGAGTGCCATCGCTCCGTTAAGCCTAGCGTGCCGTCCGTTGCGCCGTCAACGAGAGCCCGGCCGGCCGGCCGCGCGGGCGTTGCGGAGCGCCTTTACCGAGCCTGTAACTTTCTGATGGCATGGAGGGACGGCTGATCAAGTACTCGCGCCGCCGGCGGCTGACCGGACGGATCGCGAGCAC
>DASXFL010000053.1:0-17753 GCA_036489595.1 Solirubrobacterales bacterium
CGATGTTGCAGGCGAAATCGAATTCGCCGACCGCTGCCGAGGCAGCTGACGCGGTCAGCGCTCCGGTGACGGCCATCGCCGCGATCGCGAGGCCAAGTACGAGCAACTTCTTCATTGCTACTCCTGTCCTTTGAGTTCCCGGTAGTGGCGCAGACGCGCCTCCCGAGCTGCCTCCAGCAACTATTCGCCGTGCTTCTGGTTGATCAAGTCGATTCGGGGTCTTGGCCCGTTCGGCTCCATCAACTGATCAGGATTCCCTGCAAAGCTCGAAGGGCGGAAATGCGCCTTCGCGGATCCGCGCTCGCTCTCGATCGCGAGGGACGTCATCAGGACAGGACGTAAAGCTCTGCGACAAAGGAATCTCTCGTTGTAACGACCACGCGAGTCCGAGCGCTTCCCGTCAATGCCGGCGCCCTCCACCAATTTCCGGACCACCCTGGGCCCGTCGCCTTGCGGCGCCGAGGTCAATGGCGTCTACTTCGCCCCGGCTGCCGCGCGAGCAGGAAACGCTTCGCGTTGTCACCCAACGCGCAGTTGCTCCCCGAAAGGGAGGCGCTGTTGCGAAGGCTCGCGGGCTAGCTTCTTCCTGATGCCGGACCGCGTGCTTGTGGCACCCTTAGGCTTGCGGTGCAGTCTTCGCTGCCTGCGAGACGGGACGTGCAAGCTCCTGGCTTGTATCGGAGCACTTCACCGATACCAGCGGCACGCCGGATTGCACGAATGCAGGGGTCGGGCATCGCCGCCCGACCCCTGCATCTCCTTGGACGCGGATGCCATTGAAAACCGCATCAACGTACCGCTGCGGCTAACTATTCAACGATTTCAGTCGCCGATACTGTTTCGACGATTGTTCCCGAAACCTGTTTGGTATGGGCTGAGTCGCTGTATGCCTTCTCTGTAACGGTGCCGCGGTAGTAACCATTTTCACCGCTCGCACCACAGGCGCCACCTGAACTGGTGTATACGATGCCCGTGTGGCCTGCGGCGTGGGTTTCAGTCCCGACTGTCGAGGTGACGAGGATGTCCTTCAAGCCTCCGGCTTCTTCCTTGGTGAAGTCGACGACGTTGTTGGCCGGCGTCTGGGGTCCTACTTTCACCGTGCATCCGGCGGTCACTGCTTTGACCGTGATTACGTTGGTGCCTTCGCAGGAGATCGTCACTGATCCCGACCATTGGTTGATCGTTACCGAGACCGTTACCGAGAGTGTATAGAAGCACCCGGTAGTGGTGACTTCCGCCGTCTGACCAATGAACGTGCAGCCCGTGTATTCTGGGTGAATTTTCAGGATGTGGATCGCCCAGTCATGGTTGGTCGTTCCTTTTGTGGTCACTGTTGTGCCACCTTCAGCGGCCGTGCTCTTGCCGCTGAAAACCGCTTTCGTGCACTTGACCACGCCGCCGTTGACGGTGAACACGTTTTCGGTTTTCTGTTCGCCGTTGACGAAACATTCAGTGTCGATGTTGCAGGCGAAATCGAATTCCCCGACCGCTGCCGAGGCGGCTGACGCGGTCAGCGCTCCGGTGACGGCGATCGCCGCGATCGCGAGGCCAAGTACGAGCAACTTCTTCATTGCTACTCCTGTCCTTTGAGTTCCCGGTTAGTGGCGCAGACGCGCCTCCCGAGCTGGCTTGAGCAGCTAACCTCCGTGCTTCCGTTTGATCAAGTCGACTCGGAATCCTGCGACGCTCCGCTACACCAGTTGGTCAGACTTCCCTGCAAATCATGATCGGCGGAAGTGCGCCTCCGCCAATTCCGCGCTCGCTCTCGATGGCAGGCGGCTGATCAGAACGGAGCGCGGGATCGTCGCTTCACGGACGAATTCTCTCCTGAGCACCGGCCACCAGTCTGAAGTTCTCCGCAACGGCGCCAGCGTTCTCCAGTTCAGTACCCGGCCGTGCGCGTGTACGACGCCGAGGGCCCACGCCTGCCACCCTTCGTGCAGTGGCTCGCCGGAGAGAGGTACCAGTCCGAGAGAGTGGGAGGTTGGTTTGTTGTCACATTGGAGGACCAGCGCCGTCATGGGCACTCATTTGGGCTGACGGGTACTGTCTGCGCCGTCGAAACGCACGAAGCCATCTTCGTTGCCTGAGAGCTGGGGCGCGTCTCCTGATGTCAATCACGCACATGCGGATGGAGGGTCGTACCTCGTCGCACGACCCTCCATCTCTTGAGATGCTAAAGCCGTTGAGAACCGGGTAAACGTACCGCTGCGGCTAACTATTCAACGATTTCAGTCGCCGATACTGTTTCGACGATTGTTCCCGAAACCTGTTTGGTGTGGGCTTCGTTGCTGTATGCCTTCTCTGTGACGGTTCCCCTGATGTAGCCGTTTTCACCGCTCGCACCACAGACACCACCTGAGCTGGTGTATTTGATGCCCGTGTGCCCCGCGGCGTGGGTTTCAGTCCCAACTGTCAAGGTGACCAGGATGTCCCTCAATCCCGCTTCTTCCTGTCTGGTGAAGTCGACCACGTTGTTGGCGGGCGTCTGCGCTCCGATCTTGGGTCCCTACGGTTCTGGACGTCGCTGTGAGTGTGTAGAAGCAGCCGGTAGTGGTTACTTTCAACGTCTCGCCCAAGGCCGTACAGCCCGAGTATTCTGGATGTAGCTTTAGGACATGGATCGCCCAGTCGTGGTTGGTCGTTCCTTTTGTGGTCACTGTTGTGCCACCTTCGGCGGCGGTGCTCTTACCGCTGAGAACCGTTTTCGTGCACTTGAAGACGCCGCCGTTGAAGTTGAACACGTTTTCGGTTTTCTGTTCGCCGTTGACGAAGCATTCGGTGTCGATGTTGCAGGCGAAATCGAATTCGCCGACCGCTGCCGAGGCGGCTGACGCGGTCAGCGCTCCGGTGACGGCCATCGCCGCTATCGCGAGGCCAAGTACGATCAACTTCTTCATTGCTACTCCTGTCCTTTGAGTTCCCGGTAGTGGCGCAGACGCGCCTCCCGAGCTGCCTCCGGCATCTATTCGCCGTGCTTCTGGTTGATCAAGTCGATTCGGGGTCTTGCCCCGTTCGGCTCCATCAACTGATCAGGATTCCCTGCAAAGCTCGAACGGCGGAAATGCGCCTTCGCGGTTCGGCGCCCGCTCACGATGGCGCGGGCATCAGGCCGGGGCGCGGCTCGCAGCCTTAACAGCAACCACCCGCTGCGATGGCCACGCGAATCCCGAGTCTCGTCGGCGGCGCCAGTGTCTTCAAGTCCAATCTTGTCAGCGCCGACGCGAGCTGGGAGCCCCAACGGCGAAGCGCTCACCCTGTGGCCCTATGCTCGGCGGCTTCCCGAAATGGAGGGTCCGGACCGAGTGCCTGGCGGTGGTGGTGTCTTTTTCATGCACTGAAGATGCCGTTGTGAGCACTTTTTTGGTTGACAGGTCCTGGTTTCGCCACGAGACGGACGAAGCCGTCGCCGCTGCCCGAGGGAGAGCCAGGCTGCGCAATGGCTTCACTTGCCCGCGGCGTTCCGCCCGGTGTTGTCGGCGGAAATGTGTGGGGAGGGTCGAGCATAGTCGCCCGGCCCTCCATGTCTCGATGGAGCGATGCTCCTTCTCGACGGACCCGCGCTATTCGCTGATTTCGGTAGCCGATACTGTTTCGACGATTGTTCCCGAAACCTGGCTGGTGTGGGCTTCGTTGCTGTACGCTTTCTCTAAAGCGGTCCCGCGGCAGAAGCCATTTTCGCCACTCGCACCACAGGCCCCACCTGAGCTCGTGTACTTGAGGCCAGTGTGCCCCGAGCCAAGCGGGCTGGTTCCGACTGTGGTGGTGATGAGAATAGACCTCAATCCTCCAGTTTCTTCTTTGGTGAAGTCGACGACGTTATTGGCCGGCGTCTGTGCTGGGATCTTAATCGTACATTTAGAGGTCACGGCTTCGACGATGATTTCGCTGCCGACTTCGCAGGAGATCGTTATGGTTCCGGCGGTTCGGGACGTCGCTGTGATTGTGTAGTTACAGCCGGCAGTGGTTACGTTGGCGGTCTGGCCGATGAAGGTGCAGTCCGCGTATTCTGGATGAAGTTTCAGAACGTGGATCGCCCAGTCATGGTTACTCGTGCCTTTTGTGGTCACTGTTGTGCCGCCTTCGGCAGCCGTGCTCTTGCCGTCGAGAGTCGCTTTTGTGCATTTCAGAACCCCGCCGCTGAACGTTGTGAGGCTTTCCGTTTTCTGGTCGGCGTGGAAGAAGCATTCGCTATCGATTTTGCAGGCGGAATCGAATTCACCGACGGCTGCCGCGGCGGATGCCGCGGTCAGCGCTCCGGTCACGGCCATCGCCGCGATCGCGAATCCGAGTATGAGGAACTTCTTCATTGCCACTCCTGTCCTTTGAGTTCCCGGTAGTGGCGCCATTCGCCTTCCCCGAGCTGACTCGAGAACTACTCGGATCCCCTCTGGCTGATCAAGTCAACTTCTCGAACTGGGCGCTTTCGCACCTCGACTGGCCAGGCTTTCCTGCAAATCACGGTGAGCGGATATACGCCTCCGCGGATCCGCGCTCGCTCGCGACGGCAGGAGGGCGTGGATTGGAGCCCGGAAATGTCGCCCTGCAAACGCCCTCTCGTCGTTCCTGGCCACATCAGTCCGAAGGGTCGGTGGCGATGCGCCCGAACTCTTGAGTCACCTTCGACCGCTGGCGGCGCGAGCGAGCACCAACGGCTCAGCCACTCCACCCAGCCTCCGACGGTGGCTCCCCGGAAGAGGCACGGGCGAGGAAGCTCCCTCCGATGCCTAGGCGAGAACGACGCGCATGCTCGGGCGACCGCGCTGGCCTAAGCGTGTCTGGCGAAGCTCCCGCCCCCGCCCAGCGGGGCGGCCTGGCGCGGTGCGCCGGCGAGCGCCGTTCCTGTTAGCCTTCCGTTCAGGATCACGAAGGACATTCAGAAATCTGAACGACGGCTTAGCGAGGGCGAGATGGCGACGACGACCTTGACGACGATCGAGCACTACATCGGCGGCGAGAGGACCGCTGGCGAGAGCAGCCGCCGCTCCCCCGTCTGGGAACCGGCGAGCGGGAAGCAGCAGGCGGAGGTGCTGTTGGCCGAGCCCGCCGACGTCGATCGCGCGGTGCAGGCGGCGAAGATCGCCTTCGAGAGCTGGAGCGAGGTCTCGCTGGCGCGGCGGGCGCGGATCATGTTCGCTTTCCGCCAGCTGATCGCCGACCACACCGACGAGATCGCCAAGATCGTCGCCTCCGAGCACGGCAAGGTGCTCGACGATGCCAAGGGCGAGGTGATCCGCGGCCTTGAGGTGGTCGAGTTCGTCTGCGGGCTGCCGCAGCTGCTGAAGGGCGAGTTCTCCGAGCAGGTCTCGACCGACGTCGACGCCCACTCCTTCCGCCAGCCGCTCGGGGTCTGCGCCGGGATCACCCCCTTCAACGACCCAGCGATGGTGCCGATGTGGATGCACCCGGTGGCGATCGCCACCGGCAACACCTTCGTGCTGAAGCCGTCGGAGCGCGACCCCTCGACCTCCAACTTCATCGCCGAGCTCTACGCCGAGGCGGGCCTGCCGGAGGGCGTCTTCAACGTCGTCCACGGCGACAAGGTCGCGGTCGACGCCCTGATCGACCACCCCGACGTCGCCGGCGTCAGCTTCGTCGGCTCGACCCCGATCGCCAAATACGTCCACGAGCGGGCGACCGCCGCCGGCAAGCGCGTGCAGGCGCTCGGCGGGGCCAAGAACCACGCCGTCGTCCTCCCCGACGCCGACCTCGAGTTCGCCGCCGACCACCTGATCGCCGCCGGCTTCGGCTCGGCCGGCCAGCGCTGCATGGCGGTCTCGGTCGCGGTCGCGGTCGGCGAGGCGGCCGACCCGCTGGTCGAGCGGCTCGAGCGCAAGGCGCGCGAAGTCCGCGTCGGCCCGGGCCTCGACCCGGCCTCCGAAATGGGGCCGGTGGTGACGCCGCAGGCGCAGGAGCGGGTCACAGGCTATATCGGCGAGGGCGTCGAGGCCGGCGCGGTCGCGGTCGTCGACGGCCGTGAGCTCGAGCTCGGCGGCGACGGCTTCTTCGTCGGCCCGACCCTGTTCGACCGGGTCGAGACGGGGATGTCGATCTACCGTGACGAGATCTTCGGGCCGGTCCTGGCGATCGTCCGCGTCGACAGCCTCGACGAGGCGATCCGCCTGATCAACGAGAGCTCCTTCGCCAACGGCACCGCGATCTTCACCTCCAGCGGCGGTGCCGCGCGCAAGTTCCAGCGTCAGGTTGAAGTCGGGATGATCGGCGTCAACGTGCCGATCCCGGTGCCGATGGCCTACTACTCCTTCGGCGGCTGGAAGGACTCGCTGTTCGGCGACCACCACGTCCACGGCGCCGAGGGCGTCCGCTTCTACACCCGGGCCAAGGCGGTGACCACGCGCTGGCCCGAGGAAGACGCGCTGCCGGGGCAGATGAGCCTCCCGACCGCCTCCTAGACGAGCGGGCCGCGAGGGCGCCCGCCTCGGCGAATCGCTCCTTTCAGATCCTCGGGCGGGCGTGGAGCAGAACCTTGCCGGCGAGCCGCGCGATCCGCACGGCAAGTAAGGCGTAGACCGCAATCAGCAGCAGCCTGGCCGGCTCGTCCAGGCCGGACAGGCTGGCTCCCTGGGCCAGTGCGAGCGCCGCGATCGCCAGCACGGCAACGGCGGCGATGGCGGCGTCGCTGCGCGGGCGGGGGGCCGGCATGCGGGCCGCAAATCCGCCCCGGACCCGCACCACCACGGCCAGCAGGTGGAGCAGCGAGCCGAGGACGGTGAGGCCGATCCAGCCGGCTACCAGCAGGGTCCCGACTACCAGGCGCGAGGAGCCGGTGATGGCATGCTCGGGGCCGTGCGCGAGCGCCGCGATGCCGGCGACGAGGAGTGCGGCGAGGAGGCAGGGCTGGGCGATGCCGACCACCCGGGCGGCCAGGGAGACGGGCCGCGGCGCCGCCCGCAGGCAGGCGGCGACGTTGACCAAGAGCGCCAGCGCCCCGAGGCAGAGCGCGACCCAGCCGGCGACCGCGACCGGGTCGACCGCCCAGGCATAGCCGACCGCCAGAGCGCTTACACCCGCGCTCCAAGTGGCGAAGGCGAGGGCCTGGAGGCGGGGGTAGCGGAGCTGGGTCTGGGTCAGCGACGGGTAGAAGGTGTGCAGCGTGCCGACGATCGCGCCCCCGAGCCAGCCCGCCAAGTTGAGCGCCATGTGGGCCCCGAGGAGGTCGCCGTGGGCCCAAGGCACGCCGTGCGCGAGCAGCGATCCGGCAAGCATCCCGAAGCCGAGGAAGAGGGCGCCGTTGCAGTACCAGGCGACCGCCCACCTGGAGCGGCGCAGCGAGCGGCGCCACATCACCGCGACCGCGGCGGCCCAGAGGGCGAGCGAGGTGACCAGGGCACCGGCGGCGATCCAGATCGCCGTGCCTGCTCCGGTCGGGACCGCGACCGCTAGCACGACGGTGCCGGCGATCCAGGCGAGCAGCTGGGCGCGGACGAGGCGGCGCGGTGGCGGGTCGGTGGCGAGGAAGGCGCCGGCGAAGAACTGGCTGGCGCCGAGCACGAGCTCCGAGACGCCGCCGACGAAGGCGAGGTGAAGGGCGAGCCAGCGGCCCCAGGGCCACGGCGAGATCGCCTGAGCCAGCCCGGCGAGGGCCGCCGCGGCGAGGAAGGCGATCCCGCAGACGAAGAAGGCGCCGACGACGTCGGTCGGGCGCAGGTCACCCTCGCGGCGCGGCTGCGGACGATGCCGGCAACGGCGCGGGGCGGCCGCCTCGCCGGGCGTCACCGGCGGCCCCGGTGGCTCAGCCGCCACCGTCGCCCGCCGGCCCCGAGACGCCGACCAGGCAGCCCGCCAGGTCCGGGTCGTGGGGCTCGAAGCGCTCGAGCTTGGCGTCCGGGAAGAGCTTCCCGACGAGGCCGTCGGTCATCCCCCGGTGCAGGGCGCAGACCACCTCCTGGTTCTCGCGCACCGACTCGCGGTACGGGCAGTTCCCGAGCCGGCAGACGAACCCGCCGCCCGCGCCCGCCTCGAGCTCGGGACGGAAGCCCAGCGAGGCGAAGGCGTGGCGAAAGCCCTCCAGTGGTTCCTCCAGCTGCTCCGTGGGCGCCAGCTCGGCGCCGATCTCCCGGCCGGCCCGCTCGACCTCCCGCAGCCGGTTGCGGCCGGGCGGGATCGCGCGGGCCAGCCAGCGGGCGAGGTCGACGTAGGCGGTCGGGCGCCGTCCGCCTGGATCAGCGCCGGGAGCGATCACCCAGAGGTCCCCGGGCCGCCCCGGCCGCCCGGTGCTGCGAGTGCGCTCGACGAGCCCTGCCTCCCGCAGCCGTTCGAGGTGGCGCCTGACCCCGTTGGGGTGCAGACCGAGGGCAGCGGAGATCTTCTCGGTCCCGGCCGGCGCTCGCTGCTCGGCGAGCCAGGAGAAGACCCGGGCGCGCGTCTCCTGCCTGAGGACTTCGTCGCCGCTGATCGGCAGATCCATCGCCGCCATCTTTGCACACCGACTCTGTAGAAATAAGTGGCCGTCGATAGTTTTCACACGCGCAGCGCTCTCAGTTTCGTGGCGACCGATCCGTGCTCGTCCAGATGGTCGATCGTCGCCGGATCGAGGTCGGGATCGCCGCTGCCGCGAGCGGCCCGGTCGAGTGCCAGGCAGGCGGGAAAGAGGACCTGCTCCTCGTCCACCAGGTGCTCCTCGAGCTCCGCCCGCAGGGCTCCTCGCGGGCGACCGCGAGGCTCTCGGCGCCTCCGCAGCGGTAGTCGAGGCCGAGCTACTCGAAGAGCGCGGTGCGAGCCGGCCGCTCCGCCGCCGGCGCTCCGAGCCTCGTGCCGGGATCGAGCGTCACAGCCGGAAAGTTTACACACGTTTGGTGTATAAATACTCCTACCCACTCACCACCGAGAGGACCGGCCTAGCGGCCGGAGCGAAGGAGCAGCCGATGTCGATCGCCGTCCCGCCCCGCGACAACCGCCTTGGACGACCGGGGGACCGGATGAGCGGCGGTCGGGCGGAATTCGGGATCTCGGGCGAGGAGCTGCTCGGCCGCTGGGCGCGCGGCCTGCTCGGAGCGATAGTCGGGGCGGCGCTTGGCTTCGGCCTCGTCGTCGGCCTGCGGGCGGTCTCCCACCTGCCGCTCTGGCAGACCGAGCAGACCGGCTACCCACACGTGATCGTGCCGGTGATAACCGGCGCCCTCGGCTTCCTGGTCGGGTTCGGCGCCTTCAGCTACTGGATCCGCTGGGCGCTGGGCGCGCCGACCGAGGTCGAGGACCACGCCGACCACGGCGCCGCCAGCTGGCGCGACTACTTCAACTTCAACACCGACCACAAGGTGATCGGCATCCAGTACATGGTCACCACCTTCGTCTTCTTCTTCGTCGGCGGCCTGATGGCGATGCTGATCCGCGCCGAGCTCGCCCAGCCGGGCGACCAGATCGTCAGCGCCTCGACCTACAACAGCCTCTTCTCGACCCACGCGGCGATCATGATCTTCCTCTTCGTGATCCCGGTCTTCGCCGGGATCGCCAACTACGTCCTGCCGCTGATGCTGGGGGCGCCCGACATGGCCTTCCCTCGGCTCAACGCCCTCAGCTTCTGGCTGCTGCCGTTGGCGGGGATTATCTTCCTCTCCAGCTTCCTCGTTCCCGGCGGCGCCTTCGACGCCGGCTGGACCGGCTACGCGCCGCTCTCGACCGGCGCGCCGCTGGGCCAGTCGTTCTTCAACATCGGCGTCCAGTTCGCTGGCTTCTCCTCGATCCTCGCCGCCCTCAACTTCCTGGTCACGATCCTGACCATGCGGGCGCCGGGGATGAGCGTCTGGCGGATGCCGCTGCTCGTCTGGGCCAACCTCGCCACCTCGCTGCTGGTGATCGCCGCGACCCCGTTCATCGCCGGCGTCCAGGCGATGGTCCTGCTCGACCGGGTCCTCCACACCAACTTCTTCAACTACGCCGCCGGCGGCGACGTCGTCAGCTACCAGCACATCTTCTGGTTTTACTCACACCCAGCCGTCTACATCATGATGCTGCCCGGCTTCGGGATCGTCAGCGAGGTGATCTCGACCCACTCGCGCAAACCGATCTTCGGCTACCGGCTGATGGCGCTCTCGCTGCTCCTGATCGTCGTCCTCAGCTACTCGGTCTGGGCCCACCACATGTTCGTCGCCGGCATGTTCAGCTGGCTGCGGATCCCGATGATGATGACCTCGGTCCTGATCGCGGTGCCGACCGGGATCAAGATCTTCTCTTGGCTCGGCACCCTCTTCTTCGGCAAGATCCACACCCGCTCGACCTCGATGCTGTTCGCCCTCGGCTTCATCGCCAGCTTCATCGTCGGCGGCATCAGCGGGGTGATGATCGCAATGGTGCCGATCGACATCCACGTCACCGACACCTACTTCATCGTCGCCCACATCCATTTCGTCCTCTTTGCCGGCTCGGTCTTCACGATCTTCGCCGGCGTCTACCACTGGTTCCCGAAGATCACCGGCAGGATGTACGACGAGCGGCTGGGGCGGGTCCATTTCTGGCTGACCCTGATCGGAACCTGGGGGACCTTCCTGCCGATGCACTGGATCGGCATGGACGGGATGCCGCGGCGGGTGGTCGACTACGCCTCGAAATTCGGCGACTGGAACCTGCTGATCAGCTGCTTCGGCTTCCTCCTCGGCGCCGCCCAGCTGGTCTTCCTCTACAACATGATCGTCAGCTGGCGCTTCGGCCCCCGAGCGCCGGACAACCCCTGGCGGGCGAAGACGATCGAGTGGCAGGTCTCCTCGCCGCCGCCGCGGTTCAACTTCGAGCGGATTCCGCGGGTCGTCGGGGGGCCGTACGAGTTCGGCGTGCCGGGTGCGGTCCACGCGCTGATGGGCGAGGAGGAGATCAGGGCCGGCAGGGCCGAAGCCACCGCGCCCGCCGCGGATCGCTCGCCGGTGGAGGCATGAGGCCCGCTTGGCTAAGAGGGCTAAGGGGCGCCGAGGCCGCGCGAGATCCGCGCGGCGAGCTGCCGCAGCTCACCGGCGTCGCCGTCCAGCTCGGCGGCGGGCCGGGCGCCCTTCGGCATGCTGACCGCGACCGCGCCGGCGGTGCCGCCGGCGTCGTCGCGGACCACGGTGCCGATGCAGATCATCCCCAGCGCGGTCTCCTCGTCGTCGATCGCGTAGCCGCGCTGGCGCGCCTCGGCCAAGCGCGCCCGCAGCTCGCCGAGGTTGGAGACCGAACGCGGAGTCAGCCGCTCGAGTTCGCCGCCCTTATATAGAGCCTCGAGCTCCTCGTCCTCCACCGTGCTCAGCATCGCCAGGCCGCTCGCCGTGCAGTGCGCCGGCAGCCGCAGCCCGACTTCGTAGGCGACGCCGAGCGGGCTGGCGCCGGCACGGTTGCCGACGTAGATCACGTCGCGGCCGCGCAGCACCGCGCAGACCAGCGTCTGCTCGGGCAGGGTGCTCGCTTCCGCGACCGCGCGGCGGAACTCGGAGAGGAGGTCCGTCTGGCCGAGGAAGGCCCGGCTCAGCTCGAGGGTGTGCGGGCCGAGGCGGTAGGCCCCGTCCTCGCCGCGGAGCAGGAGACCGATCTCGACCAGGCTGTTGCAGAGGGCAAGGGTGCTGCTGCGTGGGTAGCCGAGCTGGCGCGAGAGCGAGGCCAGGGTCGCGGTCGGCGGCCCGGCGGCGAGGGCGTCGAGGATGCTGCCGGCCCGCAGCACCGACGGCACCACCTGTCCGCTCCGCGGCGCGGGCGTGCTCTTGGTCGCCATCCGCGGCAGCGTAGCTTCCGGCGCGCTCAGGGCCCCTCCCATGGCCGGGCGACGCGGGCCCCCGACCGTCGTCCCGGCGATACCAGAGATCGGCAGCGAGGCCGCATCCGGTCCAGAATCACGGCGCCGGGGTGCTGAACCCGAGGATCGCCGGCGGCGTAACCCCGGTGACAAATGAATGCGCCGCCCTCGGCGCGGCGCCAGCGGCAGTATCCAAGGAGGCTCCAGAAATGAGGAAGTCAGCTATGTCTGGCCTGATGCTCGCTGCGCTCGCGGCAATCGCAGCGGTGGTGATCGCCGGCTGCGGCGGCGGCAGTTCAACGAGCAGCGCCAGCACCAGCGCGAGCAGCGGCGAAGCCAGCGCCGAAACCGCGAGCAGCGGTGGCGGCGCCTACGGCAAGGCGACCACCGCCAAGGAAGAAGAAGCTCCCGCCGAAGCGGCGGGCGGCGAAGCGACGCCGGTCTCGATCGGCAGCGCCTCGGGCGTCGGCAAGGTGCTCGTGAACTCGGAAGGGATGACTCTCTACTACTTCCAGAAAGACCAGAAAGGCAGCGGCAAATCGAAGTGCGAAGGTGGCTGCGCCGAAGCCTGGCCGCCGCTCACCACCGAAGGCGAACCGGAAGCGATGAGCGGCGTCAGCTCCAGCAAGCTCGGAACGATCGAACGCTCCGACGGCACCACCCAGGTCACCTACGCGGGCTGGCCGCTCTACACCTTCGTCGAGGACAAGAAGCCCGGCGAAGACAACGGCACCGACTCAAAGGCGTTCGGCGCCTCCTGGTACCCGCTCCATCCGAACGGGCAGAAGGCCGGGCACTAGCCCGACCTCCGGCTCCCCGAGCCTACTGCCGATAGGAGGGGCCGGTGGTCGCCACCGGCCCCTCCGCTTCGGCTTCGGCTTCGGCTTCGCCGCAGTCGAGCCGACCGGTGGCGCTTCCAGTGGTCGGCCTCGGAGATCGTCGTCCCGGCGGGCAGCTCCTGCAGCGTGCGGATCGCGGCCGGGTCGACCAGGACCGAGCGCTGCGCCAGCACCGCGGCTGGCGCGCACCTCGGAATACCGACCGGAACATCGGGCGGGGGCGGTGTTGAAGGACCAGAGTCTCACCCAACCACGGAAGGACGATATGACCCACGCCAGCACCCGGCCGGTGGCCCTGCGGATGATCGTCGGAGTGGCAGCCGTGATCGTCGCCCTCCTGGCGTTCGTCCCCGCCGCCTCGGCGGCCCGGGACCCGATCTCCGGAGGCACCACCGACCTGCACCTGAAGAAGGGCTTTCTGAAGAAGCTGACCAACCTCGGCATCGGCCTGGCCGGCGTCGGCACCGGTCAGGCCGCAGGCTCGAAGATCAGCCTGCCGGTCAGCGAAGGCATGTTCGATCCGACCAACGCGCAGGGGCACATCACCAGCCCCGGCGGTTTTCAGCTGGTCAGAGGCGCTCGCTCGGTGGCGATCGCCGGCGTTGAAGTCAACACCGTGCACGGCTTCGTCCGTGCGAGCATCGCCGGCGCCCAGATGCAGCTCGGCACCTTCGCCAACCCGACCACCGGCCGCGAAGGCTTCGGCGCCCGGATCAAGGCCAGCCAGATGACGCTCACCCAGCAGGCGGCGAACCGCATCTCGAACAAGCTCGGCCTGCAGGGCTCGAGACGGATCAACCAGCGGGTGATGAGCAACGAGTTCAGCACCACCGTGCCCCAGACCGTGACCATCCTCGGTCAGAACGAAGCCACCTTCGAAGGCGCCACCGCGGCCTTCAAAAAGCTCGGCGAAAAGGGCGTCGACCTGTCGAGCGGGATCAAAC
Source organism: Solirubrobacterales bacterium (assembly GCA_036489595.1). GTDB lineage: Bacteria > Actinomycetota > Thermoleophilia > Solirubrobacterales > 70-9 > VAYN01. Next base: position 13,500 of record DASXFL010000053.1, read on the forward strand.
CGATCTCCCCGGCCAAGAACTCGAAAGTGACCCAGTTCACCTTCCCGATCACCGGCGGGACGGTGGCGCCGAACGCCAGCTCCGGCTCGGCAACCACCACCGGCGGGATCGAAATCCTGAAGAAAGGCAAAACCCTCTCGCCGCAGATGAAGATCACCAACGTCCAGATCGAATTCACCCAGAAGACGGCCACCGTCGAAATCGAAGTCCTGCCGAATCCGCCCTTCCCGGGGCAGACCGGCCGCTCCTCGTTCGTCGAACTCGTCTTCCCCGCCAACGCGATCTCGACCAACCCGACCACCCGCCAGATCACCGTCAAAGGTGCCGAAGCGAAGCTTCAGGCGTCCGCCGCGGCGACGCTCAACTCGGTGTTCAACCAGGGTGGCGAAAAAGCGCCCCCGGCGAGCAGCGAATTCGCCGGCGGCGAACTGTTCGGCACCTTCTCGATGACGCTCCAGGCCCAGTAAGGCGGTGGAGGGTCAGTACAGGCGGCGGTGCCGGGTCGACGGCACCGCCGCCGTCCGTTCGTCGCCGATCGGGACCGGTACGCCGCCGTGGGAGACTCCGACGATGAGCGAACCGGCCCAGCTCGTCGGCATCAACCACGTCGCTCTCGAGGTCGGCGATATCGACCAGGCGCTCGACTTCTATGGGCGGCTCTTCGCCTTCCAGTTGCGTGGCCGCAGCGGCGACAGGATGGCCTTCATCGACGCCGCCGATCAATTCATCGCCCTCTCGGCACCACGCCGCCAGCCACCCGACGACTCGCGGCACTTCGGCCTCGTCGTCGACGATGCGAGGGCCGTGCGCGATGCGCTCGAGCGAGAGGGCGTCGAGATCCTGCCCGGGCGCGGCCTCGACTTCCGCGACCCCTGGGGCAATCGCGTCCAGGTGGTCCAGTACGACGAGATCCAGTTCACCAAGAGCGAACCGGCCCTAAGGGCGCTTGGCCGCAAGGAGCTCGGCAAGACGCCGAAAGCCGAAGCCGAGATGCGGGAGAAGGGCCTGCTCGATTAGTCCGGGCCCAGCGCCGGGATCAGTAATCGGTCTGAAAGGAGAAATAGGACCCGCGGATGGTTCCGGCCAGCTTCGACTTCTGCCTCGCGAACTTGAACCGCGAGGCGAGCTCCGCCGGGACCTCCATCCCCTCCGAGAGCTTGAAGCCGACGGCGCGCTTCTTCGGGTTGTCGATCGTGTACATGACGTTGATCGAGAGGCCGCTCTCATAGAAGACGTAGGCGATCCGGATGTTCTCGACCTCGAAGGCGGTCGCCTCTAGAGGACGAGACGAGATCACGATCTCTCGCTCCTGCTCGAGGATCTGGTGCACCCACTCAACCGTCGCCTTGGCGTCCTCGGCGGGCTCCACCGTAAAGACGTGGTCGTATTTGCTCTTGAAGTAGCGGGCCTCGTGCGCTCGCAGGCCGGCCAGCTGGTCGGCGACAGGGGACGACTCCAGGCCGAGCGCTGAGACCTCATTGAAATCGACGGCGTAGGTCATCCGGATGCGCCTGCAGCCAAGCCCGGGACGCGGCCGAGGCCGCTGCGGCGTGCGCCCCAACGAAACCAGAGGACGCTCGCACGCGCAAGGGATCGGCTCCTGGTAATCTACAACCAAATGGTTGTAGATAGCTCTCCGGAGGAGCGGACCGACCTCCTCTTCAAGGCTCTCGGTGACGCCACCCGGCGGGACATCCTCACTCGCTCCCGCGATTCGGAGCTCTCTGTCTCGGCGCTGACGCGCCTCTACCCGATCAGCTTCGCGGCAGTGCAGAAGCACGTCGCTCTGCTCGCGCGGGCAGGCCTGGTGACAAAGGAGCGGCGCGGGCGCGAACAGATCGTTCGCGTCGAAGGCGCCGGCCTGCGCCAAGCCCGGATCGCCCTCGACCGGCTCGAGCGCGACTGGCGCGGCCGGGTCGAGCGCATCGACCGGATGCTCGACGAGGACGCAGCCAACCCCACGAGCGACTGAAAGGAACCACCGCGATGCCAGTCACCGATGTCCAGAAGGACTTCGACGCCCTGACGATCAAGCTCGTTGCCCAGTTCGACGCCCCCGTCGACCGGATCTGGGAAGCCTGGTCTGACCCGCGCCAGCTCGAGCGCTGGTGGGGCCCGCCCAGTCATCCAGCGACCTTCACCGAGCACGACCTCACCCCCGGCGGCCTCGTCGCGTACTACATGACGGGCCCGGACGGGCAGAAGATCCACGGCTGGTGGCGGATCGAAGAGGTCGAACCGCCGCACCTCCTCCGCTTCAGGGACGCCGACGCCGAAGGGCAGGCAAATGAGGAGGCGCCGACCACCACGGCGGGTTCGGCGATCTTGACGATGGCCATCACCCTCGCTGAGGCCGACGGCCGCACGACGATGGCGATTGAATCGCACTGCGCCAGCCGCGAGGGCATGGAAGAGGTGCTGGAGATGGGCTACGAGCAGGGCAGCCGTGAAGCGCTCGACCAGCTCGACGCCCTCCTCGCCAGCTGAGGAGAAGACAGATGCATCGCTGGAACCGCCGCCTCCGGGAGGCCACGTCGGCAATAGCGGGAGCGACGGGACTCGAACCCGCGACCTCCGGCGTGACAGGAGCGGTCCGGAGGAGGGCAAGATAGGGCAGATTCGGCTATTTGATGCGGAATGAGCGTGATCGCCTCGGAAATTCCCGAGCCTCGAAATGAGTGCAATTTGCGGTGTTCAGGTGCTGGCTTGGGCACTGGTGCCCGAAGCCAGGTCACCGGCGATTGTGTTCGCGATGGCTAGGCCAGGTTGAATGCTCATGTCGACGACTGACGATGGCGAATAAAGATCTCGCGACCATCTACTTGAATCACCTTTTTTTGGCGGATCGGGGACTTCGGGCGTCTCTTGTGCCAAATCTCGCCTTTCAGAACCACATCTGGCGCAATCCCGCAGCTCAGCACCTTCTCGGCTCCCTTGCGAATCTGGTCTACCGCCTTCGATGCTTTGCCAGACGTCTTTAGCTCGACGAAGATCACCGACCGTCCGCTTTTTTGGCGTGGCACCGCAACGGCGTCGCAGACTTCACTCGCTCTGTCGGCCCTCTTTGCGCAGCGTCGATAGTGGCGCTCAATGAAAAGTAGATCCAGCTCGGACCGCAGTCGGCAGTGACGCCAGCCTCAGTGACCGGCTTTACCTGCCAACAAGCCTTTTCCGCACACACCGCCTCCTTCATGGCGCCGTACACGGATTCCTTCACGCGCTAGGCCTTGCGTCGCTGGGCATTCTCGAACAACGTTTCGGCTTCGTCCAACGCAGCATCGGCCACGTCCGAGAATTGCGAGATGTCAAATCCGCTGTGATCATCGATATCGATCTGTCGCGCTTCAAATCCGCCAGTCGTTTGAGCTGGATTTAGCTCGTAAAGCGTCACAGGAGGCAGGGACTCGACTCCTTCGGAACGTCGCCGGAGGAGACCGTTGCTGATGCCGGTGGCGAAGAACTCGGAATGAGTCCCGACGATCAGCCCGCTGATATGAAGTGAAACATCCAGAAGCACATCGGCCAGAACGAGCTGGTTCGTAGGGTGAAGGTGTGCCTCAGGCTCGTCGATAAAGACGAGATCGCGCCTTGCCGCTCGATGACGGAGATAGAGGAGCAGAGGTGCGAGCTCAACGACAGAGGTCGCGGCCGCATCGACCGGCCAATACTCTTCCAGCCCTTCCGGTGAAAATTCGATTTTCTTCGCGGCGTCACCCGTCGCTAAGAGACGCAGGTGGCCGTGCAGCAGTTTTTTCTCGAGCCTGTCGACGATTTCCTCTGGAATCTGGGACGTTCTAGCGGGATCCATCCCAGCAACAAACTCAAGGAAGTCAGCAGCTACGCCCGAGATCTTTCCGAGAGAAACCTGGTCGAAGTAGCCTCGTCCCAGCGCCCCTATCAACAGCTGCCAAAGAACGTTCTGCATCTGAACATAGCCCGACCGGGCCGCCGGGAAGTACACGGGTGAAACTGCCGCTCCGCTTCGCAGGCGATTTAGGACTTGGGAGGGGCGGCGTTTGCGAGCTTCCTGACGCAGCCGCCTATAACGAGGAGGGGAATATTCAGGGTGTCTCGGCTCGGCATTAAGCGCACCGTCCTTGATTCGAAAGACCAACCGCCACTCGGGTTCTCCTGGAGGGCTGTCGGAGACAATGATGCGGGGCGCAGAGCCCTGTCCGGTTCGCCCTCGACGTGGAAGCTTCGATAGATCGGGCGAATAGCAGCGCTCAAGCTCCTTGGTCAGGCTCTCGCGAA
>DASXFL010000105.1:0-10030 GCA_036489595.1 Solirubrobacterales bacterium
TGTTGGTCGCCATCCCGACCGCGATCCCGGAGGTGCCGTTGACCAGCAGGTTCGGGAAGCGCGAGGGCAGGACCAGCGGCTCGGAGGTCGATTCGTCGTAGTTGGGGCCGAAGTCGACGGTGTCGGCGTCGATGTCGCGCAGCATCTCGGTGGCGAGGCGGTCGAGGCGGGCCTCGGTGTACCGCATCGCCGCGGCGGGGTCTTCGTCGATCGAGCCGAAGTTCCCCTGGCCGTCGACCAGCAGGTAGCGCAGTGAAAAGTCCTGCGCCATCCGCACCAACGTGTCGTAGATCGCCGAGTCGCCGTGCGGGTGGTATTTGCCCATCACCTCGCCGACGATGTAGGCGCACTTGCGGTACGGCCGAGTCGGCTGCAGCCCGAGGTCGTGCATCGAGTACAGCACCCGGCGGTGGACCGGCTTCAACCCGTCCCGCACGTCCGGCAGGGCCCGGCCGACGATCACGCTCATCGCGTAATCGAGGTAGGACGCACGCATCTCCTGCTCGAGACCCCTGTCCTCGATATTCCCAGTGAGTGCGTCTAGTGCCACTAGCGAACCTCCGAATTCATACCGTTACTAGTACGAGCAGCGCCACGGGCGCGAGGACCAGGCAGATCGTGGGACGCAGGGAACGAGGTGAGGGGAGCGCACTCTTTAGCACGTGACCCGTTCCGAGCGACCGAGGACCGCGAGGTGCGCCGGTTTGCAGCGTCCGCCCCACTCGCAACTTCAAACATCGAGGAACTTCACATCCTTCGCATGCTCCTCAATGAAGTTGCGCCGGGGCGCTACCTGGTCGCCCATCAGCATCGAGAAGATCTTGTCCGCCGCCGTCGCGTCTTCGAGCGTCACCCGGGCAAGGGTGCGGGTCGCCGGGTCCATCGTGGTCTCCCGCAGCTGTTTGGCGTTCATCTCGCCGAGGCCCTTGAAGCGGGTCAGCTGGACGCCCTGGCGGGCGAGCTCCATGACGGCGCCGCGGAGGGCCTCGAAGGAGAGGGCGATGCTGCGCTTCTCGCCGCGCTTCACTTCGAACGGCGGCCGGCCGACCTGTTTCAGCAGGGCGGCATGGACGTCGGCGAAGTGGCGGTAGTCGTTGTGCTCGAACAGCTGCGCCGGCAACCGGTGGGTGCGGGCGAGGCCGGAGGTGCGCTCGATCGCCTTGACGACGACGAGGCCGTCGGGGCTCTCCAGCACCTCGGTCTCGAACGGCTCTTTGGGGTCGTTGCGCTGCAGCACCTCGCGGGCGGCGCCCAGGGTCGCCACCTGTTCGTCGAGCAGGCTCGACTCCTCGAGGAAGCGGACCACCTCGTGGCCGAAATCGGCCTGCAGCGATGAGCCCCAGCCCTCGTACTCCTTCGAACGGCGGATGTAGGCCTGCCAGCGGCTCGCGGTCAGCTTCCGCGACTCCCCGGTCGCGTCGACCAGCTCGAACTCCTCGAGCTTGTCGCGCAGCAACAGCTCTTCGAGTTCGGACTCGCGCTCGAGGTAGGTCTCCTGGTTGCCCTGTTTGACCCGGTAGAGCGGCGGTTTGGCGATGTAGACGTAGCCGCTGGTGATCAGCTCGGGCATCTGCCGATAGAGGAAGGTGAGGACGAGGGTCCGGATGTGGGCGCCGTCGACGTCGGCATCGGTCGCCATCACGATCTTGTGGTAGCGCGCCTGCTCGATGTCGAACTCCTCGTGGACGCTGGTGCCGATCGCCGTGATCAGCGCCTGGATCTCGTTGTTGGCGAGGACCTTGTCGATCCGGCTCTTCTCGACGTTGATGATCTTGCCGCGCAGCGGCAGCACCGCCTGGGTGTTGCGGTCGCGCGCCTGCTTTGCCGAGCCGCCGGCGGAGTCGCCCTCGACCACGAAGATCTCGGCCAGCGCCGGGTCCTTGACCGTGCAGTCGGCGAGCTTGCCCGGCAGGGTCGAGTTCTCGAGCGCCGACTTGCGGGTCAGGTCGCGGGCTTTGCGGGCCGCGGCGCGGGCGCGGGCGGCGTCGATCGTCTTGCCGATGATCCGCCGCGCCTCCGGCGGGTTCTCCTCGAGGTACTCGGCCAGCTTGCGGTTGACCGTCTCCTCGACCAGGCCTTTGATCGGCGGGTTGCCGAGTTTGGTCTTGGTCTGGCCCTCGAACTGGGGGTCGTGGAGCTTGACCGAGATCACCGCGGTCAGCCCCTCGCGCACGTCCTCGCCGGCGAGGTTGTCGTCTTTCTCCTTCAGCAGCCCTTTGGCGCGGGCGTAGGCGTTGAGGGTTCGGGTCAGCGCCGCTCGGAAGCCCGACATGTGAGTGCCGCCCTCGTGGGTGTTGATGTTGTTGGCGAAGGAGAAGATCGACTCCTGGTAGGAGTTGTTCCACTGCATCGCGATCTCGACTTCGCCGTCGTCCTTTTCGCCCTCGAAGTAGATCGGCTTGCGGTTCAGCACCTCTTTGTTGTCATTGAGGTGGAGGACGAAGTCCTCGATGCCGCCGTCGTACTGAAAGCTGACGCTCTTGGTCTCGCCGCGCTCGTCGATCAGGTCGATTTTCAGGCCGCGGGTGAGGAAGGCGGTCTCGCGCAACCGCTCGGCCAGGGTCTCGAAGTCGAAGTCGATGTCTTCGAAGATCTCGAGGTCGGGCAGGAAGGTGATCGTCGTCCCGTGCTCGTCGCTCGCAGCGCCTTGGTCCAGTTTCGTCTGCGGCTTGCCGCGCTCGTAGTCCTGGGACCAGACGTGGCCGTCGCGGCGCACCTCGAGGTGCAGCCGCTCGGAGAGCGCGTTGACGACGGAGGAGCCGACGCCGTGCAGGCCGCCGGAGACCTTGTAGCCCCCGCCTTCGCCGAACTTGCCGCCGGCATGGAGGACGGTCAGCACCACTTCGGCTGCCGGTCGCTTCTCTTTCGCCATCATCGCCACCGGGATGCCGCGGCCATTGTCGACCACGGTGACGCTGTTGTCCGGGTGGAGGACGGCCTGGACGTTGTCGCAGTGCCCGGCGAGAGCCTCGTCGACCGAGTTGTCGACGATCTCGTAGACGAGATGGTGGAGTCCGCGGGGTCCGGTCGAGCCGATGTACATCCCGGGTCGTTTGCGGACCGCTTCGAGGCCCTCGAGGACGGTGATGTCCTCGGCCCCGTATGAACCGGCGGCGGCGGTGTTCTTCTTAGGCAATGCTTCCTTCCGTTCGTCTTACGCCGTCTCGCGAGGCGCCACGCCGACGCAGAAAGCCCCGACGCCTGGAGGCCGATCTCCGGGCTTGTCGGGGCCTGGTCGGGTTGACATAAGGATATCAGTTAAGGCTGCTGTATCCCAGTCCCCTAAGTCATGATTTCCCTGCAAATCGTGCTAAAATGTGTCTAGGAGGAGTCTCTTTTTTGACGAAAGCGGAGCGCTTCGGGCGTCCGCTCCCCCAGCTCCGCCCGTAGCTGCTCCAGCAGGGTCGCCTGCATCATCTCCAGCTCCTGTGCCCAGACCGCGTCCACGCACTCGACCGTGACCGTGCCGTCACGCTCTGAGACCGGCTCCGCAGCGGCCGCGAGGCGGGCGCCGAGGACACCCGCCCAAGCCGCCTGCACGGCCGCCAGCCCGGTCCGCGGCGCCGCCAGGTCGCGGGCGGCGCGGAAGGCATCGCCCGCGGGCCGGGGGGCACGGCGGTGGCTCATGCCGCGGCTTCCCCCGCAGCGACGTCCTCAGGCGGCATCAGCACCACCGACTCCAGCGCCGCGGCGGGCAGCGACTCGCGGTCGGCGGCGGTGATCACGGCCTGGCCGCCGTCCCCTAGCCGGGCGATCAGGCGCTCGCGGCGGCCGGGGTCGAGCTCGCTCATCACGTCGTCGAGGAGCAGCAGCGGGACCACACGGCGGGCCCTCTGCAACGCCTCGCGCTCGGCGAAGAGGAGGGCGAGGAGGGCGGCGCGCTGCTGGCCCTGGGAACCATATTTCCGCAGCGAGCGGGCGGCGAGGTCGAGCTTCAGCTCGTCGAGGTGCGGCCCCCAACTGCTGCGGCCGAGGTTGACGTCGGCCTGGCGCCGCTGCTCGAGCCCGACGCGGATCTCCTCGGCGCTCCCCTCCGCCCGCGCCGCGTAGGCCAACGTCGCCCCTCCTTCGAGCCCAAGCTCCGTCGCCGCCTCGTGGAACGGCTCCGCCAGCTCCGCCACGGCCTCGGCCCGTGCCTCGACCAACGCCGCGGCCGCATTTGCCAGGCCGGTGTCCCAGACGCCGAGGTCGGCCGGGTTTCCATAACCCGCCGAGAGCCGCGCCAGCAGCGCGTTTCGCTGTGCGAGCGCCTGGCCGTAGCGCCTGCGCAGCTCCCCCCGCGCCGGCCAGCGGGCGGCGAGGAAGCCGTCGAGGTGGGCGCGGCGCTCTGCCGGTGGCCCCTTCACCAGGCTCAGGCGGTCGGGCGCGAAAACGGCGACCGGGGGCCGGTTGCGGGCGATCGTCGCCGGGTCGGCGGGATTGCCGTCGAGCAGGTGCCGGCGACCTTCGGTGCGGCTGACCGAGGCGAGCAGGTTCCGCTCGATCCCGTCCTCGTCGCGCACCGTCGCCTCGGCGCGGGCCAGCGAGCCGCCGAAGGGGATCAGCTCGCGGCGGTCGGAGGTGCGGAAGGAACGGCCGGTGAGGCCGAAGTAGAGCGCCTCGACGAGGTTGGTCTTGCCAGCGCCGTTGGGCCCGACGACGCTGACGATTCCCGGCGCCAGCTCGACCCGCACCCGCTCGAGGCTGCGCAGCGGTCGCGCTTCGATCGCGGTGACGAGCACCGGCCCACCACCTCAGGTCCGACCGGCGCGGCGCAGGCCAGGAGGCGACGATCCGGATCTGACCGGGGGCGTCACTGGCCTAGACGTTGAGACGGATCGGCATCACCAGATAGCGGAAGTCTTCGCTCTCGACCGGTTGCAGCAACCCGGGGCGGAGCGGTGAGATCAGCCGCAGCATCACCTCGTCGCCGTTGATGCTCTCGATCCCCTCTTTGAGGAACTCGGGATTGAAGCCGATCTCCAGCGCCTCGCCCTCGAAGGAGGCCGGCATCGTCTCGCGGGCGTCGCCGACGTCGGGGGTCTCGGCGGCGACGGTCAGCTCGCCCGGCTCGAAGGAGAGCCGCAGCGGCGCGTTGCGTTGCGCAAGCTGGCTGACCCGGCGCGTCACTTCGAGGAACTCGTCGCGCGGCAGCCGCACGTCGTGCTCGTAGGACTCGGGGAGCAGCTGGCGGAAGTTCGGGAACTGGCCGTCGATCAGCCGCGTGCTGAGAGTGATCGTCCCGGCGACGAAGACCGCCTGGTTCGGCAGCAGGGTGATCTCGGCGGCGGCGGCCTCCTCGGTGGCGAGGATACGGCCGAGCTCGCGCAGCGCCCGAGCCGGGATGTTCGCCTCCAGCTCACCGGCGAGCTCCGACTCGAGCTCGGTCCGCTTGACCGCCAGCCGGTAGGAATCGGTGGCGACCATCGTCAGCTCCTTGCCGCTGGCGACGACGAAGACGCCGGTGAGGACCGGCCGCATGTCGTCGCGCGAGGCCGCTCTGGCGACCAGGTCGATGCTCGCTTCGAGCGCCGCGGCGGGGAGGGTGAGGCCGGGCTGCTCGGCCGGGGCCGGAAGCTTCGGGAAGTCCTCGGCTGCCAGCACCCTGAGGTGGAAGCGCGAGCCGCCGCTCTGGATCTCGACGTCGTGCTCGGCCTCGCGCGTCTCGATCCGCACCTCGGCGTCGCCGAGCGAACGCACGACTTCGGCCAGCAGCCGGCCCGGCAGCAGGGCCGTCCCCGCGTCCTCGACCGCCGCCTCGAGCGTCGTCTCCAGACCGAGATCGAGGTCGGTGGCGGCGAGGGTGAGCTTGCCCTCGCCGGCGCTCAGGAGCACCCCGGAGAGTGCCTGGGTAGCGGCGCGAGTGGAGACGGCTCGCGAGACGACCGAGAGCTTGGAGACGAGTTCTTCGCGTTTGGTCGTGAGCTTCAAGTGGTGATCGCCTTTTCGAGTTGGATTAGGTCTTGTGGAGAAGATCAGGCCTGCGGGCTGATCGGCGTGGTTGAGCCATTTGCCGCCTGTGGACAAGACTGTGGGCGGCTGCGGATTCTTGCAGCGACGGCGGCTGTCAAGCCCTCTCGCCGCTCGGGCTGTGGATTGCTCGGCGCAGCTCGCGGACTCGCTCGGAGAGCTCATCGTCCTCGCCGAGGCTCGCTTCGACCCGGCGCAGCGAGTTGAGCACGGTCGAGTGGTCGCGGCCGCCGTAGAGCCGGCCGATCTGGGGGAGGGAGAGATCGGTCAGCTCGCGGGTCAGGAAGATCGCGACCTGGCGTGCCCGCAGCGGGGTCGCCGCCCGGCTCGAGCCGACGAGCTCAGCGCGGGAGATCCCGAAGCCTTCGGCGACCCGCTGCTGGATCTCCTCGACCGAGGTCGCGACGGCGCTGCGCGAGGTGCCGGGGATCACCTCGGCGATCAGCTCGCTGGACAGCGGCTTCGCCATCAGCGAGGCGTGGGCGAGGACGCGGGTGAGGGCGCCGTGCAGCTGGCGGACGTTGGCGTCGATCCGCTGGGCGAGCTCGGAGAGGGCGCCGGAGTCGGCGATCTCGATCCCCGACTCCTGGACCAGGCGCCGCAGGACAGTCAGCCGGGTCGCCAGGTTGGGCGGTTCGACGGCGACCGTGAGGCCCCACTCGAAGCGGTCGCGGAGGCGGGCGGCGAGGGTCGAGAGCTCGCTGGGAATGCGGTCGGCGGAGAGGACCAGCTGGCTGCCGGCTTCGTACAGGGCGTTGAAGGTGTGGAAGAACTCCTCCTCGGTCGCCGCCTTGCCCTCGAGGAACTGGACGTCGTCGATCAGCAGCACGTCGAGGTCGCGGTAGCGAGACTTGAAGCCCTCGACCCCGGTCGACTTGAGAGCGGCAACGAACTCATTGGTGAACGACTCGGCGGTCGTGTAGCGGACGCTGAGCCCGGGAGCGTTGTCGTTGAGGTAGTTGGCGATGGCGGTCAGCAGGTGGGTCTTGCCGAGCCCCGGCGGGCCATGCAGGAAGAGCGGGTTGTAGGCCTCCGACGGCGTCTCGGCGACGGCCAGGGCGGCCCCGTGGGCGAGCCTGTTGCCGGGCCCGATCACGAAGCGCTCGAAGGTGTAGTTGGGGTTGAGGTCGACGCCGGGACGGCGGTCGTGGCCGGGGACTGCGGCGCGGTCGGCGACGAAGGCGACCCGGCTGACCGGGGCGCCAGCATCGGCCGCCGCTTCCGCGATCAGGGCCGAGTAGCGGCGCTCGGCCCAGGTCCTGATGCCCTCGGGGGCGGTCAGGTAGAGCGTCTCCTCATCGGCCCCGGCGGCGCTCAGCGGCTCCAGCCAGAGGCGGTAGGTCGAGTCGGGGACCGAGGCCCTCAGCCGGCCTTGGGCTGCCTTCCAGAGGGCGTCGGGATCTTGTCTTGGCGAGTCATCAGACACCTGGCGCGACCATAGCGACGCGCCCCTGGGCCGAGCCCGGGCACCGAGCAAATGCCGCAGAAAAGATTTCCAGCGCACGCGGGGCGCCGCAGCCTGCCGGCGGCGCGCCAATCACAGGGCGCGTCCGTATACTCCTCGGCCCTATGAAGCGCACCTATCAGCCGAAGAAGCGGAAGCGGGCCAAGACCCACGGATTCCGTGCGCGGATGAGTACTCGTGGCGGCCGCGCGATCCTCAAGCGGCGCCGGCGCAAAGGGCGAAAGCGCCTGACCCCCTAGCCGTGGCGTCGAAGCGTCGGCGGCTCTCCCGCAGCGGCGAGTTCGACCGCGTCTACCGCGACGGCTCCTCGCATGCGACCCGGTATCTCGTCCTCTACACCTTCCCTCGCCGCGACGAGGAGGGCGAGGAGGTGAGGCTCGGCGTCTCGGTCAGCCGCAAAGTCGGCAATGCGGTCGGCCGCAACAAGGTGAAGCGGGCGCTGCGCGAAGCGTTCTGGAGCCTCTCCGACCGGCTTCCGCCGCAGCACGACTTCGTGATCGTCGCCCGCTCCGAGCTCGGCGACCTGGTCGAGCGCGAGGGGACGGCGGGCGTCACCGCCTCGCTCGAGGAAGCTCTCGCCGCCACCTCGAAGGGGCGTTCCACGTGAAACGGATCGTCCTGGCGCCGCTGCGCGGCTACCAACGCTGGATCTCGCCCTCGCGCCCGCGCCGCTGCCGTTACGAGCCGACCTGCTCGGCCTACGCGGTCGAGTCGGTGGAACGCTTCGGCGTCCTCCGCGGTGCCCTGCTAGCGGCCTGGCGGCTCCTGCGCTGCAATCCGCTCAGCCACGGCGGCTTCGACCCGGTCCCCGACCGCTTCACGCTGCGCGGGCTAGGGCACATCCACCCGGCCGATTACCACGGCGAGGCGCGCCCCTGATGCTCATCCCCGACGCCAACATCCTGCAGCCCCTGATCGACGTCGCCAACGCGGTCCTCAAGTTCTTCCACGACAACGTCGGCCTCAGCTGGGGCTTCTCGATCATTGCCCTCACCGTCTGCACCCGCGCGCTCCTGATCCCGCTGACCTACAAACAGCTGAAAGGCATGCGGGCGATGCAGGCCCTGCAGCCGCAGATCAAAGAGCTCCAGGCGAAATACAAGAACGACAAACAGCGCATGCAGCAGGAAATGATGCGCTTCTACAAAGAGAACAAAGTCAACCCATTTGCCAGCTGCATCCCACTGGTCGCGCAGCTGCCGGTCTTCATCACCCTCTTCTACGTCCTTCGCCATGAGCTGCCGCCGGACATGGGCTGCCCCGAAGCGGGACACTGCGCCGCCTACGGAGCTGAATTCCTCTTCGTCAAGGATCTGACCGGGAAGGCCGCGGGGGCCGAACTGATCGTCCTCCTCGTCCTCTACGTTGGCACCCAGCTGGCCTCCGGCTTCTTCATGTCGGCGACCGCCGACAAAAGCCAGCGGACGATGATGTTCGTCCTGCCGTTGGTCTTCGTCCCGTTCATCATCAACTTCCCCGCCGGCCTGATCGTCTACTGGATCACGACCAACTTCTGGACCATCGGGCAGGGCCTGGCGATGAAAAAAATCATCCCCGTGCCGGTGGCGGCGACGCCGGAGGGAGCGGCCGCGCTCTCCGCGGCGAAAGCACCACCGCCGCCGCCCAAAAAACGAAAGCGCAAGCGCCGCTAGGCGCTGCGCGCGGGCATCCCTCGCTCAGGCGCGGCCCTTGGGACGCTTCTTGGCGACGCCGGGCCGCCGCGGGAGATCGTCCGGGGTCGACCCCGACTTCCGGAGCACGTGCAGGTGCCGGTGGCGGCTGCCGGCCCGCTCGCCGACCTCGAGCACTGCCTCCGGACGCATCGCCAGAGCCGCCGCAGCCCGCTCCATCTCCGCCTCCTCGTCGGCGTCCCGCTTTCCCTTCCAGGCGACGAGGACGCCACCATTGCGCAGCAGCGGGCTGGCGAGCTCGGCCAGGGTCGAGAGGCGGCCGACGGCGCGGGCGGTGACGGCGTCGTAGGCCTCACGCCCTTCTCCGCCGGCGAGCTCCTCGGAGCGGGTGTTGAGGGCGCGCGCGTTGGTGATTCCGGCGTCCGCCGCCGCTCGCTCGATGAAGCCGGCCTTGCGGGCGATCGACTCGATCAGGTCGACCTCGGCGCCCGGCCGGGCCACCGCCAGGACGAGGCCCGGAAAGCCGGCTCCGGAGCCGACGTCGGCAATCCGACCCGCCGCCTGGAGCTCCGCCACCTCGAGCCCGGTGAGGCTGTCGGCGACGTGGACCTGCCAGGCGCGTTCGTCGGTGATCGAGCTGAGTGAGGCCGGATCCTCGCGCAGCAGCTCCAGCACCCGCCACAGCGCCGCCCGCTCGCCGGGCGCCAGCGCGCCCGGCTCGCTCACTCTGAGATCAGCGGGGCGACGACGACGCAGCGGTGCGGCTCGTCGCCCTCGCTGTAGGTCTCGACGCCGGCGCGGTCTTTGAGCCGTTCGTGGATGACGCGGCGCTCCTGGGCGCTCATCGGGTCCATCTCGACGACCCGGCTGTTGGTCAGCGCCTGCTCCGCCGCGCGGTCGGCGCGGCTCTCGAGCGTCTCGCGGCGGCGGTTGCGATAGCCCGCGGCGTCGACGATCACGCGTTTGCGGTCACGCAGGCCGCGGA
>DASXFL010000131.1:0-33164 GCA_036489595.1 Solirubrobacterales bacterium
GTCCACAGCTCGTCGAGCGCGTAGACCGAGGAGTTGGCGATCTCGAGCAGGAACGTCTGCAGTTCCTCTTCGGTCATGTTCAATTTCGCCGCCAGCTCGGCCTCGCTCGGTGCCCGCTGCAGCTCGTGCTCGAGCTTCGCCTGGGCGGCTTCGATCTCCCGCGCGCGCGAGCGGACCGAGCGCGGGACCCAGTCGAGCGAGCGCAGTTCGTCGATGATCGAGCCGCGGATGCGGGTCATCGCGAAGGTCTCGAATTTGATCCCGCGGTCGGGGTCGAAGCGCTCGATCGCACCGATCAGGCCGACCAGCCCGTAGGAGATCAGGTCGGCGTCCTCGACGTGCGAGGGAAGCCCGGCGCCGAGCCGGCCGGCGACGAACTTGACCATCGGCGAGTAGGCGACGACCAGGCGCTCGCGGGCACTGTCGTCACCGTCATCCTTGTAGCGACGCCAAAGATCGCGGAGCTCGACTTCTTTGACTCCGGTTTCCATCGCCTAACTTCGCATTCTACGTTCGCTTGCAGGGATTTGGATCATGCGCGGGGGTGGCTTGCAGCGTATGTGTCACGCAGGCGGGCCGCATCGACTCGGGTGTACACCTGGGTGGTCGAGATCGACGCATGGCCGAGTAGCTCCTGAATCGTACGCAGGTCCGCCCCTCCCTCCAAGAGGTGAGTTGCGAAGGAATGCCTAAGCGAATGGGGCGAGACCCCGGCCGCCAGCGCCGCTTCGCGGGTCCAGAGGCCGAGTCGGCGGGTGACGTCGGAGTTGGAGAGGCGGCGGCCGCTCTTGGAGATGAAGATCGCCGACTCGCGCGGATCGACCGCCAGCGCGCGGCGGCCCTTCTGCAGATAGCGCTCGAGCGCCCGCTGCGCCGGCGCCCCAACTGGCAGCAGCCGTTCCTTGCCGCCCTTGCCGAGCACCCGCAGCTGCTCGGTTTCGTGGTCGAGCGCACCGAGGTCGAGGTTGACGATCTCCTCGCAGCGCAGGCCGCAGGAGTAGGCGAGCTCGAGCATCGCCCGGTCGCGCAGCTCGAGCGGCGTCCGCGCCGGGATCCGCTCCAGCAGCGTCCGCATCTCCTCAGCGCTGAGGACCTTCGGCAGCTTCTCGGAGCGCTTCGGGCTGGAGACCAGCTCCGCCGGGTTGGCGGCGGCTCGCTCGCTGCGGACGAGGAATCCGTAGAGGCCGCGGATCGCCGCCAGCTTGCGGGCGACCGTGGTCGAGGCGGCGCCGGCGGCGGAGAGCGCGGCGGCGTAGCGGCGGACGTCGCGGTGGCGGACGTCACCGGGGCCGAGGCCCTGCGGGCCCAGCCACTCGGCAAAGCCGCCGAGGTCGACCCCGTAGGCGCGGCGGGTGCGCTCGGCGGCGCCGCGGGCGCGGAGGTCGCGGTCGTACTCGGCCAGTGCCGTGTCCCAGTTCACGGAGTCAGATTCGCCCCGGGGGCCGTCGCTCCTGCGCTAGCCGGCGTAGATCGGGGTGCCGACTTCGACCAGGTCGTAGAGCTCTTCGACGTCGGCGGACGCCAGCCGCACGCAGCCGTGCGATTCGACCTCTGCGGTGCCGTGGATGCCGGCGCCTTCGTAGATCCCCATCCGTCTCAGGCTGCTCCCCCTCGGTTGGCGCTGCGCGGACGATTCACAGTGCTTGGACGATGCCGAGGATACGCGCCCGCCGCCGGCTGGCAGGGCGGATATGTTTCGTCCATGCCCGCCAAAGACCGCGCCCCCCGGCCCAAGGACGACATCCGGGCCGAGGTCTGGAAGGCGATGGAGCGCGAGGGCGTCGCCCGCTTCCCCGGCGCCGAGGGTCGCATCCCCAACTTCGCCGGCGCCAAATTGGCGGCCGAGAAGCTGGCCGCCCACCGGCTCTGGAAACGGGCACGGGTGATCAAGGCCAACCCCGACTCGCCGCAGACCCACGCCCGCCGCCTGGCCCTGGAAGAAGGCAAGACGATGATCATGGCGGTGCCACGCCTGCGCGACCCCCACCCCTTCCGCGTCCTCGACCCGAAAAAGCTCTCGAAAGCCGCGGTCAAGGAGGCGGCGACGATCAAGGGCGCGCTCAAGCACGGCCGCGTGATCGCCCTCGACGACCTGCCCGAGGTCGACTTCGTCCTCTGCGGCTCGGTCGCGGTCAACCTCAGCGGCGCCCGGATCGGCAAAGGCGGTGGCTACCACGACCTCGAGTACGGGATCCTCGTCGACGCCGGCAAGATCGACTCCCACACCGTCGTCGCCACCACCGTCCACCCGATCCAGATCCTCCGCCAGCACTTGATGGTCACCGCCCACGACCTCCCCTGCGACCTGATCGCGACGCCGCGAGCGGTGATCGAAGTGGAGCGCCAGTACGAGCGCCCCCGCGGCATCCTCTGGGACCACCTGCAGCCGCCGCAGATCCGCGAGATCCCGGTCCTGGAACGTATGGGCTACGCGTAGTAGCCGGCGGGACGTCAGGGCTCGGGCCTCCATCCGAATTTCGGGGTTGCCAAGCTGAGAGCCAACTGAGAGTGTGCCGCGTCTCGTCTTCCCGTCCAAATCGCAATCGGAAGGACAAAAATGAAGCGCTTGCGCTGCAAGCTCACCTACGCCAACGTGATCTCGACGATGGCCCTGTTCCTCGTGCTGGCAGGCGGCACCGCGTTCGCCGCTTCCCAGTTCGAAAAAGAAAGCGTCGGCACCAACGCTCTGAAGAAAGAAGCCGTGACGCCGATCAAACTGAGCAAAAAGGCGAAAGCCACGCTGACCGGGGCCAAGGGGGCGACCGGCGCGACCGGGCCGCAAGGGCCGCAGGGGTCGGCGGGAGCGCCGGGTGCGACCAAGATCGACGTCCAGTACGGCGCGGAAGCCAACGGATCGTTTGCCCACTGCCCAGCGGGCCAAGTGGCCGTCGGGGGCGGAGGAGAAGCGGTGGAAGGCTTTCTCTACGTGAGCGAGCCGGTGACGGGCGAAGAGCTGACCTCGCCCGGCGGAAAGCCGGATGGATGGTTCGCGAAGGCCGAAGAAGCCGGCGGACCTCAAACCGACGCGATCGCCTACGTGCTCTGCGCCTCTCCCTGATCTGAGACAGGGCCCCCTGGACGGTTGACCGGTGGGCGCCGCGGCTGCAGGGAGACTGCCGCGGCGTCTGGCCACTCGAGTCGACCGTCCAAGGGGGATCCATGACGAGGCTCGCCAGGGAGCGGTGGCCGGCGGTGCGCCGACCCGTCCCACCGCCTACCCCCCGCTTGTCCCGAATGGTTAGGGAACCGTTTGTTTCTGGGCTATTGTCCGCCGGTGCGTAACTTCGTGGTCGCCGCTTGGGAACGGCGACTCAAATCGGAGCGGGAGTTGAGCGTGATCGAGGCCGACACGGCCGAACACGCGATCGTCAGGCTGGCCGCGTCGCGGCCCGAGGCCGAGCAGGCGGGGGTCTACGAAGCGTGGCCGGTCAACGAACCCGGCTGTAGCCTGCGCCTCACTTTCGCCCGGCGCCGAAAGCAAAGCTGAGCGGGTAGGACACTCACATGTACGCCTGTGATCGTTGCGGCGCGCGCTTCCACTCTGCCCGCGCCGCCTCGCTGGAGCTCTGCCCGCGTTGCCTGCTGCGCGATGACGCCGCCTCGCACCTGCACTGGGCGCCGCCGCGGAACGAGGAGGAGCGCCACGAGGACGAGACCGGCGCCCGGGGCGGCGGCGATCGCGAGCCCGGCAAGCTCGGGACCGAGCCGGCGGAGTGAGCCTCGTCACAGCGACTGGCCAGCCGGCCAGTTAAATTTGGAGGCCGTGACCGACCGCCTGCCCGACGAGTTGCCGCTGTTCCCGGTCTCCGATTACGGCGACCCGGATTCGCCGCCGGCCTGGATGAAGGTCGACTGGCGTCAGCACCTGCACCGGGTGCAGATCGATGGCGCTGAGGTCAACTACGCCGAGATCGGCGAGGGCGAGCCGGTCCTCTTCGTCCACGGCCTCGCCGGCTGTTGGCGCAACTGGCTCGAGAACCTTCCCCACTTCGGCGAGCGATACCGCGCGATCGCGCTCGACCTGCCAGGCTTCGGCGAGAGCCCGATGCCGGACTGGGAGCTCTCGATGCCGGCCTACGGGCGGATGCTCCATGACTTCCTCGACGCGCTCGGGATCGACCGGATGGCGGCGCTGGTCGGCAACTCGATGGGCGGCTTCGTCGCCACTGAGGCGGTGATCGAACGGCCCGAGCGCTTCGAGCGCCTGGTCCTCGTCTCGGCTGCCGGGATCAGCCTCGCTGAGGCGAAGGGGCGGCGCTTCAAAGCAGCGGCGCAAACGATCAAAGCGGCCGCCCCCTACCTCGCCGACGCGGCGATGCTGAGCCGGCCGCTCGGCCGGCGCCTCGCCTTCGGCTGGGTGATGAGCAGGCCCGAAAAGCTGCGGCCCGAGCTGCTGAGCGAGCAGCTGCGGCCCGGCCTCGGCAGCGACGGCCTGGTCGGCTCGATGGCCTCCATGATCGGCTACGACACCCGCAAGCGGCTGACTGAGATCGAGATCCCGACCCTGGTTGTCTGGGGGCTCAACGACCACGTCGTTCCTCTCGAAGCGGGACTTGGCTACCACCGGCTGATCCCGCGCTCGCGGCTGGAGATCTTCGAGCGGACCGGGCACGTGCCACAGATCGAGC
This sequence comes from Solirubrobacterales bacterium, assembly GCA_036489595.1. GTDB lineage: Bacteria > Actinomycetota > Thermoleophilia > Solirubrobacterales > 70-9 > VAYN01. The sequence continues at coordinate 4,629 of DASXFL010000131.1, forward strand.
GCCCGGCCCGCTTCAATGCCCTGCTCGACGAGTTCCTCGCCGGCGAGCCGGCGGAGGTCGTCGACCGTGACCAGGCCGCAGTCGGCTGACTCCGTTCGCTTTTCCACCTCATCTGAGGTAGGAACGACGAACCTAGGAGGTGACGGCGCCGGTGGCGGCCGAGGAGACCGTCGACGCGTACTTGGCCATCACCCCGCGCTCGAGCTCCAACGGGCGTGCCGGCCGCTCGTACTTGGTGATCCGCTGAGCGATCTCCGCGTCGGTCAGGTCGACCGAGAGGCTGCGGGCATCGATATCGACGGTGATCGTGTCGCCCTCCTGCAGCGCCGCGATCGGTCCGCCTTTCGCCGCCTCGGGGGCGACGTGGCCGATCATCAGGCCGCGGGTGGCGCCGGAGAAACGACCGTCGGTGACCATCGCAACGCTCTCCCCCAGGCCCTCGCCGACGATTGCCGCGGTGACCTGGAGCATCTCGCGCATCCCGGGGCCGCCGACCGGGCCCTCGTTGCGAATGACGACGACGTCACCGGGGTTGATCTGCTGGTCCTTGACGGCGCGGAAGCACTCCTCTTCGGATTCGAAGATGCGGGCGGGGCCGGTCTGCTGACGGCGCTCGGTGCCGGCGACCTTGACCACGGCGCCGTCGGGGGCGAGGTTGCCGCGCAGGATCGCCAGGCCGCCTTCGGGCTTGAGCGGCGCGTCGACCGGCAACACCACCTGCTGGCCGGGCGCCTCGGTGGCTCCGGCAGCTACCTCGCCGATCGTCTGACCGGTCACCGTGATCGCGTCGCGATGGAGGAGACCGGCATCGTCGAGCCGCTTCAGGATCACCGGCACACCGCCAGCGGCGTAGAGGTCGGTGGCGACGAATTTGCCGCCCGGTTTCAGGCTCGCGAAAAGCGGCGTGCGGCGCGAGATCCGCTCGAAGTCGTCGAGGGTGAGCTCGATCCCGAGCTCGTGGCCGAGCGCGATCAGGTGGAGGACCCCGTTGGTCGAGCCGCCGGAGGCGCAGACGCAGGCGATCGCGTTTTCCAGCGAATCGCGGGTGATCACCTTGCCCGGCGTGATGTCCTCGGCGAGCACCCGCAGCACCAGCTCGCCTACTTTCTCGGCGACGGTCGGCTTCTCGTCGCCTTCGGCTGGGACCATCGCCGAGCCACCGGCGCTGATCCCCAGCGCCTCGAAGGCGCAGGCCATCGTGTTGGCCGTGAACTGGCCGCCGCAGGCGCCGGCGCCGGGACTGGCGACCCCCTCGAGCTCGTTCAGTTCCTCGTCTGACATCTCGCCGGCGTTGTGGGCGCCGATCGCCTCGAAGATGTCGAGGATGGTGACGTCGCGGCCGTGCCAGTGGCCGGGGGCGATCGAGCCGCCGTAGAGCAGCACCGAGGGCACGTCGAGCCGGGCCAGCGCCATCGCGCAGCCGGGGATCGTCTTGTCGCAGGCGCAGAGGGCGACGATCGCGTCGAACTGGTACCCGCGCGCCATCAGCTCGATCGAGTCGGCGATCACCTCGCGGCTGATCAGCGAGGCCTTCATCCCCTGGGTGCCCATCGTCACCCCGTCGGAGACGGCGATCGTGTTGAACTCCATTGGCGTCCCACCCGCCGCTCGCACGCCCTCTTTCACATGCTCGGCGAGCGCCCGCAGATGGAAGTTGCACGGCATCGCCTCGGTCCAAGTGTTGGCGATCCCGATCGTCGGCCGGCTCAGCGCCTCGTCGTCGAACCCGATCCCCTTCATGTATGCGCGCGCGTGGGCGCGGTCGGGCCCGTCGAAGACGGTCGCCGAGCGGGGCCGAGGATAGCTGGTCGCGGTGTCGCCGTTGGTGCTCATGAGCAGCGAAATCTACTGAGCCGGCTCCTCGGCCCCAGCGGCGGCTGCCCCGACGGAGTCCGCCAGATTGAAGACGTCGACGGGACCCGCCCCCTTCCCGATCTCCCGGAGCCCGTTCTTGACCGCTTCGGCGGTGATCTCGCGGGCCCTTTCGGCGGCCGAGAGGAGGTCGTGGCCGAGCGCCAGGAAGGCGGCCAGCGAAGCCGAGTGGGTGCAGCCGGAGCCGTGCGAGGCGCCGCCCTCGTGGCGCGGCCCGCGGATCGGCGTCACCGCGGCGCCGTCGTAGAAGTAGTCGACGACCTCCTCGCTGTGGCCGCCGGTCACCACCGCCGCCTTCGGTCCCAGGGCGACCACCGCCCGTGCCAGCTCCTCCTGCGAGACGTCCTCGCCGCTCTCGGTCAGCACCCGCGCCTCGGGGATGTTCGGCGTCACCACCGTCGCCAGCGGCAGCAGCTTCTCCCGGCAGGTCAGCCTGGCGTCGTCGTCGAGCAGGATCGCGCCACTCTCGGCGATCATCACCGGGTCGATCACCACCGGCGCCTCACCGACGTAGCCGAGCGACTCGACCACCGCCTCGACGGTCTCGACCTTCCCCAGCATTCCGATCTTGACCGCGTCGACGCCGATGTCCTCGGCCACCAACCGCACCTGGGCGACGATCGTCCGCGGCGAGACCGGCTCGACGATCTCGACCCCGACCGTGTTCTGAGCCGTGATCGCGGTGATCGCCGTCATCCCGTGCACGCCGACCCGCGCAAACGCCTTCAGGTCCGCCTGCACGCCGGCCCCGCCGCCCGAATCCGAGCCGGCGATCGAGATCACAGTTGGCACGTGCACCATCGGTCGAACCCTAGGGAGCGGCGGCAGGGGACGCGCCCTCGCCGGCCAGTGACTGCATGGTGCGGGCCTAGGCGCCCACCGTCGAGCAGGTGAGGTAGCCGAGCAGCTCGAGGCGCGCGAAGGCAGCCGGCGGCCTCCGGGCCGCTGAGGTCAAGGACGGTAGCGACCGCGCGCAGGTGGAGTGGCCGGACTCGACCGCGGCGACGGCGGTGGCAAGGGTCCACTCGAGAGCGGAGCCGGCGTGGTCGAGTCGGCGCGCCCGTGACGAGCAGGGCGTCGAGGACGTCCGGGGCGTCGCGGACGAGGCAGGCGCCGCCGGCGAGCAAGTTATTGGGCCCGGCGGAGGGGCGGAATTGACCGGGCCGGGGTCGGCGGCAAGGTCGGCCGTGATCAGGGAGCCGGAGCGGGCCGCGGCCTCGACGACGACGGTCATCCCGGCCAGAGCGGCCATGATCCGGTTGCGGGCCGGGAAGCTCTGCCGGAAATTGCTTTCCTCATGGGGAGCGGGCTGGGGCCAGGACTGCTCATCACATTCACCCCTCAAGCGGCTTCGGGGTCAGGATCGGGCGCAGCTTCTCTCGTAGCGATCAACTGCCTCGTCATTGATGATCGGCTCGATCCAATAGCCCTCTTCGACCAACTCAAGGTGGGCGGTGCCACCCGGTCCGCCCTGATGATGCAAGAAGTAGTCGAACACACGCATAAGGGCCGCGTCGTTGATCTTGCCGGCGATCGACGCCCTCACCCGCGCGGGCTTGGCTATCAATTCGGTTTCGAGACCGGCGAGTGAGGGACCGGCTTCGACCTCCGCCAGATGGGAAATGAGCCGATTCCGAGCACATCCTGCAGCCTGGGCGGCGGGTTCCAGGTCGGCCCTTAATTCGCGCCACTCCGCGGCGGTCAGGTCATCGGCCAGATAGTCAACTTTACGCGAGCGACCTTCGCCTCAGCGCTGGCCGCCTCCTTTTTCGGCCGTCGCTAGCAGCGCCTTGCCCTCCGCGACCCCATGCTCCCACCGTCGCTGCGAGCTGGTCGCCGGTGGCCTCGATATCCAGCCCCACTTGCTCGAAGTAGGCATAGACCGCGGTGTCGATTGGCGCCCGGAACGGCCGCCCCAACCGCAGCCAACATCGGTGAACGAATAGCTAGCGCAGGTATAGGTTTCGCGAAGGCTGCCGTTCTCGTTTTGTTCCGTTCGCGGCAGCATCGCGTTACCGCATTGCCACGCCGCAGGAAACCTTCGCGGCAGCGCTTCGTCTCCAAGGACAGCACCACCGAACGCAACTGGCACACCGACCCCGACGCAAGCTGGGGGCATCGGTCAGCGGTCAGCACTCGCCGCGGCGGTGGCTTCTTCGGCTACCGCCTCCACACCGCGGTCTGCACCTCGACCGGGCTGCCGGTAGCGTGGCAGGTCGAGACCGCGAAGGCGAACGAGTCGCCGTTCGCCGCGCCGCTGATCGACACGGCGAAGCGCCGCGGCGCGCTCGCCGCGAGCGCCGCCTGCGACAAGGGCTATGACGTGACCCGCGTCTACGCCGAGTTGGCAGAGCGCGATTGCCTGCCGCTAATCCCGCTGCGCAAGACGACCGCCGTCAAGAACGGCGAGCACCTACCGCCGACCTGCGGGCATGGGGTCTGGACCTTCGCGGGCGCCAACCGCAAGCGCGGCGCGGCGAAGTGGCGGTGCCCGACCGGCGAGTGCTCAGCGGCTTCGACGTGGGTGAAGGCTTGCCGCCTGCACCCGCTGATCCCGCGCGAGACCGATCGCTTCAAGGGCGCCTACCGCAGTCGAGCGCGAGTTCGGTCGCTTGAAGTACGAATGGGGACTCGGCCCGCTCCGCGTGCGCGGATTGGACCGGGTCCGCCTCCATGCCGACCTGAGATCTTGACCAAGCTGGCCTGCGCTCTCTCGGGCGCGGGCTTTCGCTAACTCGCCTCGCTCGGCGGTCAAAGCCGCCGGGGACGATCTCGCTCGGCCGCCAAGAAAGGCCCGCAAGCAGGTCGGCGGGAGAGCAACCGAGCGCCCCCGCGATCTTGATCAGGGAGTCGGCGCGCGGGATTCGCTCTCCGCGCTCCAACTGCCCGACCACCGTGCGATGAAGGCCGGCGGGGGGCCGCAGTCTTCTTGCGAGAGCCCGGTCGGCGCTCGGTGACGGGCGATGTTCCGCCCGATCCGCTCGGCGACGGTCATGCCGAGAGCCGGTCGAAGCGGACGGCGGCGAGGGTTGGCAGGACCGAATCGCCCTCACGGCGCAGCAGGCCCGACCGCGATCAGGTCGCGCACCGCTCGCCAAACGTCGTCCTCGCCGTCGTCCATCTCTATCATCACGTCGCCCAGGGTCAACAGCGTCGGGTGCTCGGAGACGATCAGGGTGATGAGGCCAGCCTGCGTACGCAGGTCGTCGCGCATTGCTTGAGAGGTACCTTGGTCGTGCATCAGGGGTTCACGCTCCTGTTGCCTGGCGGGGGGCCGTTAGCGCGGCGCCCCCGCCGTTTTTATTTCGGCGGAACGTGACTACTAGGAGGCTGGCGGCAAGCGCTTCGCTAGCCGCTTCGCGAGAGCCTCCTAGCCACCCCGTAAATGCATCAGGATGTCGCCAAGCGCCCCATTGAGGTTCGCCGTTCGCTTTCCGTCCGCATCCAGGAAAGGCTCTGCCCAGATTTGATGGGTACTTATCGCCACCCTGGTGCCCGCACGATTCACGGTCCGAAATTCCAGCGCCGCGTTCCTGGTCCCAGCGGAAAGTAGGACAATCTCGCGCACTATCCAAGGCGGGTCGGTGCCTTTTTGCGCTTGCTCGAGCTGCTCTTCCTCGGCCGCCAAACCACGGGCAACCTGAAGCAGGTACCGCTCAAACGCTTCCCGCTCAATCTGGTCATACCGACCGCTCTTAGCTTTGTTCGGCTCAATCACTACGGCACCACCGTATTGAAGGAGGTCACGATCCCGCGGGGAGCAGGATCACCTTCTCTGGTTCGGAAGTCAACAACTACCCGTCGTTCACATTCGACGCCTCCAACACCCGTTGGAATTGCCGTCGTCGTGTAGAGCCAATTGCCGGCACCCGTTTCAACGGGGGTCCCGGTCGAAAGCGTGAGTTCGGTCTCTTCTCGATCAACCGCGTTCCACCCGTGTTTGGCTGCGATGTGGCGGTATCCCCACCCACTCCATAAATCGAGGCACGGGGTTTCCGAAAATCCCGCTTTCCCTGGTATCCATGAGGTTGTCCCCCAACGGAGATAGACAGGCGTCGATTCAAAGCCTTCCGGTCGGCTCGCCACCGAGAATTCAGCTTCTTCCTCTTTGGCGAATGGTTCTGGCGATAGGTTGCCGCCTGCGTTTTCAAACTGCGGCGTACCTCTGTCGCAGCGTCGTTCTTCCTCGTCGACCTTCTTTTTGGTCACCCTAGGATCGGGGAAATTTTCGGGTTCTGCAAGGTAGTTGAGGAAGCGGTTGAGTACGGGGTATTCGGCCGATTTCAGCTGAGTCTGCGTTCGTTCTTCGAGCTGTTTGGTAGTCGGCAAACTCGGCTGTCCGGCCCCCGAATACGATTTCGCTTCGATTCCCGTGCAGATCGTGCCACTGCATTTGGCCATTTCGGTCAGGGGCTTCCACAACACGTACCACCGAGCTTCTTTTGGTACGCATCCGCTCGGTGCGAACCATTTCGACGCGTAGATCCTGGTCCCCGCGCCCCACAAGTCGAGTTCGCATTGCCCCGGGATGCTGGACTGAAGCCCGGTGTGCCCGAGGGTTTTGTTGTAACCCTCCAAGCCCCAAGCGTTTGGCGCGTAAATTGGAGGGCTGCTGGTTGTTCCGCTGTCAAGCAGATCGCCTGGTGCTCTCGGAGACCATTCTTCGGCGCGATAGTGGCCAACTTCGGTTTTCGCGGCTTCCGATTCACCAAACAGAACGCCGTAGATCACCGATCCGATTTCCCATCCTGCCCACCCACCCGTCGCTGCGACCGCGATCGCGGGAGCGTCAACCCAATCAAAGAGACTGGTCTTGTTGAGCATGCTCTCAGCCTCTGACTCTAGCTCATTGACTGTAGTCACATCAAAGTCACCCGAAGTCTCCGTCTGGGTGGCGTAAGAGGCTTCGGTGCCAGCCGTGGGTTTGTAGCCCGAAGTCGTCCGCGGCGAGCTTTCCTCGATCAGGCCGCTCGTGGAGGAGAGGTTCGAGGATTCGGCACCGAGCTTGACCGAGGGGTCTTCGTACCCCTCGGCGGGCGAAGAAATCGACAGAAGCACAACGCCGCAAGATGCGAGTGAGAGCAAAAGCCCAGCGCAACCGTTTCGCATATCTCGACGCCCCCCAGCGAATTGAGTCGACAATTCCGGCCGGCATTTAAGCAAGGATTCCTCTCTCGTAGAGCGATCTCTCGCAAACCGGACGAATGGTGGGATGAGTGGTCAGCCCCCTTTCGGATAGTGCTCCGTTTGGGGTGCGATCAGGGGATGCCCACGACGGCTCCCAGAGACGGCCGGTGCGGGACGCCTACTAAGCCGGCTCTCACTTAATCAAGCGGACGCCGGCAGTCGCGCAGCGATCGGAGTTACGTTCGGCGACAGTCTCACCTTCGCCGACCTTGGCTCACTATCGAGGAGGTCCGTGGACTAGTCGCTGAGTACGACGCTTAGAACGCCGCACCTGGCGGCGCCTGCATGGTGCGGGTATAGACGCCCATGGTCGAGCAGGTGAGGTAGCCGAGGAGCTCGAGGCGGGCGAGGGCGGCAGCGGCCTCGGGGCCGGGGAGGTCGAGGGAGGTGGCGACGGCGTCGCAGGTGGCGGCGCCGGCCTCGACGGCAGCGAGGGCGGCGGCGAGGGCCGGGTCGAGGGCCGGGCCGGCGCGGTCGAGGCGGCGGGCACCGGGGCCGAGGAGGGCGTCGAGGACGTCCTGGGCGTCGCGGACGAGGCAGGCGCCGCCGGCGAGGAGGCTGTTGGGACCGGCCGAGGCGCGGGAGTTCACCGGGCCGGGAACGGCGCCGAGATCACGGCCGAGGTCGGCGGCGAGGTCGGCGGTGATCAGCGAGCCGGAGCGGGCGGCAGCCTCGACGACGACGGTCATCCCGGCGAGGGCGGCCATGATCCGGTTGCGAGCGGGGAAGGTCCAGCGCCAGGGGACGGCGCCGGGAGGTAGCTCGGAGAGCACCAGATCGGTCTCGCAGATGCGGCGCCAGAGCGAGCGGTGGGCCGCCGGGTAGGCGACGTCGGGGCCGCAGCCGAGGACGGCGATCGTGCGGCCGGTGTCGACGGCGCCGCGATGGGCGCAGGCGTCGATCCCGAAGGCGAGGCCGCTGACGACGACGAGGCCGGCCGCCGCCAGCTCGCGGCCGAGGTCCCGCGCCACCTCGCGACCGTAGGAGGTGGCGCGGCGCGAGCCGACCACGGTCACCGCGGCGTCTGGCTCGAGGCCGACGAGCAGCCGTGGGTCGCCGCGAGCGATCAGCGCCCAGGGAGCGTCGGCAGCGTCGCGAAGACCAGGCGGGTAGAGATCGCCGTGGCGGCAGCAGGCCCAGCAGCCCGCCGCAGCCAGCCCCTCCTCGAGCTCCTTCTCGCCGAGCTCGGCGACCCGGGTCAGGAGCTGGCCGGCGACCTTCGGCGCTGCTACCGCAACCAGATCCTCGTTGGAGAGCCGCAGCAGCTCGGGCGAGCGCGAGCCGGGCTCCCCCGTCGCCAGCTTCTCGACGTAGGGGCCGAGCAGAGCCAGGAGCCAGGAGCGGCGCAGGCACTCGAGGCAGGCGCGCGGCCGCTCAGTCACGGTCCCTCCGCCGCAACTGCAGCGCCTGCGCCATCTCCTCGGCGCCGATCGTCTCCTTCTCCGCCAGGTCGGCGATCGTCCGCGCCAGCCGCAGCGAGCGGTCGTGGGCGCGGCCGCTGAGCCGCCGCCTCGCATACAGCTCCGCCAGCAGGGCGCCGGCCTCCGCGCTGAGCAGCGACTCGCGCGCCTCGGCCGGGGCCATCTCGGCGTTGGTGCGGCCATTACCAAGACGCCGCGCCTGCCGCTGCCGCGCCGCCGCGACCCGCTCGCGCACCGCGGCCGACGGCTCTCCCGGCGGCCCGCCGATGTCCTCGGCGCTCGGCTGGCGGACCGCGGCGAGGATGTCGATGCGGTCGGCGAGGGCGCCGCTGAGGCGGCCACGATAGCGCTGCACGTCGACCGGCCTGCAGACGCAGTCGGAGTCGGTCTCGCCGCGGCCGCAGGGACAGGGGTTGGAGGCGGCGACGAGCATGAAGCGGCAGGGCAAGGTGCGGCCGCCGGCCGCTCGGGCGAGCGAGACCTGGCCAAGCTCGAGCGGCGCCCGCAGCGCCTCCAGTGCGTCGCGGGGGAACTCGCAGAGCTCGTCGAGAAAGAGCACTCCGCGGTGAGCAAACGTGATCTCTCCCGGCCGCGGCGGCGAGCCGCCGCCGACCAGGCCGGCAGCGCTGATCGTGTGGTGGGGAGCGCGGAAGGGGCGGCCTCCAAGCCCGGCGCCGAGCCGGCCGCAGGCGCTGGCGATCCGCGCCACCTCGAGAGCCTCCGCCGCCTCCAGGGGCGGCAGGATCGAGGGCAGCCGACTCGCCGCCAGCGACTTGCCGGCACCGGGCGGCCCGATCATCAGCAGCGAGTGGCCGCCCGCGGCGGCGACCTCGAGCGCGTGGCGCAGGTGCGGCTGGCCACGCAGGTCGGCGAGATCGGGGCTCTCAGCCGCCGGCTCGGTCCGCAGCGCCAGCGGCGCCGGCGGCTGCGGCCGCCACTCGCCCGCCGCCAACGCCGGCAGCTCAGCCACACCCGCCAGCGGCAGGACCTCGACCCCGCTCGCCAGCGCCGCCTCGGGCCCGTTCTCGGCGGGAACGACGATCGTCTCCACCCCGGCCTCGCGCGCTGCCTCGGCGATCGCGAGGGCGCCGTGGATCGGCCGGGTGGCGCCGTCGAGGGCCAGCTCGCCGGCCAGCGCCGCCTCCGCCAGCCCCTCCCCCGGGAGCTGCCCGGAGGCGCTCAGCAGCGCCGCCGCGATCGCCAGGTCCATCCCCGGACCCGCCTTGCGCAGGCTCGCCGGCGCGAGGTTGACGACGATCCGCTGCAGCGGGAACTCGAAACCGCAGTTGACGAGCGCCGCCCGCACCCGCTCGCGCGCCTCACGCACCGCGGCGTCGGGAAGACCGACGATCGCGAAGGCAGGCAGGCCGCGGTGGACGTCGACCTCGACCCGGACCGGGCGAGCGAGAATGCCATCGAGGGTGAAGGTGCGGGCGGTGGCGAGCACGACCGCGACGCTACGGATCAAATTCGCACGGGTGGGGTACCCGTGTGCCAACTCTCACCCAGCTTCGAGCCGAGAGTGCAGCTCAGGTGTCGGCAAGCCCTCCCATGAAGGCGAAGGGGTTCGACGGATGCTCTCTCAAGGCCACCTGCCAGACCCCCTCCACCTTGAACCTGCCGTCCGCCGGAGCCTCGGTGCGGATACGCTCGGCGAGCGCTTTGGCGGCGTCCTCGTCGGCCGCCCCGACCAGGACGAACCGCCAGCGGTGGACGTTCGGCAGCCCCTCCTCCCGCAACCGCCTGGCGAGCTCGACCGCCTCGTGGCGGGACCCGAGGTCGATCCGCACCTCGTATTCGGGATAGCCGCGTTCCTCGGTTTCCCGGTCCTCTTCCCGCATCAGCTCCGCTCGCTCGGCCGAGTGCTCCGCGGCCGCGCGCGGTAGCGGCCGCTCGGGATCCTCCCAGTCCTCGGCGTCGGGATGCCAACGGCGGATCTCGGTCTCGAGCTTCCAGCCGTGCTCCTCGGCCAGGCCGAGGAGCACCTGGTGGGCCTTGTCGACCTGCTCCCGGGACCCCGCATAGAGAAAGACTCGCGAACCGTCGCGACTGACGATCACCCGGTCCTCGAAGTCGAGGCTGAGGTCGTGCTCGAGCTCCCGGGCCTCGAGGCGGGCGGTCAGTGCCTCGCCATCGCCCTGCTCTTTCGCATCAATCTGCAGCCGCCATTCATCGTTCATCGCGCAAATAGCTTATTTCGGGGGGCGGCTGAGGACTCCCCTGGGGGAGAACCGGGTGCCACCGGCGCCTTGCAGTCCGATGACAAAGGAGCGCCTCAGCACCGGCCGCCGCGCCGAGGACCTGGTCGCCTCCCGCCTCGAGGCCGCCGGCTGGCGGATCGTCGCCCGCAACGCCCGCAGCCGCCACGGCGAGCTTGACGTCGTCGCCCTCGACGGGCGCACCCTCGTCTTCGTCGAGGTCAAGGCGGGCCGGGCCGGATCGGCCTTCGGCCCCGAGCGACCGATCCTCTCGATCGGCCCCCGCAAGCAGCTCCAGGTCCGCCGTCTCGCCGCCGCCTTCATGGCCGCTCACCGCGACCTCCCCCGCTACGACGGCATCCGCTTCGACGCGATCGGCGTCACCTTCGAGCGCTCCGACAATCTGATCGACTTCGAGCACATCCGTGCGGCCTTCTGACTCGGGTTCAGCTGGCCAATCGGATCAAGGACACGGGGAGCGTGGCGTGCTCTGCACGCGAGCGACCGAGGACGCCGAGCTGCGCAGGTCAGATGAATCCGAGCTGCGAGTAGGCGACGCTCTGGAAGGAGCGCCGGTGCAGGGGCGAGATCCCGATCTCCTCGATCGCCGCCCGGTGCTCGGGGGTCGAGTAGCCGACGTGCTCCTCGAAGCCCCAGCCCGGGTGCCGCAGCGCCGCCTCATGCATGTAGCGGTCGCGGGTGACCTTGGCGACGACGGAGGCGGCGGCGATCGCGGCGCTGGTCGCGTCGCCGCCGATCACCCGCCGGTGCGGGACCCGGCAGCGAGGCAGCGAGAAGCCGTCGACCAAGGCCATCGTCTCCTCGGCCGGCCGCAGCCGCTCAAGAGCGACGCCGAGCGCTTCGACGTTGGTCACGTGGAGGCCGCGGCGGTCGATCCCCGCCGCCGAGCGGATCACGACGCTGACCCGCTCCGCCGCCCGCAACACGCTCGGGAAGATCTCCAGCCGCCGCTCCACCGTCATCTGCTTGGAGTCGTAGAGGCCGCTCAGCGCCCGCCGGTCGGAGATCGAGAGGGACTCGTAGTCGATCAGCACCCCGGCGGCGACCAGCGGCCCGGCCAGGCAGCCGCGGCCGGCCTCGTCGGCACCGGCGACGAACCGGCTGCCGAGGCCGCGATCGAAGGCGAAGAGGCGGCGGCTGCGGGCGAGGCGGCGGCGGTGGGTGCGCGGCTGCTCGCGCCGCTGCGGCGCCCCCACCTGCTCCTCGCCCGGCGCCACGCCGTCGCTAGAGGGTGCCGATTCGGTCGGGAGGCCAGTAGGTGGCGAAGGCTTCGCCGATGATCCATTCCTTGGGGACGGGCCCCCAGAAGCGGCTGTCGTCGCTCGCTCCACGGTTGTCGCCCATCATGAAGTACATGCCGGAGGGGATCGTGATCGTCTTCGGCAAATTGCAGGCTCCGGCTGAGCCACAGGGGATGATGTAGGGCTCGTCGGTCTTCTCGACCCCGTTCACCACCGGGTGGCCGTCTTTGATCGAGACGGTGTCGCCGGGCCCGGCGACGATCCGCTTGATGAAGTTCTGACTCGACTCTTCCTTGGTCGGCCTCGGGCAGGCCTCGTCGGGCGGATGCGGGACGCCGCATTCGGTGCCGTTGTCGGCGCCGGCCGGCGGGTGGAAGACGACGATGTCGCCGATGTGCGGTTCGTGGAAGTCGTAGATGAAGCGGTTGACCAGCACCCGCTGGCCGACGTCGAGGGTCGGCTCCATCGATTCGGAGGGGATCTGGTAGGGCTTGACGATCCAGGCTTGGATCGCCAGCGCCAGCCCGAGCGCGAGCGCGACGATGACGACCAGCTCGACCAGGCCGCCCAGTTTGCCCTGCGGCTTCGGGATCCCGAGTCTCAGCTCTGCGAATCCTCGTCGGAGTCGCCGGATCCCTCCGGCTCCTCGTCCTCGGCATCCTCGGGCGCGTCGGTGCTTTCCTCGGTCTCCCCGGCCGCGGGCGCTCCGGCGTCCGTCTCAGCCGCTGACTCAGTCTCCGTGGAGGCCTCCGGCTCGGTCGCCTCGGCCTCCCCCGCGTCCTCCGCGGGTGCCTCGGTCGCCTCTGCCGTCGGCTCCGCGCTCTCCCCCTGAGCGCTGCTGTCCTCCCCCCCGGCCTCAAGCGGTGCCGCCACCGTCTCAGCCTCCTCCTGCGTGACGCCCTCGGCGTCGGTCGCCTCCGACTGCTCGGGGGCCTGGGACACCATGTCCTCGTCGATCCCCCAGCGCCGCTCGGCCACGCGCGCGGCCTTGCCGACGCGCCCGCGCAGGTAATAGAGCTTGGCCCGCCGCACGTCCCCGCGCGCCGCGATCTCCAGTTTCTCGATCTTCGGCGAGTGCAGCGGGAAAGTCCGCTCGACGCCCACCCCGAACGACTGTTTGCGGACCGTGAAGGTCTCGCGCGCGCCCGAGCCCTGGCGGCGGATCACCACACCCTCGAAGACCTGGATCCGTTTCCGCGTTCCCTCGATCACCTGGAAGTGGACGCGGACGCGGTCGCCGGGGGCGAATTTGGGCAGCCCCTTCTTGAGCTGGTCGCGCTCGATGCTGTCGATGACGGAGCTCATGCCAAGGTCTGTGTCGGTGCGAGAAAAAACCGCCGGACCCCGGGGACGCCTGGGAGCCGTGCGGTGGCGGAATGGTAGAGCAAGCGCGCGATCGGCAGGTGTCTGCCCTGGCGCCGCAACTTGCGTGGTCCGCCACCGTCAGCTGCGGATCTAGCGTTCGTCCAGTTCCTGGTGCTCGCGGGCGCGGATCCGGCTCTGCTCGAGCCGCCACTCCCGCACCCTGCCGTGGTCGCCGGAGAGCAGCACCTCGGGGACGGTCCAGCCGTTGTAGGAGGGCGGGCGGGTGAAGTGCGGGTACTCGGGCATCCCCTCGAGCAGCTGGCTGTAGGACTCCTCGGCGGCCGAGTCCTCGTGGCCGAGGGCGCCCGGCAGCTTCCGCATCAGGACGTCGGCGACGACCATCGCCGGCAGCTCGCCGCCGGCCAGCACGTAGCGGCCGATCGAAACCTCGTCGTCGGCCAGGTGCTGATGGACGCGGTCGTCGAAGCCCTCGTAGCGGCCGCAGAGCAGGGCGACGTGGGGCTCGCCGACGAGCTCGTCGGCGAGCGGGTCGTCGAGCAGGCGGCCGCTCGGCGAGAGCAGGACGGTGCGCGGGCGCGGGCCGTCGCCGTAGGCGGCGCGGAGCGCGGCGTCGACGACGTCGACCCGCAGCACCATCCCGGCGCCGCCGCCGTAGGGCGAGTCGTCGACCTGGCCGGCTTTCAGCGGCGTCGTCCTGCGGTAGTCGAAGAGCCGCAGCTCGTTGCCTTCGGCGACCGCGTTGACGACCGAGCGCTGGGTCGCGAACCAGGCGAAGGCCTCCGGGAAGAGGCTGAAGACGTCGAGCCTCATCCGGCGCCGCCCCTCTGCCGGCTCCGCCGGGCAGCCACTGCTAGTCGAGGATGTCGACGATGACGCGGCGGTCGATCCGCACCGCGGCGGCCTTGGCGATCGTGCGGATCGCGTTGGCGACGCGGCCGCCCTTGCCGATCACCCGGCCGAGGTCGCCGTCTGCGACGCTGATCTCGTAGACGAGGTCGCCGTCCTCTTCCAGCTCCTCGACCTCGACCTCGTCGGGCTCCTCGACCAGCGCCTTGACGAGGAACTCGAGCAGCTCCGTCATCGAGCGGTCTTCGTCGGCCATTTTCTACCTAGGAGCCGTGGGCGGCGATGCCCTTGGTGCGAAGCAAGCCGGCAACCGTCTCCGACGGCTGGGCGCCGTGCTCGAGCCAGTGGCGGGCGCGCTCCTCGTCGAGCACGATCGTCGAGGGCTCAGTCTGCGGGTTGTACTGGCCAATCGTCTCGATCGTCCGCCCGTCGCGGGGCGAGCGTTTGTCGGCGACGACGATCCGCCAGATCGGGTTCTTCTTCGAACCGACCCTTCTCAGTCTTATCCGCACGGCCATGAGCCGCGAGAGATTACAGGAAACAAATCGCCGCCTCCTCTGCTCTCGCACGGGCGCGCTCATGACCACCGGCGATCTCGCGCTCGTGCTTCCGCGTCGGGGGGCGGCTCAGCCGCCTAGCGGCGGCGGATCTTCGGCTTCGGCATCCCGCCCTGCTGCATCGCCATCAGCTGCTGGGGGTCGGGCATCTTGCCGTTGGCCATCGAGCGCATCAGCACCCGCATTTGATCGAACTGCTTGACCAGGGCGTTGACGTGCTGCACTTTCGTCCCGGAGCCGTTGGCGATCCGTTTGCGCCGCGAGCCCTTGATCATGTGCGGGTCGGCGCGCTCGGCCGGGGTCATCGAGAGAATGATCGCCTCGGTGCGGTCGAGCTCACGCTCGTCGATGTCGGCGTTCTTCAGCTGTTTCATCGCCCCCATCCCCGGCAGCATCCCGATGATGCCGCTGAGCGGGCCCATTTTTCGGACCTGTTTCATCTGCGTGAGGAAGTCCTCGAGCGTGAACTGGTCCTTTTTCAGTTTCTCCTGCAGCTCTACGGCCGAGCGCTCGTCGACCTGCGATTCGGCTTTCTCGATCAGCGAGAGGACGTCGCCCATGCCGAGGATCCGCTGCGCCATCCGGTCCGGGTGGAAACGGTCGAAATCCTCGATTTTCTCGCCGGTCGAGGCGAAGAGGATCGGCTTGCCGGTGATCGCCTTGACCGAGAGGGCGGCGCCGCCGCGGGCGTCGCCGTCGAGCTTGGTCATCACGACGCCGTCGAACTCAGCCGCCTCGGCGAACGATTCGGCGACCCCGACCGCGTCCTGGCCGGTCATCGCGTCGACCACCAAGAGGACGTCGTCGGGGTCGGTCCGCTTGCGGATGCTCGCCAGCTCGGCCATCAGCTCCCGGTCGATGTGGAGGCGGCCGGCGGTGTCGATGATCAGCACGTCGCGGCTCTCTTCGCGGGCGCGGTCGAGGGCCCAGGAGGCGATCTCGACCGGATCGGCCTCCGTCCCTTTCTCGTAGACCTGGGCGCCGGCGCGGCCCCCCATCGTCACCAGCTGCTCGACCGCGGCCGGCCGGTAGACGTCGCAGGCGGCGAGGGCGACGTCCTTGCTCTGCTTGCGGAAGTACTGGGCGAGCTTGGCGCAGGCGGTCGTCTTGCCCGATCCCTGCAGGCCCGACATCAGGATCACGGTCGGGCCGGAGTGGGCCATCGTCAGCTCCTCGCCGGTGCCGCCCATCAGCTCGGCGAGCTCCTCGTTGACGATCTTCACCACCTGCTGGCCCGGGTCGAGGCTGTCCATCACCTCGGCGCCGAGGCAGCGCTCCTTCAGCGTCCGCGTGAACGCTTTCACGACCTTGAAGTTGACGTCCGCCTCGAGCAGGGCGAGGCGGATCTCGCGCATCGCCGCGTCGACGTCGGACTCGCTCAACTTGCCGCGCGAGCGGACCTCGGAGAGCGTCGACTGCAGGCGGTCGGAGAGCTGGTCGAACATCCCCTCAGCCTAGCGTTCGTCACTTGTTGCCCTCTGGGCAACAAGTGACGAACGGGTGTCACTCGGCGAGCAGGGCTTTGGCGTATTCGCCAGGATCGAAGGGGCGCAGGTCCTCGAGCGTCTCGCCGACGCCGATCAGCTTCACCGGGATGCCGAGGTCGGCAGCGATCGCCAGCGCGATCCCGCCTTTGGCGGTGCCGTCCAGCTTGGTCAGGACGACGCCGTCGACCGCCGCCGCCTCGGAGAAGATCTTCGCCTGGCGGAGGCCATTCTGGCCGGTGGTGGCGTCGATCGAGATCAGCGTCTCGTGCGGGGCCTCGGGGATCTGCTTGGCGATCACCCGCCGCACCTTGCCGAGCTCCTCCATCAGGTCGGACTGGGTGTGGAGGCGGCCGGCGGTGTCGACGATGACGACGTCGGCGCCGCGGGCGCGGGCGGCGGAGATCGCGTCGAAGGCGACCGAGCCCGGGTCGGCGCCGGCCTGGCCGCGAATCAGCTCCGCGCCCGCCCGCTCGGCCCAGGCCTCGAGCTGCTCGGCGGCGGCGGCGCGGTAGGTGTCGGCGGCGGCGAGGACGACGGAGAGGCCGAACTCCTTGCTCAGGTGCCAGGCGATCTTGCCGATCGTCGTCGTCTTGCCGGTGCCGTTGACGCCGACCATCATCAGCACCGCCGGCTCGGCGGCGAGGTCGATCGGCGCCCGCGCCGTGCCGGCAACTTCAGCGAGGATCTCGATCAAGCGGTCGCGGACGGCGACGCCGTCGGCCGGCACCGCCCCCGACTCGACCTCGTGCTCTAGCCGTTCGACCACCGCGGCGGTGGTTGGGGCGCCAACGTCGGCGAGGATCAGCGCCTCCTCCAGCAGCTCCCAGGTCTCGTCGTCGATGCGGTCGAAGAGGCTCGAGCCGATCTCCTCAGTGAGCGCTTTACGGCTGGCCGAGAGGCTCTCTCGGAGGCGCCGGAAGACGCCGCGCCGCTGCTCCGGCTCCTCGTCGGCAGGCGTGGCGACGGCTGGGGTGCGGTTGCCGAGGTTCAACATGTCCTGCCAGGTGGTCGACACGGGGTCGGAACGGTACCCGGCCGAGGGAACGAACCGCCGGGCGGTGGGGTTGCGGAAGGACGTTCGAACCACGGCGGGTGGGGCGCTCGGGTATGGGTCTCCCAGACGAAAAAATTGCCTCCGACAATTTTTTCTGGAGTGTCTGGGAGACCCATACCCGATCCCCCTCCACGCTTCGAGCACGTCCCTCAACCCCGCTCCGTCCCTCGTAAGCTCAAATCAGATGGGGGTGGCCCCCCTTTTCTTTAGCTTCGTGGTCGAGCTCCGGGGATTTGGAGTGTTGGGGGCTGTCGGCAGGTGGGCGTGGGGGTCCTCTCTCCGGACACTCAAGAAAAAATCGTCGGAGGCGATTTTTTTCGTCCGGAGAGGGGACCCCCACGACCGCCCTGCTGCAACCCCTCCGAAATTCGCCCCTAGCGCCACGCCCCCGCAGCTCAGGCAACTGCGGAAAGGTGCCCCCCACCGGGCTCCTCGCCCCCGTCCTCCTCGTCCTCCGCCACATCACGCGGCAATCGCCGCGAAACAACCTTGGTCACCCCGTCCCCCCCCATGCTCACGCCGTAAAGCACGTCAGCCGCGTCCATCGTTCGTTTCTGGTGGGTGACGATGACGAACTGGGCGCGGTCGGAGAAGCGGCGGATCAACTGCAGGAAGCGATCGATGTTGGCGTCGTCGAGGGCGGCCTCGACCTCGTCGAGGATGTAGAAGGGGCAGGGCCGGGCGAGGAAGACGGCGAAGACGAATGCCAGCGCGACCAGCGACTTCTCGCCGCCCGAGAGCAGCGAGAGCTTGCGCGTCGACTTGCCCGCCGGGGTGACCTCGATCTCGACCCCGAGCTCGTCGCGCCGCTCGTCCTCCTCCTCCGGCTCCGGCTCGTTGTCGTCGCTCGGGACCTGCCGCTCGCCGGACGGGCGCTCCTCATCACCGACCGGCCGCAGGCTCACCCTGCGCAGGCGCCCACGCCCGCCCGGGAAGAGGTGGGCGACCATCTCCTCGAAGTTCCTCGCGGTCGCCTCGAAGGTCTCCTCGAAGGCGCGCTCGATCTCCTCGTCGATGTCGCGGATCAGCGACTCCAGCTCGCGCATCCCCCGCTCGGTGTCCTCGCGCTGTGCCTGCAGCGTCTCGACGTGCTCGCGGGCCTCCTCGTACTCGCGCTCGGCCAGCGGGTTGACCGGCCCGATCTGGGCGCGGCGGCGGTCGAGCCGCTCCAGCCGGCGGTCGATCTCGGCCCGCTCCTCCTCGCTCAGCGCCGCCTCACCCGATACCAATTTGGCCTCGCCGAGCTTCTCGGCGATCGCCGCCAGCTCCTTCGCCGCCTCGGCCTGGCGGTCGCCGAGGTGCGCCGCCTCGACCTCGGCCCTGGTCAGCTCGTCGGAGGTCGCGGTCAGCTGCGCCTGCAGCTCAAACTCCTGCGCCGAGCAGGCCTTCAGCTCCTCGGCGATCTCGTCGCCTTCGTCGGGGCCGCCGACGACCCGCTGCTCGGTGCGCTCGACCCGGGCCCGAATCGCCGCCGCCACTCCCTCGACCGCCGCCAGCGCCGCGCGGACGTCGTCGAGTAGCGCCTCGCCGGACTCGAGCCGAGCCCGCAGCGCTTCGCGGTGGCGCTCGCCCAGCAGCCCCTCGGCGCGCCGCGCGTGGCGGCCCATCTTCTCCGCCCCCTCACGCACCTGGGCCAGCGCCGCCTCGCGCGCCGCCTCGCTCTGCTGGTCGGAGCCCGCGACCTCGAAGCCCTCACCCGCCGCCCGCAGGCCGGCGCCGATCTCGGCCAGCTCCTCCTGCAGCTTCCGCACCCGCTCGACCGGAGCGCTGCCGGGGCCGACGTCGAGCGTGAGCGGCCCAAGCTCCGCCCGTAGGCGCTGGAGCCAAGCATCGACCTCGGCCTCGCGGCTCCGCAGCGAGGCCGCGCGGACCGCGATCCGCTCCTGCTCGCCGCGCAGCTTGGTCAGCATCCCCCAGGCCTGGGTACGCTCGCGGTCGCGGGTGGCAAAGCGCTCCTCGGCCCCCCGCCGGCGCTCGCTGACCTCGCTCAGCTTCGCCTCGATCTCGCCGCGCCGCGCCCGCGCCGCCTTTGCCAGCTTGGCAGCTGCCGCTGCCCGGTCGGCGCCGAAGCGCAGCTCCTCGGCGACGATCTGCGCCCGCAGGCCCAGTTCCTCGCGCTCGATCCGCGCCCCCAGCTCGGCCGCCTGCGCCTGCCGCTTCAGCGGTCGCAGCCGCGCCCGCGCCTCACGCTCGACGTCGAGCACGCGGTCGAGGTTGTCGCGGGCGGCGCGCAGCTTCAGCTCCGCCCGGCGCCGCCGTTTGCGGTGCTTGCCGAGCCCCGCTGCCTCCTCCACCAGGAGCCGCCGCTCGCGCGGTTTCGAGAGCACGATCGACTCCACCCGGCCCTGGCTGATCACCGAGTGCATCTCGCGGCCGAGGTTGGTGTCGGAAAGGACGTCGGTAACGTCCGTGAGGCGGCAGCGGGCGCCGTTCATGCGGTAACCACCGTCGCCGCCGCGGTCGAGCCGCCGCTCGACCGCGATTTCCGAGAACTCGGTCGCGGCACGGCCGTCGGAGTTGTCGATCACGACCTCGACTTGGGCCTCGCGCCGCTGCCCGGTGCCCTTGCCGCCGGCCGAGATCACGTCCTGCATCGAGGCGCCGCGGATCGCCCCCGGGCTCTGCTCGCCGAGCGCCCAGAGAACCGCATCGGTGATGTTGCTCTTGCCGGAGCCGTTTGGGCCGACGATCACGCTGACCCCGGGCGAGAACTCGAGCTGGGTGCGCTCGGGGAACGACTTGAACCCCTTCATCGAGATGGACCGCAGGTACATCCTTGAATCCTCGCCCCTCGCTCGGACGCCTCCGGGCGCCCGCTAATCGCCAAATTGCGCCAACGCCTGCTCCGCCGCCAGCTGCTCTGCCGCCTTCTTGCTGCGCCCGACGCCGTTCCCGACCCGCTCGGAATCGACGATCGCCACCACCTCGAAGGTGCGCCGGTGCGGTGGCCCGGTCGCCGCCACGACCTCGTAGCTTACGCGCGCGCCGCGCCTCGCCAACAGCTCCTGCAGCGCCGATTTGAAGTCGATCCGGGTCTCCGCGGCATGCTCGATCCGTGGCTCGAAGGCAGCCGCCACCGCCGCTGCGGTGCGCTCGAAGCCGAAAGCCAGATAGCAGGCCCCGATCAGCGCCTCGGTCGCCTCCGGCAGCGGCCGCTCGCCGTCGAGCAGGACCTCGGCCGGGATCGCCGCGGTGGCCTCGTCGGGCTCGTTCGCCCGCAGCATCTCCGGAACCCTCAGCTCCCGTCCGACCGTCGCGCAGGACACCCCGCTGACCGCCTGGTTGTGGATCTTGGTGAGGCCGCCGGCGGCGATCGCCGGGTAGCGGTCGAGCAGCTCGCTGGCGACCGAGAGCCCGAGCACGCTGTCGCCGAGGAAGGCCAGCCGCTCGTAGGAATCGACCCGCCGCTCGGTCCAGGAGGAGTGTGTGAGCGCCTGCCCGCGCAGGTCCTCCGGCAGGTCGCCGATCAGCGCCGAGAGGGCGAGGACCTGAGAATCGGGCTCGGAGGCCAAGGTCCGGGCGGCTTCCCGCCTAGGCCGGCGCGTGCTCCAGCACGAAGCCGACTGCGTCGCCGACGGTGTTGATGTGGGTCGCCTGCTCCTCGCTGACGACGACGCCGTAGCGGTCCTCGAGCTCCATCACCAGCTCGTAGAGGTCGAGCGAGTCGGCGTCAAGGTCCTCGCGAAAGCGGGTCCCCTCGGCGATCCGCCCAGCGTCGACTTCGAGCTCCTCGGCCAGGTGCTCGCGGACCAGGGTCAGGACTTCGTCGTGGTTCATCGGCCCTAACTATGACGCCTCTGCGGGCGTGGTCTCGGCGGGTACCCCGGGGCCGGCGTCGGTCTCGGCGAGGGCGCTGCGGCTGGCACCGCCCTCCCGCAGCAGCGCCGCGGTGCGGCCGGCCGCGTCGACCTTGGCGCAGCGGGCGGCGAGCCGGACCGCGTTGGCGATCCCCTCCGCCCCGGCCGAGCCGTGGCCGACGACGGCGATCCCCCGCAGCCCGAGCAGGATCGCGCCGCCGGTGGTGTCGGGGTGGAGCTCGCGCCGCAGCCCGCTCAGGGCCGGCTTCATCAGCAGCCCGCCGGCGGCGGCGAGCGGGTTGGAGCGGGCGGCGCTGCGGATCGCACCGGCGATCTCCCGCGCCGAGCCCTCCATCACCTTCAGGGTGACGTTGCCGGTGAAGCCGTCGGTGACGACCACGTCGACGGTCGCGCCCGGCAAGTCACCGCCCTCGACGTTGCCGGCGAAGTCGATCCCCGGCGCCTCGCTCAGCAGCCGGTTCGCCTCGACCACCTCCTCGCGCCCCTTGCCGGACTCCTCGCCGACCGTCAGCAGCCCGACCCGGGGCTTCGCCACCCCGAGCACGGCAGCGCTGAAGGCGGCGCCGAGGAAGGCGAACTGGACCAGGTGCTGGGCGCGGACGTTGACGTTGGCGCCGACGTCGAGGAAGAGGACTGTCTTGCGCGGCGCCGGCAGCTGCACGGCGAGGGCCGGCCGCTGGACGCCCTGGAGGCGGCGCAGGCCGAAGGTGGCGGCGGCCATCGTGGCCCCGGTCGAGCCAGGGCTGACGAAGGCGGCGGAGCGCTCGGCAGCAACGTCGGCGGCGGCCTGGACCACCGAGGCCCCTTTCTTGGCGCGGACCGCGTGCACCGCGTCCTCCTCGTTGGAGATCCACTCCGCAGTGTCGATCACCTCGACCCCCTCGACCCCGTCGAGCCCGAGCGCGCGCCGAGGCCCGAACAGGCGGATCCCGATCTGCGGGTCGGCGGCAGCTCGGCGAGCGCCCTCGGCGAGCGCCTCGAAACCCTGCTCGGCGCCGTAGCCGTCGAGCGCGACCGTCACCGCCCGGGTTGCCGGCACGGCTATTCGGAGGGGGTGGTCGTCGTCGGGTCGACGACTTGGTGCGAGACGACCTCGCGCCCGGCGTAGGTGCCGCAGGTCGGGCAGACCCGGTGCGGCAGCCGCGGGCTGTGGCAGCGCGGACAGCTATTGAGGCGGGCCTTGGGGGCCTTGTGCTGGGCGCGGCGCTTGTCGCGGCGGGCGGACGAGGTTCTCTTCTTCGGAACGGCCATGGCGGGGGATGGTAGCTGACGATTGGGGACGGTGAGCCGAGATCGGACGGAGTCAGTACTCCGCGGCGATCACCGCCAGATCGTCCGCTTGCCAGGTGACCTCTCCTTGGGTCCAGCTTGCTAGATCCGAGGCCGTCTCGGGGAAATCAAAGCCCTGCTCGATTGGGGTGACTTCGACCTCGGCCTTGACGACGTCGCCGATCACCAGAGCTCGGGAGTGCTCGCTGACGCGGCGGAAGAGTTCCTTCTTCTGCTCCGCCCTCAGGTGGTGGATCGAGAGGACGCCGATGACGAGGTCCCAGGGACCGTCGGGGAGGGGGTCCTCCATGCGGGCGAGTTGGACGTCGTCGTACATCTCGCGGGCGCGGAAGACCATGTCGGGGCTGGCGTCGAGGCCAATCACCCAGGCGTCCGGGTAGGCCTCGATCAGCCGCCGCGTCGTCTCCCCCGTCCCCATCCCCAGCTCCAGCACGCGCTCGGGGGCGAAGGGGATGGCGGCGATCGCCGCCTCCTGGAGCTCGTCGTAGCGCGGCACCTCGGAGCGGATCAGGCCCGGATACTCGTCGGGTTTCCAGTCGAATCGAGCCATCTCGTAACCTCGGCAGTATGGCCCCTACCCCGCAAACGATGATCGACCTGACCCGGCTCGGGTTGCGCTCAGGCGAAGGGAAACGGCTCGAGCTGCCGGTCGAGCTCGAGCCCTTCGAGCTCGGTGGCCAGACCTACGCCGCCGCCCCGCGCTCGCCGCAGGTGCGGCTCGAGGTCTCGCGTCAGGCCGGCGGCCACGCCTTCCACCTCAGCTTCCCGATCCACCTCGAGGGGCCCTGCATGCGCTGCCTCGAGCCGGCGGCGCTCGACCTCGAGGTCGAAGCGCGCGAGGTCGACCAGGCCGCCACCGAGGACGAGGAGCTGCGCAGCCCCTACGTGGTCGAGGACGAGCTCGAGATCGGCCGCTGGGCTCATGACGCAACGCTGCTGGCGCTGCCGACCACCTTCCTCTGCCGCCCTGACTGCCTCGGCCTCTGCCCCGTCTGTGGCGAGTCGCTGAACGACGCCGGGCCCGGCGCCCACGAGCACGAGAAGCCGGTCGACCCCCGCTGGGCGGCGCTCGACGACCTCAAGCTCGAGTAGCGCGGCGGGTCCGCGGCGTGCTCGCGGTCGACTTGCAGGGTATTGGCGCTTTTTGCATCCCATCGATGCATAAGGCGCCAACGGCGGGCCGGCGCGGGGGCTTGGCGCCCGGCGCTACGGGGCCTGGTCGAGCTCGGGTGCCGGTTCGTCCTCGCGGCCGGCGAGCCGGTCGCGGCCGCGCTGCACGGCCGCCAGGAACTTCTGCAGGTTGACTTCGAGGGTGTTGAGGATCTCGTCGGCGTAGTCCTCGGCGCCGAGGCGGATTTCGCGCTCGCGGGTGCGGGCGTCCTCGACGATCTCGTCAGCGGCCCGCTCGGCCTGCTTGGTGACCTCCTCGTCGGAGATCAGGCGAGCCTGCTGCTCGCGGGCCTCGCGGACGATCCGCTCCGCCTCGCGTTTGGCCTCGGCCAGCATCTCCTGGCGCTCCTTGACGATCCAGCGCGCCTGCTTGATCTCCTCGGGGATCGTCGCGCGCATCTGGTCGAGGAGGTCATAGATCTCCTCGCGGTCCACGCGCACCTGATCCGTCAGGGGGACGGGACGGGCGTTGTGGACTACGTCGTCCAGCTTGTCGATGAGGACCAGAACGTCCATTTGCGAGTCGTAAGCCTACGTGTATGCGGGGTTTTTGGTGAAGAAGGGGTGAAGCGGCGCGTTTTTTGCAAGCGCCCGCCCACTCGGCCGGGGCCTGTGACAGAAGCCTACCTTTCGGCCAGGCGCTCCGAGAGTGCGCTGGCCACCGATGCCGGCACGAGATCGCCGACGTCGCCGCCGAAGGTCGCCATTTCCTTGACCCCGGTCGAGGAGAGGAAGCTGTAGTGGGGCGAGGCGATCACGTAGATGCTCTCGATCTCCGGGTCGAGCTTGCGGTTCAGCTGCGCCATCTCGAACTCGTACTCGAAATCCGAGATCGCCCGCATCCCCTTGACGATCGCGTGGGCGCCGTTGATGCGGGCGAACTCGACCAGCAGGGTCGAGAAGATCTGCACCTCGACGTTGCCGAGGTCGGCGGTCGCTTCCTCGATGAAGCGCTTGCGCTCCGCCGCCGTGAACAGCGTCTTCTGCTTCCGCAGCGGGTTGTTGACGACGCCAACCACGGCCCGGTCGAAGACGTTGGAGGTGCGGGTGATGATGTCGAGGTGACCGTTGGTGATCGGGTCGTAGGTGCCGGGGCAGACGACGGTCCCGTTGCGCTTGCTCACCGCTCGGCCCGCCGGTAGATCGAGACGTCGGCGGCGCCGTAGCGCCGCTGCCGCAGCCGCTCCAGCGAGGCGACCTGGAGCGGGCGGCGGGCGCCGCTCTCGACGATCGCGCGACCGTCCGGGGCAAGGAGGTCGGGGAGGTGGGTGACGAGATCCTGCTGCACGCGGTCGGCGAGTCTATAGGGGGCGTCGACGAAGACGAGGTCGAACTCGCCCGACCGGCCGGCCGCCGGCCCGCCCTCGGCGCCGGCGCATGCCCCGGCGGAATTCCCCTGC
This sequence comes from Solirubrobacterales bacterium, assembly GCA_036489595.1. GTDB lineage: Bacteria > Actinomycetota > Thermoleophilia > Solirubrobacterales > 70-9 > VAYN01. The sequence goes on from DASXFL010000131.1 coordinate 29,517, forward strand.
AACCAGCGGGCGACGTCGGCGCGGACCAGCTCGGCGCGGTCGCCGAGGCCGAGCCGCTCGACGTTGCCGAGCGCCGGCCGAGTGTCGCAGTCGACGAGGACGGCGCCCCCGGCCCCGCGCGAGAGCGCCTCGATCGCCAGGGCGCCGGTGCCGCAGTAGAGATCGAGGACGCGGGCGCCGACTACCCGCTCGCCGAGCGCCGAGAAGGTCGCCTCGCGGACCCGGTCGGAGGTCGGCCGCACCTTCCAGCCGCGCGGCGCGACCAGGTGCTGGCCCTTTAGCTCTCCGGCGATCACCCTCATGAATAAAAGTCGCGCCTCATTTGAGTCGAAAAGGAATCAGATATTGATTGCGACTCAAACGAGGCGCTCCACTCACAGTGGAATTGGGTCGGCTACGCCAGCCCCGAACCGTCGACGTGCTGCCTCCAACAGTGGTCCGAGGGCGGCATCCTCGAGCGAGCCGTAGCGGTCGAGCAGCGCCACCACCTCGGCTCTGGCCGCCAGCAGCAGCTCTTCGTCTTCGGGCAGCTCGGCGACGGCGAAACGGGCCTGGCCGCTCTGGCGGGTACCGAGGATCTCGCCCTCGCCGCGCAGCGCCAAGTCGACCTCGGCCAGCTTGAAGCCGTCGCTCTGCTGCTCGACCGCCCGCAGCCGCCGCCGCGCCAGCTCCCCCGCCTCTTCGGCGAAGAGCAGGCACTGCGAAGGGTGCTCGCCGCGGCCGACCCGGCCGCGCAGCTGGTGCAGCTGGGAGACGCCGAAGCGCTCCGCCCCCTCGATCACCATCACCGTCGCGTTGCCGACGTCGATCCCGACCTCGATCACCGTCGTCGCCACCAGCACGTCGGTCTCGCCGGCGGCGAACGCGCGCATCGCCTCGGCCTTTGCCTCGGAGCGCATCTGCCCGTGCAGGAGGCCGACCCTGAAATCACGCAGCTCCCCCGCCCGCAGCCGCTCGGCCTCCGCCTCGGCGGCCCGCCCGGCGACTTTCTCCGATTCGGAGACCAGCGGGCAGACGACGAACGCCTGCCGGCCCTCGCGCAGCCGCCGCCGCATGAACTCGAAGGCTTCGCCGCGCTCCGCCTCGTCGACCAGGCGCGTCTCGACCGGCTGCCGGCCCGCCGGTAGCTCGTGCAGGGCGGTCGTGTCGAGGTCGCCGTAGGCGGTCAGCGAGAGGGTGCGGGGGATCGGCGTCGCGGTCATGTGGAGGACGTGCGGCGCCAGTCCCTCGACCCCCTTGGCGTCGAGCGCCCGCCGCTGCTCGACCCCGAAGCGGTGCTGCTCGTCGACGACGACGAGACCGAGGCGGGCGAACTCGACGGTGGACTCGATCAGGGCATGGGTGCCCAAGATCAGTCCCAGCTCGCCGGAGGCGAGCTGGTCGAGGGCGCGCCGCCGCATCGCCGCCGGCGTCGCTCCCGTCAGCAAGGCGAACGGGGTCGCGTCGGCGGCGAGCAGCCTTCCCAAGGTGATCGCGTGCTGCTCGGCCAGGGTCTCGGTCGGCGCCATCAGCGCCGCCTGGTAGCCGGCTTCGAGCGCCCGCAGCATCGCGTAGACGGCGACCACGGTCTTGCCCGAGCCCACCTCGCCCATCAAGAGCCGCGCCATCGGCTCGCCGGAGTCGACGTCCTCGTCGAGGTCGGCGAAGGCGGCGCGCTGGTCGGCGGTCGGGGCGAAGGGCAGCGTCTCGAGCCAGGCGGACACGCGATCTCCGGGCGAGCCGAGCCTCGGCGCCGGGCGCGCCGCCCGGCGGCTGCGTTTGCGCGAGGCGAGCAGCGCCTGGTGCAGGAACAGCTCCTCGAAGGCGAGGCGGCGGCGAGCGTCGGTCAGGTCCTCCTCGGACTCGGGGAAGTGGGCGGCTTTGATCGCGTCCCCCACCCCGGCCAGCCCGCGCCGGGCGCGCAGCTCCGCCGGCAGCCCCTCGACCGCGTTCCGCGCCAGCCCCACCGCCTGCTCGGCCCATTCGCGGATCCGCTGCGGCCGCAGCGCCTCGGTTGCCGCGTGGACCGGGACGAACGCCGCGTCCTCGACCTCCGCCTCGCCCCCGGTCAGCTCCCACTCCTGGACCGCGAAGCCCTTGCCGCTCAGCTTCCCGGTCAGCAGCAGCTCGGCCCCCGGCGCCAGCTTGTCGGCGACCCACGGCTGGTTGAACCAGGTGGCGCGCACGTGCCCGCTCTCGTCGCCGACTTTGACCCCGAGGATCGAGAGCTTCCCTTTGCGGAAGGGCCGCGGCTTCGAGCCGGCGAGGACTTCGACCAGGACCGTCCCGGATTCTCCCGAGATGAGCGAGCCGAGCTGGCGGACCTGGCGGCTGCGGTGGCGGTGCGGGAAGCGCAGCAGCAGGTCCCAGACCGTCTCGATCCCCGCTTCGGCCGCCGCCTCGGCGAGCTTCGGGCCGACCCCGGCGAGCGCCCGGATCGAGATGTCGAGGACGCTCGGCCGCGGCCAGTGCACCGGCGCCTCGCGGAGCGCGTCAGGCGTCCAGGCGCGGGGCGCGCCGAACTGGCGCTCGCCGGCCAGCGGACGGTCGCCGGACCCCGGTGCTACTGCGCCGCGAGCAGCCACCACCAGCTCGGCTGCCCCCCCTCGTGCTTCTCGATCTCGACCCCGTCCGGGGCGTGGAGGTCGATCTCCGGGAGCGCGATCGGCGCCCCCTCGCCGGCGATCACGGTAACGATCTCGGCGTCCTCGGCGAGGTGCTGGATCGTCTCGGTCAGGGTCGAGCCGGCGCCGCCCCAGGCGACGATCTCACCGCCCGCGAAGCCGACCGCGTCGCCCTTGCGGAAGCGGCCCTGGGCGTCGTCGCGGGCTGCCGGGGCGACGCCGCCGGTGGCGACACCGGCCAGGGCCGCCTCGAGCCGCTCGGCGTTGGCGTCGGCGGCTGCCTGCGGGTCGAGCTCGACCAGCGCCAGCAAGCTCGCCTGCTGCGAGGTCGCCGGCACCACCCGGGCCGGCTTGTCGGAGAGCCCGCAGGCGCGCTCGGCGGCCATCACCACGTTGGAGGAGCTCGGCAAGACCAGGACTTCCTCGGCGTCGACCCCGTGGATCCCCGCCAGCAGCTCCATCGTCGAGGGGTTGAGCGTCTCGCCGCCGGGGACGACGCTGGCACCGAGCTCGGCGAAGAGGCGCTCGAGGCCGGCGCCGGCGGCCACGGCGATCGCCCCGGTGCGGGCGCGGCCAGCGCCGAGCCGGGCGCTGCGCTCGGCCATCTGCTCGCGCATGTCGGCGACGTCGAGGTTGGTCACCGCGCCGACCCCGTCGAAGAGCGCGACGGCATGCTCCGGCTCGTCGGTGTGGACGTGGACCTTCAGCGTCGCGTCGTCGCCGACCACCAGGACCGAGTCGCCAAGCCCCTCCAGCCGCGGCAGGAAGGCGCGGTTGGAGAGGCCGCTGCCGGAGACGATGAAGTTAGTGCAGTAGCGGTAGCGGCTGTCTTCGTGGTGGGGCTGGGTGAGCCGCGGCGCCTCGTGGCGGGACACCTCCGGCAGCGCCGCGCCGTCGCCGCGGAGGCCGGCGACGACCCCGGCGAGGATCAGCACCAGGCCGTGGCCACCGGCGTCGACCACGCCGGACTCGCGCAGCACCTCGAGCTGCTCGGGCGTACGGGCGACGGCACGCTCGCCGTCCTCGATCGCCCTCTCCAGGACCG